>CAZHRW010000110.1:0-42890 GCA_964535025.1 uncultured Planctomycetales bacterium
GCGAAGCTCGCCTGGGGCACCGGGCGGAAGTCGATCGACAGCTCCAGCGTGTTGGCCCCCTCGCTCACGCCGGCGGCGATGTCGACCGGGTGGAAGGACCGATCGATGTAGAAATCGTCGCCCGTGCGGGCCACGGGGCGGCCGTTGATCGTCATCGCGTAGCGCTCGGCGTCCTCGACCACCGCCCACAACGTATCGGGGACGGCACGAACTTCGAAGGTGAACCGCAGCGTGATCGGGCCGCGATAGTCATCCTCGGTCAGCAGCCGCTGGTGCGCGATGATCGGCCGCGGCTCGGACCACGCCCCGTCGCCGCGCCGCAGGCGGCAGACATCCAGCGTCAGGGCGTTCGGCCGGTCGAGGCGGACGGCCATCCGCTCGGCGAGCTCCACCCGGGCGACCTCTCGACGCGTGACGGCGGCAACCGCCTCGGGCGCCGCGGCGGCATCGAGCACCAGCAGCGACGAGCCCAGCGGCGGCAGCGACAGCGGCGTGCGGACGCCGTCGGCGTCGGGCGACTGCGGGCAGGGGTCCACCTCGCCGGTCCGCAGGTTCCACGCGGCCAGGCGGCCGCGGCCGCCCAGGTGCAGTGTGCCGTCCACGCCGGCATCCGGATTGGTGTTCACGATGAAGTACACCCGCTGGTCGTCGACCTGCCGCGTCTGCACCCACACGCCCTCGGCGTTGGCGGCGTCGAGCCGGACCGGCGGTGCGGCCGCGTCGTCCAGGGCCGCCGCGAGGGCCTCGCGCTCGTCGGCGACGAGGCGGACGGACCGGCGCAGCTCGCCGAGGGCCGCGTCGTCGCCGGCCTCGACGCCGTCGATGCGGCCGGGCAGTTCGCCGGCCAGAAGGATCGTCCCGCCGGCGGCGGCGAAGCGGTTGAGCAGTTCCAGCGTCGTCCGGCGGATCGTGATCATCGACGGCAGGATGACGGCCTTGTAGGCCATCTCGCCGACGCGCAGGCGGGCGTCGGCCACGTCGCCGTAGGCGGCCATGAGCGTCTCGTCGCCGAAGTGGAAATCCCGCTGGGCCCCCAGCAGGTTGTCGCACAGGGCGACCAGCTCGTCGTCGCGCCGCCGGATGTCCTCGGGCTCGTGCTCGCGGTCGTGCGGGCGGTCCATGAGCGTCGGGTCGTGCAGGCAGAAGGCCGACTCCACCGGGTGGACCACCAGCACGTCGACCCGCGGGCGGCCCTGCCGCAGGATGTAGGACAGGCGGGCGAAGTAGTCGGCCAGCGGCCGGTTGTCCGCCCACCAGGGCTGCTGGTAGGACAGGTGCGGCACGTAGATCCGCTTGCGGCGGCCGCGCATCGAGTAGAACGACCCGTGCAGGCAGCGGTAGTTGACCCCGAGCACCATCAGCCACTCGGCGATCCGCTTGCGCTCGGCGAAGGTGATCCGGTGCGAGCTGACGGCGTACATCTCCGCGAGCATCTCCCGCTTGCCCATCTGGTCGGCGACGCTGGTGGCCTGCTTGGGTGTCAGGAGGAATTTCTTGCCGGTCGGCCAGCGGAGGCTCATCGTCAGGTGGTCGATGCCCGGCAGTTGCATGTGTTCGTACGCCGGCATCGTCGCGCCGGTCCAGGCGATCTGGTTGTTGAGCGTGTCCTCGCCCATCAGGTGGCCGGCGAACTTGATGTGGTGCTCGTCGCACCACCGGCCGACGTGCGTGAAGTACGCCGCCATGAACATCCCCACCGCCGTCCGCCAGTAGTGGTGGCGGACCCGGTAGTAGTCGCCGACCGGGCGAAACAGCGACGGCAGGTGATCGGTGATCGCGTAGCCCCACTGCTCGGCGAAACGCTGCTCGATGTGGTCGGACCAGGGCAGCAGTTTCGGGCGGAAGTGCGGCTCATCGACCCAGACGGCCTCGATCGTCTTGCCGAACTGCTCGCCGAAGCGTTCGTACCACACGTCGCGATAGGCGCTGTTGAGGTAATCGGTGACCGCGGGCCCGTTGAGCAGGTCCAGGACGGTCGGCTGGGCCACTTTGCAGTAGGCGTACTGCTCGTCGCGGGCGAGCACCTCGGCGCCGTCCTCGACGTCGGCGTCGGCCGCCCGGGCGGTCAGGCCCTTGTACTGCAGGGCGGGGTCGAGGTCGGGCACCCCGCTGGGCATGTACGCCGCCTGCAGCCACACCCGCAGGCCCAACTCGGCGGCGCGGGCGACGATCGCGTCGGTCATCGCCATCCACTCGTCCGAGAGGTACCGGGTGAGCAGCCCGTTGAACGTCCGGCCGATCACGGCGCCCCAGCCGGCGCGGTGGAAGCTTTCCAGTTGCTCGACGACCTGCTCGGTCTCCAGCTTGTCGTTGAGCATCCACAACGTCACGCCGCGATACGCGGCCGACGGCGCCTTGAACTGCCGGCGATCCATAGTTCTTCTCCTGTTCTCATTCAGCCCCGCCGGCGAATTCTCTCACGGCGAACCGCTTGGCGACGGCCTCCGTAGCTTGCAGGGTCAGGCCCCACAGAACAAGCGCCAAATCCGCCCCTCTTCACGCTCCCGCCAAGCCGCGCGACATCCCAAACACATCCCGCAGGAACAAACCCATCCTGCTCCGTGCGGCCCGAGCAAAGCGGCCGAACGCGACAAGCTACTACCGGCGACGAAGGCAACAAGGCACCCACAGCGGCACATAACGGTGCCGGAGGCACACACAAAGGCCAAACAAAGGTACGCCAAACAAAGGTACCGGGTACCTTTATTTGCGCTGCACCACTGCCGGCCAACGCAGATGGCCCGGCGGGCCATTCGAATTGCTGTTTTCGCTGCAATACCAGTGTTTACAAACACTAACCTTGCCGCGTACGAAACCAGGACACACGAAATGAAGGCAAATAAAGGTACCGGGAACCTTTTTTGTTGACGCAATGGTGCGCATGGCGTAGCGTGCTGGGGTTATGCCACGGGTACCGCGCATTACGCGTGGGGGGATGATCTATCACGTACTCAATCGCGCCAACGAGCGGATGGAGCTATTCGCGACGGAGCAGGATTACCTGGCATTCGAGGACATCCTCATCGCCGCCCACCAGCGGGTGGCAATGCGGACGCTAGGATACTGCATCATGCCCAATCACTGGCACTTGGTCCTCTGGCCGCGAGAGGACGGCGACATCTCGAGGTTCATCCAGTGGCTGGCGGTCACGCACTCGCATCGGTGGCGGGCTTTCCGGGGCACCACCGGCACAGGGCATGTCTACCAGGGCCGCTACAAAAGCATCCCGGTCCAGCGGCGGCGCCTGACGGCGGCTCAACGGGCACGCGGCGTGCTGCAGGGGGCCGATCCGCTGTTGTCGGTCCTGCGCTATGTCGAGCGCAACCCCCTTCGGGCGGGCCTCGTGGACGATGCGACCACGTGGCAATGGAGCAGCGCCTGGCGGCGCCTCCATGGCGAACCGACTCGCTCCGGCTGGCTCACAGCCGTTCCCGGCGGCCTGCCGGACGACTGGACCACCCTTGTCAACCAGCCGCAGACCGAGGCCGAACTGAACGACCTTCGCAAGTGCATCGCTCGCGGACGCCCCTACGGCAGTGACACCTGGACCGTCGCCTTCGCCCGCCGTCACGGCCTCGACTCCACCCTCCGCGCCCGCGGACGGCCCAAGAAAGCCCGCGCAAAGACGTAGCCTCCATCCCCCCCCGAACAGGCCACAACCGACCCGTCGTCGACATCACACCCCGTCTGACAGACCGCGGCAAAGCTGCCGTGCCCATTGCGACACAAGTATTGGGCGATGCCAAAGGAAGTGAACGGGTGCTCCACGGCCAGCACTGACGTTCCAAGGTGATTCGACTGTCGTCGAAGGCGATTGTGACTGTTGTCCAGCCAGATCTATGGCCTCTGGGAATAGAAACGTTCCAGGCGATTGTAAAGGTTCCGGGGGCCTGTAAAGGTTCCGGGTACCTTTTTCTGGCCTTTTCTGATACTAGACTTACATTGAGCAACTCCTGCACACTTGGGGATGTCCAGGCGCGCTGCGAAGGGGGCTGCAGGGGCACCCAAAGGCACAAGACACACTCCGGCCCTTCGCGTCGTCGATATACGCCGAGGCCACCTAAAGGTTCCCGGTACCTCTTTTGACTTAAAGGTACCGGGTACCTTTTTTGACCTTTGTTGATACCTGGACTTACATTGAGCAAATCCTGCACTGTTCGAGATGTCCGGGCGCGCTGCCAAGCGGGGCGACAGGAGACAACCAAGGCGCGCGGGGGGGGCGCTCTGGCCCCGCGCGTCGTCGGTATGCGCCGAGTCCCGAGCGCAGCGCCCTGTCCCGCGCACGGGCGTTACTGCTCCTTGGTCGCCGCAGGTTTGGCGGCCCTTTCCAACAAAGCGACGACCAGCGCCACATCGCTTTTCAGTCGGTCTTCACCTGGTCGAGCAGCCCAGTTCTGCGCTGTCAGTTGAGCAAGTTCGTCCGGAGTGAAATGCTGCGTAACCCAATGGCGGAGGACCTGCTGCAGCGCCTGCTCCGTCCGCCCCGCACGTTCGAGCAGCATGGCCCCCCCGTGGCTTGGGTGAAGCGATCCGAGATACCAGCGGCCACGTGTCGGCGAGTGAGCGCCGCCATCGAAGCTGAACTCCAGTCGGGTTGCCCTGATGTCCTCAAACGCGAACCCCAGGCTGCCCCCGTCGCGCCAGCGAGTGAGTCGCACCAGCTCCAAGGGCGGGTGAAGCATCATAGCTTCGGTAATGTGAATGAGTTCCGCGGACGATTCGACTACCGGCTCCCGCAGGCGACAACCGGTGAGAACGAGCAGTAGAACAACAGACAGTGTTCTGGACATCGCCACTCCCTTCGATTGGCACAATGGAAGAACACCAAACAGCAGGGCTCGGCCTCTTTTCAGGCTTGCTGCTTGTCCGCTTGAGATGCGATCTGTCGTCTTTCGTGCTTCGGATTTCCGTCGCGGTGCGGGGTCGACAGCGTCACGGCCTACCGCGCCCGGAACGCCTCGAACGCGCCGCCGAAAAGCTGCCGGACGTCGCGGGCGATCTCCTCGTCGGTGAACCGCCAGCCGGTGCGGTGGGCGTCGGCGTACTTGTCGACCAGGACGTCGGCGAGGATCCGGCGGGTGTGGGCCCACTTGTAGACGAGTTGGTCCAGCACCCGCGCGTCGCTGTGCTGGACGGTGACGTTGGTGCCGAGCAGCTCGATGCGTTGGCGCATGATCTCGTTGATGATGCTGGGGTTGTTGCAGAACCACCAGCAGCCGAACAGGTGAAGGTTGCGGAACTTCCGTCCGGCGACCGCCAAGGCGTGCTGGTCGACCCGCGAGAGGGTGGTGACCAGGAACTTCACGTCCGGGTGGGCGGCGACCAGGCGGATGATGCTGTTGACGTCGCAGGGCGACACCGCGTCGCCGGCGTCGCCGAGCTGCGGGTTCACCTGCCGGTTGACCCCGATCATCAGCGCCACCGGCACCTGACGCTCGGCGGCCAGCGGGCAGACCACGTGGTCGATCATCCGCGTCGCGGCGTCGTCGACGGGGTAGCGCCACGCGTAGGACAGGCTGGCGGCCATGTAGACCGGGTCGATCCGGTCGATCCACCCGCCCAGCCAGCCGCGCAGGGCCGCGGCGGCCCCTTCGGTCGTCCCGTCGCCCGGCTGGCAGCCCTGGGCGGCGATGACCGGACGGCAGCCGGCGAAGTCCAGGATGACGTCGTCGATCCGCAGGGCCGTCCGCAGCAGGCCGGGCACCGGCGCGCCGGCGTCGAAGTGCTTGAATTCATTGGGCTTGACGGGGTTGTTCGTCATCACCGCGTAATCGATCCCCGCCAGCTCGAACACCCGCTCGAGGTACGTCTCGGCGTCCTGGTCGGCGAACCAGCGGCGGATCCGCGTCAGGTCGCGGTCGGACGGGTCCAGCCCCAGCCGCTCGAGCACCGTCAGCACGCCCCGCCGCGCCTCGCTGATCGGCGAGGCCTCGATGAACAGGTGTTTCCACACCTGGTCGGCCTGGGCGGCCTTGTCCATGGCCCAGAAGGCCTCGTAGGTCAGGTCCGCCGGGGCGACGGTGAACAGCTCGGCGACCAGGTAGTGGTAGGTCAGCAGCTCATCGATGCCCCACAGCAGCAGGTCGCCGTGGCTGGGCGGAAACAGGTGCGTGTGGATGTCGGTGATGGTCGCCTGGTCGACCGCGCGGCGGACGGCGGCGTCCAGGGCGTCCAGGGCGGAGATGGTCGTCATCACGTTGGCTCCCGTGTCTGGTCGAAGGTCCTCCCCGTAGCATACAGGCCGTCTGGCCCGCCGCAAGCGCAGGCCGTCCGGCCATGAAAAAAGGCGGCCTCCGGGCCGCCTTCACATCGGTGCGGGTGCTCATCCGACTCGGATCACACTTCCACCACGACCTCGTCGGTGATGTTCTCGGGGACGAAATCGGAGATCGAGGCGATGTAGCAGCGAATGGCTTCGTGCATGTTCTCCCTCGCCTGGTCCGTGGTGTTCCCGCGGGTGATACAGCCCGGCAGCGCCGGGCAACTGGCGATGTAGCCGCCGTCCTCACACCGGCTGATTCGAACTCGGAGCTTCATCACGTCTCTCCTTCCTGCCACATTATAGGCGCGTGTGGCATGGGGCCCTTCCCCCTGATTCCGCCGGACCCGAGGGCCGCGCACCCGGCGAACACGAACGCGTCAATCGAACGGGCGGGATCGCCGGTCTGCCGGCGCAGCTGTATGAACGAGCGATGGGGCAGTCCATTGCACGATCTGATCAAGACTTGACTCGCCCCGGCGAACGCGAACGCACGCAAGAAAGTGCGCTCGGCGATCCGTCTGGTTACGTCCGCAATGCTGACCCTAGCAGACCGGCCGGGCGAAGTCAAGGACCCTTTTTTCTTGACAAAACCCGCCTATCCCCCCCGCCCGGGCGGCCCAACATGTCGGGTGGGGAAGGAAAACTTCGCCGCGGCCTTGCGGCGCGGGGCCCGTTGACCACAATAGCCCATTCCCCGCGGCCCGGCGTGGCGCGGAGAACAGCCCATGGGAGATCATGGACCGCCTGCCCCGCATCTTCGCCGGCGCCGCCCGACGTGTGGCGGCCTGCTGCGACGCGACCGGCCGCGTCGTGCTCGCCCGCCTGTGCGCCGATCCGCACGGCCAGACGCTGACCGTCGGCGCGGCGGCGGACGGGCCGGCGCTGCGGCTGACCGTCCGCGCCGCCGCCCTCGACGACGTCGCGCTCGTCCCGGCCGGCGACGGGACGCTCGTGGTCGTCTGGACCCAGCCGACCGGGGCCGGCGCCGCCCTCCACTATGCCGTCCGGGCCCCGGCGGGCCGCTGGTCGCCCCCGCGGCCGCTGGCGGCGCCGTACGGGACCATGGTGGCCCCGGCGATGTGCACCGACCTGAAAGGCCGCCCGTGGTGCGCGTTCCAGTCGACCGCCTCGGGCAAACACCACATCTTCGTCACCTGGTTCGAGGGCGGCGAGTGGGCCTTTCCCCAGCGGATCAGCGACGGGGACGGCCCGTGCTTCGCCCCGGCGCTGTGCCCGTTCGGCGACGGCGTCCGCGTCGTCTGGGACGGCTGGATCGACGGGGCGTTCGGCGTGTGGATGCGGGAACTGGACAGCGAGCCGGACCTGACGACCCGCGAAAGCCAGGCCACCGTGGCCAAGGCCGACACCCTCGTCGCCGGCGCCGCCCTCGCGGCGCTGGACGCCGAGCGCAGCGTGGTGGTCTGGCAGCGCGCCCAGCCGCACTGGGGCCGGCGCAACCGCGTCGCGCGGGGCAGCCGGCGGGCGATGAGCCGCGGCAACTACCTCCTGGCCCGTCGCGACCTCCAGGCGGCGATCATCGGCCCGGAAGGGATCGCCGACGTCGACGAGGACCTCAACGCCGTGATCGCCGGGTCCCTGCCGTCGCCCGTGCGGACTGCGCCGCGGATCGCCGTCGGCGCCGACGGGGCGATCTGGCTCGCCTGGCGGCAGATTCACGACCTCGATGACGCCGCGCCCGAGACCGGGTTCGTCAGCGCCGTCAGCGTCCGCGGCGCCGACGGCTGGAGCGAACCACTGATCCTGCCCGACAGCGGGGGCACCAGCGACATGCCGGCCCACCTGACCCCCGACCCGCACGGCGGGATGCTGGCCGTCTACACCGGCCGTCGCGACGGACGCTTCCATGGGCGGGTCGTGGCCCTGCCGGCGACGGGTCCGTCGCCGCCGCTGCCGGCCGGGCGGTACCGCTCGATGCGGGTCCCCTCATTCGGCGGCCCCGCGGCGACGCCGCGAACGTGGCTGGAGGAGCCCTACGCCTCGCCGCAACTGCTGTGGGGGGACCTGCACCGCCACAGCGACCTGTCGGGCTGCCGCTGGTGGATCGAGGGGGCGCCCCGGGACGCCTACCGCTACGCCCTGACGACGGCGGGGCTGGACTTCCTGGCCGTGACCGACCACACGTGGGACCTCGCCACGGCCGACACCCAGGCCGAGGGCTTCACCCTCGCCAACGCCTATAACGTCCCCGGCGTGTTCACGACCTTCTGCGCCTACGAGGCGAGCTTCGATGAGGGCCATTTCGTCGTCCTGACCGACCAGGACGCTCCGGCGATCCCCAAGGCGCGGTCCCGAAGGGGCCTGACCCGGCGGCTGGACGCCGCCCATGCCGTCGTGATCCCCCACCACGGCGGCGACCGGCGGTTCGGCTATGCGTGGGCGGGCCACGACGACGACGTCGGACCGATCGGGGAGATCTACCAGCCCTATCGCGGCAGCTTCGAAGCGCCCGGCGCGCCCGCCCCGCCGACGACATGGGCCGCCGAAACCGGCGGCACGACCGAGGAAGGCTCGTTCCGGGCCGCCTGGGCGATGGGCCTGACGGTGGGCGTCGTGGCCTCCAGCGACCACCTGGCCACCGGCGGGGCCTTCGCCGGCGTGTGGGCCGCCGGCAACACCCGCGAGGCGATCCTCGACGCCCTCCGCCGCCGCCGCTGCTTCGGCGCCAGCGACCGGATCGAACTGGCCTTCTGGGCCGACGAGGGCTTCATGGGCGACAGCCTCCGCACCGAGCAAACGGAGGCCACCTTCCGCATCCGCTGTCGCGGCACCGCAACGGTCCGCCGGATCGACGTGCTCGCCGACGGGGAGCCTCTTCATACGTTCCGGCCCTCGATGAAGAAACCCCGCCGCAAGGTGACCCTCCGAGAACGTCTCACCCTGGCCGGCGGCCGACACGCCTACACCGTCCGCATCCGCCAGGCCGACAGGAACATGGCATGGAGCTCGCCCATCTGGATCACGGCGCCGCAACCCTAGACGTACCCTCTGTGGTTTTAAGAACTTACGCCGCCAAGACGGCGGAATCCCCGTTGACGGTTCGGCGGCCCTCGTTTATACTGGCGTGTTACGCTCATGCGCTGTGCCGCCGCGTCGAGGAGGGTCGTGATGCCCTGGTGGGTCCCTGGTTTGGCCGTCATCCTGGTGGTCGCCGCGTCGTTGACGGCCGACCCGGTCGAGATGCGCTACCTGCTGACCGACCATTGGGGCGGCGTCATCAGCGACGCCGAGAAGAGCCCGGCCACGGCCTACGACGACCAGATGTGCTGGGCGGCCGCGGCGGCCAACGTGCTGGCGTGGACCGGCTGGGGCCACGCCGGCGGGAGGACCACCGCCGATGAGATCTTCGCCTATTTTCAGGCGCACTGGCTGCCCGGCGGCGGCTCGCCCAACAACGCCTGGCAGTGGTGGTTCGACGATGACCAGCTCTGGACGTCGGTCGTCGTCCATACCCCCGGCGGCGGGTTCTGGCCCGACAGGACCTTCGACGACTACTATCGCCTCGAGGGCGGCACCAGCGGCGCCATGGCCAACCTCGACGCCATGCTCCACGAAGGCCGTGCCGTCGCCGCGACCCTGTTCAACACGGACGGCTACGGCCCGCACGTGGTCACCCTGTGGGGCTACAGCACCGATCCGGCAGACCCCAACCGCTACACGGGCGTCTGGATCACCGATTCCGACGATCACCGGCACCTGGCCGACCCGCCCGACTGGCTCCGCTACGTGCCCGTCGAGCCGATCGCCGGCCGCTGGCACCTGAAGGACTTCTACGGCACCGACGGCTACTACCTCTCGGCGCTGCACGGCCTGACCGGTGTCCCCGAGCCGGCCACGGCGGCGCTGCTGGCGATCGCTGCGGCACTGGCGGCGCCGCGGCGGCGGCGATGAAGGCTACCCGGCCTCCGGCGGCGGGTCTCCCTGCTTGCGGTACGTGTCCTCGTACTGCTGCCACAGCGCGACCATTTCCTTGAGCTTCTCCGGCTTGGACGCGGCCAGGTCGACGCTCTCGCAGCGGTCGGTGGACAGGTCGTAGAGGGCCCAGGGGTCCTCGGGCGTGCCGTTGGGCGAGCGATTGGCGCTGACGATCTTCCAGTCGCCCACGCGGAGGGCCCGGTTGCCGGAATGGTTGAAGTACACGTGGGAGCGCCCGACGGGCGCCCCGCCCTCCAGGGCGCTGCGGAGGCTCACCCCGGACAGGGGCGGCGCGCCGGCGGGCAGGGGGATCTCGCCGGGGGCCATGCCGGCGACGTCGAGGATCGTCGGCAGCAGGTCCACGCAGTGGGCCACATCGTGGCGGAGGCCGCCGGCGGCGGCGTTGTCCATCCACGAGGGCAGCGCCGCGACCAGCGGGGTCGACACGCCGCCCTCGTGGACCCAGATCTTGTGGCGGCGGAACGGGGTGTTGCAGTGGGTGGACCAGCCCGCCCCCAGGCACAGGTGCGTCGCGGCCGAGCCCATCGGCGCCGACGGGTCGTGCCCGCCGCCGCGAATGAGGATCTCGGCGCTGGCGCCGTTGTCGGAGAAGAACAGCACCAGCGTGTCGTCCTCGGCCCCCATCGCCCGCACCTGCTCCAGCAGGCGGCCGATCTCCCGGTCGGTCCGGTCGATCATCGCCGCGTGAATGGCCATCTTGTCCGCCTGGAAGCGTTTCTGCTCGTCGGTGAGCGCCTCCCAGGCGACGGGGCGTTCGATCTCGCCGGGCCCGAGCTGCTTGCCGAAGGCCTCGGTGTACCAGGGCGAGCTGACGTCCGGCTCGCGCGGGGACAGATCGCAGTTGACGATCCCCATCTCCCGCAGCCGCTCCCACCGCCGACGGCGGAGCACGTCCCAGCCTTCGTCGTAGCGGCCGCGGTACCTGGCGATGTCGTCGCGCTCGGCGTGCAGGGGAAAGTGCGGGGCCGTGTAGGCCACGTACTGGAAGAACGGCGCGTCGGCATGGCCGGCAGCGTGGTCGCGCAGGCAGCCGAGGGCGTGGTCGGTGATCGCGGTGGAGGAGAACCGCGCGCCGTCGTCGCTGTCGAAGAAGTGCGAGAACTGCTCGATGTCGAACCCCCAACTGATGTCGAAGCCGTCCTCGCCGGCCGGGTCGGGCTCGTTGTTGATGTGCCACTTGCCCGAGTGATAGCTTCGGTACCCCCGTTGCCGCAGGTAGTACGGCAGCAGGCGCTGCCAGGCGGGGCGGTAGGGCGGATGGCCGGGCGGGTCCATGTGCACCTGCGGCGGGTAATAGCCGGTCAGCGTGCAGGCCCGGGTCGGCCAGCACCGCCCGGTGTTGTAGCACTGGGTGAAGCGGACCCCCCGGCGGGCCAGGGCGTCAATGTTGGGCGTGTCGATCTCGCCGCCGTAACAACCGACGTCGGAGAATCCCATATCGTCCATCAGGATCAGCAGCACATTGGGCTTGCGGGCGTTGCTCATCAACTCACTCCAGCTTGCGGGTCTGTCGGGTGCGTTCGGGTCGTCCAGAATAGACACGGACAGCACCGATTGCCAGGCGCAAGCCGGGGCAGCAACCGCACATCTTACTCGACGGCCTCGGCGGCGGCGGTGTCGATGGCGTCCACCAGTTCATCGGCGCTGGTGACGCCGACGAACCGCTCGACCGGACGACCGTCGTGCAGGAGGATCAGCGTGGGGATCGCCTGCACGTTGAACCGCCCGGCCAGGTCGCCCTGTTCGTCGATGTTCACCTTCATCACCGACGCCCGCCCCTCGACCCGCTGAGCCACCTGCTCCAGGATGGGCAACTGTTGGCGGCACGGGCCGCACCGCGGCGACCAGAAGTCCACCAGGACCACCCCCGAGGCCGCCGCCTCGTCGAAGTCCTCCGTCGTCAGCGCCCGCAGGTGCTCCCCGCCCATCGGCCGGCCGGGCCAATCGAACCGCAGGGCGTAAAAGCCGGTGGCGACCACCAGCAACGCCATTACGACCAGGAACTTGATCGTCGACCGCCTGCGCTGCAGGCGTTCGGCCTCTTGTTGATGCTCCATTGCTTCCACCTCGCTGTCCTTGGCGGCAACCGCCATACCGCCCCATTCTACGTCGGGACACCGCTTAGGCTTACGCTCGTTTGCCCCTGCGGCGAAGGCAAGGGTTTGCAATGGCATGCCGTTGCAATTGGGCCCATCGACATGGCAATGCAATCGGTTCGACCGGCGCATCGGCGGCGGCGCCCTATAATAGTGGAGGATAGAGGGGAGGACGCGGCAGCGATGGGGCAACTGGTTGTCCGCAATCTGGGGTCCAAGACGATCCAGCGGCTCAAGGCGCGCGCCCGCCGTCACGGGCGTTCGCTGGAGGCGGAGGTGCGGCTGGTGCTCGAGCAGCTCGCCGAGGCCGAGGCCGCGGACGTCGACCGTCTGCTGGCCGGCTGGGACCGCCGGCTCGCCGGACGCCGCTTCAGCGACGGCGGGACGGCTTACGAGGACCGGAGCGAATGAGCGCGCTGGTGGTCGATGCCGGCGTGGTGGCCGCGGCGTTCTTCCGCCAGACGCACACGCCGGCCGCCCGGGCGCTGCTGACCGGCGGCAACCCGCTGCACGCGCCGGATCTGATCTGGACCGAGACCGCCGGGATCATCTGGAAGCGGTTCACCCGTCGCGAGCTGACCGCCGTCGAGGCCAGGGCCCTCCTCAACGACGTCCTCCGCCTGCCGCTGCTGGTCCTGCCGGCCGCCGAACTGACCGAAGCGGCGATGGACCTGGCCCTCCAGACCGCCCAGCCGTTCGGCGACTGCCTCTACCTCGCCGCCGCCCTGGCCACCGAAGGCCGTCTCATCACCGCCAACGCCCACCTCGTCCACGCCCTCATCGACACCCCCCTGGCCGACCGCGTCACGTGGATCGGAACGACGTGAGCGCCCGCCGGCGCCAATGCCCCTCGAAAAATGCGAAATCCCGGGTTACGATCTGCGAAGGCTCGACAGTCCCACAATGCTTCTATGAGGGCACCAACCATGCTCATCGAAAAAACCGCCCGCCAGACCCTCACCGCCGTGGAAGTGGACGTGGACGACGAGATCCGTTTTACGCTGGCCTCGGGCGAGGTGCGGTCGATCAAGATCGTGCGGGCGTCGGCGAAGGTGGTGAACACGACGCTCGAGACGCTGAAGGTCGAGGTCGGCGGCGCGGTGACGAACTACCGGTTCTGGGTGGACCTGGAGATCGACGGGCACCGGCTGGCCTTGGCGCGCAACGTGGCGACCCCGGAGAGCTTCTATGAACCCTGGGAGCTGATGGGCGTGCGGATCTGGCTGGATGCCGTCGACGACATCTTCGAGTTCCTCACCGAAGGCCACGGCGAATGCCGTCCGCGCAAGCGGGTGCGGCTGGCGTTGCAGGATGCGACGCTGCGGCTGTGCCCGGTGCTGCTGCACCCCTGGTGCCCGCTGCCGCCCGGCGGGCTGCGCGTGGAGGACTGCTACAACGGCGAGGACGTCTGGCTGGGCGCCTACTTCGGCGCTGCGGCCCACGGCGGGCTGGACCTCAACCACCCGGCCGGCACGCCCATCTGGGCGCCGATCAGCTTCGACGACCACGAGCTGTTCAACAGCGTGGCCGGCGGCGACAACAACAACCGCTGGCGGGGTCTCCACCGCTGGCCCGACGGCTCGACGTGGATCCTCCAGGTCCACCACATCATCCGCCTGCACCCGCCCGAGCACACCCGCGTCGAGGCCGGGGCGCTGGTCGCCGACGGCGCCGGCGTGTGGATCGGCGACCACGAGCACAGCCACTTCGTCTTCCGCGTCGCCGAGCCGGGTGAGCCGCTGGACAGCGCCGTCATGCTCGACCCGTGGATCCTCTTCCACCAGATGTACGCCGACCGCGAGCATACGACGCTGCGTTAAGTCAGCAGCGCCAACAGCACCTGGGCGTACAGGCGGTGGCCGAAGTCGTTGGGGTGGTTCACCCCGTTGCCGGTCAGGTCATGGTAGGTCTTGACGGCCAGCAGATCGGCCCACAACTGCGTCAGGTCGGCCAGGACGATGCCGTCGGCGCCCAGCGCACCCAGCGCGTCGCGAAAGGCGAACAACGCGTCGGTCGGGGTGGCGTTCCACTGGGGGTTGCCGAGCATGGGCGCGACGAGAATGAACTCCGCCTGTGGCGCGCCGGCGCGGATCCGGTCGAGAATCTCCCGCACCGTCGCCTCGTAGGCGCCGGCGGGTGTGGCGCCCGCATCATTCATGCCGTAGGCGACGATGACCAGGTCGGGTCGGCCGGCGATCACGGCGTCGACGACCTCCAACCCGTGGGCGACCCGCTTGCCCGCGACCGCGTGGTTGGTCAGCGTGACGCTCCCGCCGAAGCGGCGTTCCAGCTCGCCGGCCACGAGGTCCGGGTACGGCGGCATGAACGGCCGCGCCCCGGTGTGCCCTGACGCATTCGCCCCGGCCGAGATGCTGTCGCCGATGACAGCCAGCGCCAACGGCGCACCCGACCGCAGCCGCTCGGCCGTGCGGGGAAGACGGTCGCCCTGGAACGACGGGCGATAGCCGTCCCACGTCGAGCGGTGGTCGTAGGACGCTTCGACCTGCAAGCCGGCGAACGCGCTGCCTTCGCGCCAGTACAACCCCGTGGTGGGCGCGCCGGCCTTGTGTGGAATGGTGCAGGGGGCATCGAGCGGGCGATACAGCTCGCCGGCGTCCGTAAAGGGAACCGCCGAGCCGGCCGTCAGGCTCACCACGCCGGTCGCGGCGTCGACGACGTAATCGCGGCCTTCCTCGTAGACGACGCCGCACGAGGGCCCGACAAGCGCGACCGGGGCGACGGGAGGCAACAGCAGGCGGGCCCGCGGGGCCGTCCTGTCGTCGGGCCGAAGGAAGAACAGGCTCTCGCCTTCCATGCGCGTCGAACGCCAGAACGGGTCGCCAAGAGGCCATCGGACGCCGGATTGCGGGACGGCCACAACGCTTCTCCTCATGCGTTCAGGATCGTTCACCACCCCATCGCGTACGCCGGTTCGAGGCGCGGACTGGCGGCGGCGCAGAGGACGCCGGTGGCCGGATTCGTGCCGACGGCCACGGCGTTGCCGCCGGCGAAGTCGGCCTCGACGCGGAGGCGGTGGCCGCGACGGCGAAGCTCGCGGCGGACGGCCGGCGGGATGCGGCGTTCGACGTGCAGGACGCCCGGGGCGGCGGCCCGCGGATAAAACGAACTGGGCCAGTGATCGGACCAGAACGTCGGCGCCTCGACGGCCTCCTGGGCCGACAGGCCGAACGCGATGACGTTCAGGAAGAACTGCAGCGCCCACTGGTCCTGGCAGTCGCCCCCCGGCGAGCCGAACGCCCACTGCGCCCGTCGTCCGGACCGCCCGGCCAGCGACGGCGTCAGCGACGTGCGCGGCCGCTTGCCGGGCGCCGGCGCGTTGGGGTGGCCGGCGACGAGCGAAAACATCTGGCCCCGCGTGCCCAGCGGGCAGCCGACGCCCTCGATCACCGGCGAGGACTGCAGCCACCCGCCCGAGGGGATCACTGCCACGATCGTGCCCGCCGCGTCGACGGCGTGAACCGCGGTGGTGTCGCCGTGCTCGGGCCCCGAGGGCTCACCGAAGCGGGCGTTGACGTCCCGCACGTCCTCGGCCGTCAGGGGCGCGGTCCCGCCCGGGCGAAGCTCCATCGACGCGGCGGCCGGGTCGATCAGCACCCGCCGCCGTCGGGCATACGCCGCCGACAGCAGGCGGCCGAACGGCACGCGGACGAACTGCGGGTCGCCGTAGTAGAACTCGCGGTCGGCGAAGGCGAGCTTCATCGCCTCGACGACGGTGTGAATGTAGTCGGCGCTGTTGCGGCCCATCGCGGGCAGATCGTAGCCCTCCAGCAGCTTGAGCGTCTGGAGCATCGCCGGGCCCTGGCACCAGCTCGAGCACTTGTACACCCGCCAGCCGCGATACGCCGCCGAGACCGGCGGCTCGATGCGCGCGTCATAGGCGGCCAGGTCGTCTTCGCGGAGCAGCCCCCGGTGGGCCGTGCCCGTCCCGTCGGGAACCGCCCGGCGGCAGTGGCGGTCAATCCGCCGGGCGATGCGGCCGCGATAGAACACATCGAACGCCGCCCGCAATCCCGCGTCGCGACGCCGCCGGCCGCGGTCGGCGCGGGCCAGGGCGCGAAGCGTCGCGGCCAGGGCCGGCTGGCGGAAGATCGTCCCGACCGGCGGCGGCGTGCCGTTCGGGCCGGTCAGGAACGTCGCCGCCGAAGCGGGCCAGTCGCGCCGGAAGCGGTCGGCGCAGGCGGCGATGAGGTTGTGCAGCGCGTCGTACATCGGGAACCCGTCGGTCGCCAGGGCGATCGCCGGGGCGAGCACGTCGGCCGGCCGCTTGGTGCCGAACCGCCGCAGCAGGGCGATCCACGCCGCCGGCGCCGCCGGCACCACCGCCGGCAGCAGCCCATCGCCGGGGATCAGATCCAGACCCAGATCCCGGTACGCCGCCAGCGTCGCCGCCGCCGGGGCGGCGCCGTTGCCGTTGACGGCCAGCGGCTCGGCATCGCCCGCCGCGTGCACGAGCATGGGCGCCTCGCCGGCCAGCCCGTTCTGGTGGGGCATCACCACCGTCAGGGCGAACCCCGCGGCGGCCGCGGCATCGGCGGCGTTGCCGCCGGCGCGGAACATCGCCATCCCCGCTTCGGCGGCAAGATAATGCCCGGCGACGATCGCGCCGCGCGTGGATTGGATCATCGGTCGTCCGCCCTGCCGTCCGGTGGTGGTGGCCATGCGCTGTCCTTTCGAGAAGCGTTGCGACCGCCCCATTGTGCCAGCCCGTCCAACCGCTCGCAAGGCGCGATCGCCGCCAGGACAGCAGGGCGTTGCGATCCGCCCGGCGGGACGCTAAGATCCGGCTTTGTCGAAGATGGCCGCCACCTGCCCGCGGCAACGAAAGGAACGAACCATGACCAGCACCTCTTTTCACGTGATCCTGCTCGCCCTGCTGACGATGGCGTTGGCCGCACCGGCGCTGGCGTCGGCGCCGGCCTTGTGGCAGGAAGGCGAGCGGTTCGCCCGGGCGACGGACACGACCCGCCCCAACGTCAACGCCAAAGCGCCGGCCTCCGGCGGGCAATGCCTGTTCGGCCCCTCGCTGGACCTGGAGGGCAATGTCGTGGAGTACAAGCTCGCCCTGGCCGACGACGTCCCGGAAGCGCGTGTGATCTTCCGCTATGCCCGCCTGCACTGGCGAGAGACGATGGTCCCGGCGCCGATGCGACTCGAGTTGATCGGCCCCGGCGACCCGGTCGCCCGCACCATTGCATTTCCCGACACGCACGGCTGGGGTAATAACACGTCCGAATGGGACCTGGTGACCGTCGACGTCGGCGACCTGGTCGCGGGAGACTATCTATTGCGGCTGACGTCGCTGGCCGACAACAACTCGATCAACCTGGACGGCTTCTTCGTGGCCGGCGGCGACTTCAAGGTGACGGCCGAGGAACTGGCCGCCCAGTTGCGGCTGCAGCTTTCCGCGCGGGGCTATCTGGGCCTGCAGGTGCCTTCGTCGGCCATCGACCAGAAGGCGCTGCCCAACCTGCCGGTGGCCCTGCGGGCGTTCGACGGGCGAAGCCCCGGCGCGACGGCGACCCTGCGCGGCGCGGACGGCCGGACCGTCACCCTCAAGTCCCTCGCGCTCGATGCGGGGCAGCCTTGGCCGGTCACGCTGTTCGCCCTGCCGTCGGTGACGGACGGGACGTACACGCTCACGCTCGCCTCGGACCTGGTCGATCAGGACGTGCAGGTGGAGCTGTCACTGCTGGGCGAGTTCCTCGCGACGCTGGACGACCGCATCGCCAAGCTCGTCGCGTTCAACGCGCGCCTCGCCGACATGGACACCCCCGCCGCCGCGCGGTGCCGTGCCGACTTCGCCCACGCGGTCCAGTTCGTCCAGGCCGGCCGCAAGACGATGGCGCAGTCGGTCTCCCAGGAGGAGACGCTCCGGCGCCGGCACCTGGCCCAGGCCGAGGGCCGCTCCGACCCGGCGCCGCTGGCGGTGAACCTCGCCGCGACGTTGACGCAGTTCGAGCAGACCGCCGAGCGCCTCGCCGCCGGCAAGGCGCCCTACGAGGGACGGACCGGCGTGTTCCGCCGGGCGTACGTCTCCGAGGCCAGCGGCGAGCTGCAGGTCTACCGCAGCTACATCCCGACGTGCTATGCCACGGCCGGCTCCGTCCCCCTGATCCTGATGCTGCACGGCGGGGGCGGGGACGAGAACTACTTCCCCGACATGGACGACGGCGCCATCCTCCGCCTCCTGGAGCAGCGGGGGTATCTGATGGTCGCCCCGCGTTATCACCGGCGGACGCAGCCGACCTATGAGGCGGACCTGCTGCAGTTGATCGCCCTGACGCGGGAACAGTACCCCAAGATCGACCCGAATCGCATCTACGTCACCGGCATTTCCATGGGCGGCGGGGCCACCTACCGGCTGGCCACCGGCCATCCCGATTTGTTCGCCGCGGCCTGTTGCGTTTCGGGGACGGGGGATCCGGACCTGGCCGAGAAACTCGCCACCACGCCCCTGTTGGTCCTCCAGGGCGGCGCCGACACCGTCGTCCCGCCCGCCCGCGCGAAGGCCACCGTCGCGAAGCTGAAGGAACTCGGCCACACGCACGCGTTCCACCTGTTTCCCTCGCACGGCCATGAATACCACGCCGAGCAGTACCTCACGTTGACGCTGGACTTCTTCGACAAGTACAGGAAGTAGCGGCTCAATTGAGCCGCGGGTCCTGGCGGTCGAGTTGGTGCTGCCGCCGGCGGCGCGCCAGGCGGGTGGCCGCCTCGGCCAGGGCGAGTGTGACCGCGAAGACCCCGCGGACGACCAGGTCGGTCATGTCCGGGTCGAGCGCGGGGGTGGGTCTGTCGCGCCGGTCGGGGCGGGTCATGACTTCAGTCCGAACATCTGCTCTTTGAGGTCGAGGTAATACAGGTAGTCGTCGGGGTGCACATTCGGCGGGCAGCGGTGATCGACGAACGGGATGTACCCGCCGCGCTCGACATAGGGGGCCAGCGAATCGAGATAGGCCTGGATGGCATCGCGGCCCTTGGCCAGCTCGATCTTGTCCACGCCCCCCATGATGCGCAGTTGGCCGTGATAACGATCGAGCAGTTCGCCCGGGTGCGAGCAACTGTTCACCTCGAAGGGGAACAGGCAGTTGATCCCGCCTTCCAGCAGGTACGGCAGGATGGGCCGGACATCCCCGTCGCAGTCGGTGTACCACAGATCGATCCCGTGGGCCTTGAGCTTCGCGTCAATCCGCTTGTAGCGGGGCATGACGACGTCGCGGAAGAACGGCGCCGAGACGATCGGGCCGTTCTTGAAGCAGATGTCCTCCCAGCCGCTGGCGTAGTCGAACTCGAAATGGTCGAGGACCTGGTCGAGGAAATGCTCGACCATGACACATTGAATTTCGACCATGTCCTCGACCATGTCGGGGTAGTCGTAGCAGGCGTAGGCGAGGCCTTCGAAGGTCAGCATGTCGCGCACCTTGCCGATCATGGACCCGCAGTCGACGCCCAGGGGGTAGTCCCGGTCGTCGCCGTGGCGGGCCTTGAGGGCCTCGATGTCGACGATCCGGGCCGGGTCGTCCACACGGTAGCGCTCGGCCTTGACCCTGGCCCAGTCGTCGGGGGTTTCGATGGACGACTTCATGTAGTGCGGGATCGTATCGTGGCCGTCCAGCGGCACCTCGGCCAGCAAGCCGTCCGGGTTGCGGATGATGCGGGTGGTGGCGGTCTGGCCGACCACCTCGTGTGCGAACGCCGGAGACAGTCCCACCTTGCCGCCGATGACGGCGATGCGGTCGAAGTTGAAGAAGAGATCGGCCTCGGCATTGTTGGTGATGCCGTTGTCGACGAAGAGGGGCCACTCGTGGAAGTTCTCGTCCCAGTAGCCGAACTCCATGTTGAAGCAGCGGTCCACCGGCTGGTAATGCATCTGACGGTTGAACCGCTCGCGGTCGGTCATCACCGCGGCCCACTTGGCCCGGCACGGGGTGATCGGCATGGTTGCGCTCCACATTGATGATGTACAGGGGTGGTGACTGTAACGGATCGGCGGCGGCCAGTCCAGAGAGGGAACGACGGAAACGGCGACGATCGAAAACGAATGTCGAAGCAGGCTGTCGTTCCGCCGGGTGCGTCAGCGGTCGTCAGCCGTCAACTTCGACAGGTCACCTCGCCTCGCCGCCGACCATTTCCCGCATCCAGTCCTGCATCATGCGGGCGCGTTCGTCGGCATCGAGCAGGCCGTCGCCGTCGCTGTCGTAGTCGGCGAAGCGGCGGGCGGTGTCCTCGCGGATGCCGGCCCGCATGGCGGCGCGTTCGGCGTCGTCGAGGGCGCCGTCGTCGTTGGCGTCGAACTGGCGGATGTAGTCGGCGCTGCGTTCGGTCCACTGGCGGCGGATGCGTTCGCCGAAGGCCCGGCGTTCGTCGGGGGAGACCTGCCCGTCGCCGTCGGTGTCGCTGAGGCGTTCGATCCGGCTGCGCATGCGGCCGAGTTCGGCGCCGAGGGTGGCCAGGGCCGCGCGGCGTTCGGCGTCGGTGACGGTGCCGTCCCCGTTGGTGTCGAAGATGTAGCGTTCGCCGATGGTGCGGAGGCTTTCCATCTGGGCGGTGGTCACGTCGGCCTCGGCCTGCTCGGCGGGACTGATCGTGCCGTCCCCGTCGCGGTCGAAGCGGCGGAGCTGGCGGCGCTGGCGCCATTCATCGCGGGCCCGGTCGGCGGCGGCCTGTTCGTCGGCGTTCAGGTCGCCGTCCCCGTCGGCGTCGAAGCGCTGCAGCCGCCGCTCTTCCATGCGCCGGCGGAACTGCTCCATCGCGGCGCGGCGCTCGGCGTCGCTGACCTGCCCGTCGCCGTCGGTGTCCATGCGGGCCTGCCAGTCGGCCTGTTCGGGCCGTTCGGGTCGTTCACCCCGCCGGGCGGCGTCGGGGCCGCCGCGACGAGGACCGGGCGGGGGCGCCTGGGCGGGCATCTGCGGGGCGGCCGCCCCGCCGGGCAGACCCGCCACGGCTGGGGCCGAGGTCGGCGGCGCGGGCCTGGCGGGGGTCAGCGTGCCGTCGGCCAGCGCGCGGTTGGCCTTGTCGCGCTCGAGGCCGGTCAGTCGCTGGTTGCGGTCGGCGTCGAAGGCCGCGAGCACCTGCTTGCGGAACGCCCGCCGGTAGGTGTCGGCCTCGAACCAGTCGATGGTGCCGTCGTGGTCGGCGTCGTAGGCCAGCATCGCCCCCCAGCGGTCGAAGGAGCGGACGAAGGCGTCGCGAACCTTGCCCGAAGCGTTGAACTCCCGCTCGCTCAGTTCGTTGTCGCGACCGGCGGCGCGGAGGAAGCGGACGCGTTCGCTGCCGGGGAAGTAGGGGTCGACGGCGTTGCGGCACAGCTCGGGCGGCGGCGCGGGTTGCGACGCCGGTTGCGACGCCGGCCGCGACGACGGCTGCGACGACGTCGACGCCGCGACCGCCCCGGCGGCCAACAGAGCGATGACCACCGCCGCTGCCGGCACTGCGCATTGTCGTGATCGTTCCATGGGGGCCTCCACCCCTGCAGTATACACCGAACAACGAGCCGTGCGCGCCCCTATTGCAGGGCGTTCTGACAGGTCAATATCGCTCAGTCCCTGGACGTCGGCGCCTTGGCCTTCCCGGCGGTCTTGCGCTTCCCGGCCTTCTTGGCCTTCTTGCCTTTTTTGCCGGCCTTGCCGGTCTTGCCCGCGGCTTTGCCGCCGCTCTTGGCCTCGTCGATGATCGCCTGGGCGTCCTGGCCGGCGGCGATGGCGGCCTTGACCTTCTCCAGCAGACTGGTGTTGAAGCTGTTGCGGCAACGGGGAAAGCCCGAGCAGGCGACGAACTCGCCCCGCGGGCCCTGGCGGATCACCAGGTTGTGCTTCTTGCACTTGGGGCACAGCAGGCCCGTGTCGGTCGGCGGCGGCTTCGGCGGCGCCTGCAGGTGGATGCCCTCGGGGATCGGGGCCGTCCCGTCGCAGTCGGGGTAGCGGGTGCAGCCCAGGAAGGCCCGGCGCCCCTTGCGCTTGACGACCATCTTCGCGCCGCAGACGGGGCAGGTGCCGGTGACATCCTCGTCCTTCATCACCTTCAGGGGGTTGCCCTCGGCGTCGCACGGCAGCGTGCCGCGACACTCGGGATAGCGGGTGCAGCCGAGGAACGGCCCGAAGCGGCTGCGGCGGAGGATCATGTCCGAGCCGCACTCGGGGCACGCGTTGGGAACGACCTTCTGCTCGATCTTCTTGCCCTCGCGGTCGACCGGATGGGTCGTCTTGCACTCGGGGTAGCCCGTGCAGGCGAGGTAGCGGCCGTTGCGGCTCCAGCGATACACCATCGGACGGCCGCACACCTCGCAGGTGTAGTCGGAGGGCTCGGATTCGGCCTTGGCGTGGGTCATCTCATCCATCGCGCGTTCGAGGTTGTCCGAGAAGGGCCCGTAGAACTCGCGCAGCACCTGGACCCAGTCGAGATCATCGGCCTCGATCCGGTCGAGCTGGTCCTCCATGTGGGCGGTGAAGCGCAGATCCATGATCTTGGGGAAATGCTCCACCAGCTTGTCGGTGACCTTGCAGCCGACCTCGGTGGCGTGGAACCGCCGGTCGATCTGTTCGACGTAAGCGCGGTCCTGGATCGTCTGGATGATGCTGGCGTACGTGCTGGGCCGTCCGATGCCCTCGGCTTCCAGCGCCCGGACGAGGGAGGCCTCGGTGTAGCGCGGGGGCGGCTGGGTGAACCGCTGCTGGGGATCGAGCTGGACGGCCCCGAGCGGCTGACCGTCGTTGAGGTGCGGGAGGATCTGGTCGCCCCCGCGCCGGCTGACGCCGGTGACCTTGAGGAACCCGTCGAACACCAGCCGTCGCCCGACCGCGCGGAACCGCGCCTCGCCGGCCGTCGTGGCCGCGGTGATCGTCGCGTCGGTCACCGACCAGACCGCCGGGGTCATCTGGCAGGCGACAAACCGTTCCCAGATCAGCCTGTAGAGCCTCGACTGCGGCTCGGTGAGGCTGTTGCGCAGCGACTCGGGCGTGCGCCGCACGTCGGTCGGACGGATCGCCTCGTGGGCCTCCTGGGCGCGTCCGCCGGCGACGTAGCGGTTGGGCGCCTCGGGCACGTAGTCGGCGCCGAACCGGTCGTCGATGAACCGCCGGGCGTTGGAGACGGCCTCGTTGGAGAGGTTCAGGCTGTCGGTGCGCATGTAAGTGATCAGGCCGACGCTGCCCTCGCCGCCGATCGCGACGCCCTCGTAGAGCTGCTGGGCGACCCGCATCGTCCGCGAGGCGCTGAACCGCAGGCGGGCGCTGGCGGCCTGCTGGAGCGAGGCCGTGGTGAACGGCTTGGGCGGGCGCGACACGCTGCGGCGCTCGTCGAGGCCCGTCACGGTGAAGTCGGTCAGCCCCGCCGAGCCGTCGTCGTTGTACAGGCGGGTCTTGAGCACCGCCCGCCGGCGCGCCGGGCCCTTGGCCTCGGGGTGCTCGGTCCGCTCGACGTCCTCGATGACCACCCCCAGCGCCTCGGCGACCCGTCGGGCGGCCGTCTCGTCGGACAGCTCGACCTTCCGGCCGTCCAGGTGCGTCAGTTCCGCCCAGAAGCTGTCCCGCTCGCCCAGCCACTCCTGCTGGGCGTCCTTGGTGGGACCGGCGCCCTTGGGGTCGCGGGCGGCCAGGAAGCTCATCCACTGGCGGTGCAACTGCGGCGCCGCCGGCAGGTCGGTCGTGAAGACCGCCTCCAGCCGCCAGAACTCCTCGGGCACGAACGCCTCGATCTCCCGCTCGCGGTCGACCACCAGGCGGACCGTCACCGACTGAACCCGCCCGGCCGACAGGCCCGTGGCGACCTTGCGCCACAGCAGCGGGCTGATCTGGTAGCCCACGATCCGGTCGAGGATCCTCCGGGCCTGCTGGGCGTTGACCCGGTTCATCTCCAGCGACCGGGGGTGCTCGAAGGCGTCCCGGATCGCCGGGGCGGTGATCTCGTTGAACGTCACGCGGCGGATCCGCTCGCCCGGCACATCCAGCGACTCGGCCAGGTGCCAGGCAATCGCCTCACCCTCGCGGTCGAGGTCGGTCGCCAGGTACACGGCCGGGGCGCGGCGGGCCTGCTTCTTCAGCGCTGCCAAGACCTTGCGACGTTCGGGCACGATCTCGTACGTCGGGGCGAAGTCGTGGTCCAGGTCAACACTGAGCTTCTTGCGGGGCAGGTCGCGCACGTGACCCATCGAAGCCAAGACGATGTAGGCGTCCCCGAGGTAACGATTGATGGTCTTTGCCTTTGCGGGCGATTCGACGATGACGAGGTTCTTGCCGTCACCCGAATCACGCCGGCGTGTGGATTGTCCGGTCCTGGCTTTACCCATGTGCAAGCTTGTCGGGTTTCCAAGGTAGGCAAGTCAAGAAAAATTCCATCGGGCCGGCCCGAGGTCTACGCCGGCGAGTCCGGCCCAGCCTCGGCCGCGTCGGCCGCGACGTGCCGCCGCAGCGCCCGACGGCCGATGATCGCCAGCAGCACGGTCACCGCCAGCATCGCCACCAGGCCCACCACGTACAAGGCACGCTGGCCCAAGTGCATATCGCTCCAACAGGTCGCGGCCCGGCCGAGGGTGCCGAGGTAGACGTACAGGAACGTCCCCGGGATCATCCCGATCCAGGACGCCAGTACGTACGTCCCCAGCGATACGTTCGTCAGGCCGTACCCGTAATTCAGCAGCGCGAACGGAACGATCGGGCTGAGACGACTGAGCAGGACGATCTTGAAACCCTCGCGACCCACCGCGCGATCCAGCGCGGCAAAGCGGGGGCGCGACGCCACCCGCTCGGCGACCCACCGGCGGGTGAGAAACCGCCCGACCAGGAAGGCCACGACCGCCCCCAGCGTCGCGCCGACCGAGGCGGTCGCCACCCCCCAGGCCAGCCCCAGCGTGGCGCCCACCGCGACCGTCAGCACCGACCCGGGCAGGGAGAACACCGCCACCACCACGTAGGCCGCCAGGAACACCGCCGGCGCCCACAGCCCGGCTCGCTCCACCCAGCCCAGCGACGTTTCCATCCACGCCCGCACCGGCAGCATCGCCGCCGCCGTCCACCCCGCGCCGACCAGCAGCACCAACAGTACGAGCCGGCCCCAGCCGACCGAGCATTTCACGGCGGCACCGTCGGTGGCGTCCGTTCTCATCGCTGCTCCCGGCCGCCGGTCGCGGCCGTCGCGGCACGGACGCGGACCGCCAGCATCGTCTGGTCGTCCCGCTGCGGCTTGTCGCCGGCGTGGTGCCGCACGTCGGTGACCACCTGCTCGAGAAGGGCATCCACCGGTGCGCCGCGGCAGATGTCCAGCAGGGCCGCGAGCCGCTCGGGCCCGTAGAAGACGCCGCCGTCGTTGACGGCCTCGATCACCCCGTCGGTGGCGAACACGACGGTATCGCCCTCCTCCAGGCGGACGCGCGCCGGGGCGATCGGGATCGACTCCATCACGCCCAGCAGCATCGCCCGCGCATCCGACAGCGGCCGCGGCGGCGACCCGTCGGTCCTGAGCAGCCACGGCTCGGGGTGATGGCCGCCGTTGACGTAGGTCAACTCCCGCGTCGCGGCCTCGTAGACCGCGATGAAGACCGCCGCGAAGCTGTCGTCGGGGATCAGCCGGCACAGCCGCCGGTTGAGCCGCGCGACGAACTCCGCCAGCGTGCCGCCCTCGTCCAGCCAGGACTGGAAGCCCGTCTTGAGGATCGCCGTGACGAACGCCGCGGCCATGTCGTGGCCGCTGACGTCGCCGAAGATCACCGCCACCCGCCCCGGGCCGATGGCCATCGCGTCGTAGTAGTCGCCCCCGACCTGGCCGGCCGGGATGAAACTGGCGGCCCACCGGAGGTGATCGGCCAGCGGCATGCCGGCCGGGGCGGGGAGCATCTTCTGCTGCACCGTCCGCGCCCGGTCGAGGTCCTCCTCGATCCGCTGGGCGTGGCGGCCTAGCCCGTCGTAGGCCACGGTCAGCCGGTAGCGGCTCTGTTCGTTGTCGTACTCCACGCTGCCGATCAACATCACCAGCACGTACACCAGGGCGAACTCGACCGCGGCGACGATCACCGTCGCGATCACCTGGGCCGTGGGGCTCCCGCCCAGCGCCCAGGTCACCAGCGGCGCCAGGGCGATCAGCGCCACCAGCACCGCCAGACGCGGGGCGGCATGGAAGAGGGCGCGGTGGTCGGCGAACCGCCGGTGCCGCCGCACGTACCAGCGGACGATCCGGCTGAAGGGGGTCGTGCGGTAACTGTAGGCGGCGGTCAGCGTTCCGTCGGCAATGTGCAGGCGCATGCAGGCGTACTGCACGGGGGCCGCCCCCAGCAGGTACGCCGCGAAACTGCCCGGCCGCGGCGCGCCGTCGCAGGCGAGCGACCGCTGGGCGGCGCGCAGCAGGCGCAGCAGGGCGTCGATCTGGCCGGCCTCCAGGCGGTTGTCCAACTCCAGCCGTTCCAGTCCCACCGAGGCCAGCAACGCCCCGACCCGCCGCGTCGAGTCGGGCGCTTCGGCCACCGAGCCGCCGTCGCTGTCGGCCACACGGATCCGCCCGTCGCCGGCGACGTCGAGGCAGACGACCGGGTCGTTGGCCATCAGGGCCGCCGGGAGAGTCTCCGTGTCCATCCACCGCACAAAGCGGCTGACCGACCCGCGCAGGCCCGCGGCGAATCCCCGCAGACGGGCGCGCACAGCCAGGGCGGCCGGCAGGGGCACGGCCGTCGGGCGATCATCCGCCGGCGCAAGGGAACCATGGGTCATAGCTTCTTTATTGTAGGACTCCCCATGGGCGGAATGTCGCGGCCCATGTCGAGCGGTCGGTATCGCCGTCGTGGGTTTGGCCGCCTAACTTCCTTCGGTGGGCGGCGTTGCGAACAGAGCCTTCAGGCAGTACTGCCGGCCCTCCAGCAGGTCGTACAGGATCAGCCGCCCATGGTCAACGAAGGGATCGTTCGAGGGCAGCCCGGGGTGAACCTGGGCGTGGGGGCCGGGTTGGAAGAGGTAGGTGTTCCAGACGGGCAGCCTGTGATGGAGGGCCGCGTGCCACTGTGTGAAGGGGACCTCGTCGGCCAGACCCAGGCGGTCCAGGATCGTCGGCATCAGGTACATCATCGACAGGGTCCCCAGGTCGCCGGGGTCGCGGCCGTCGTTGCTCCAGATCACGCCCGGCACGGTGTGGAGCCGTTTCCGCTCGGCCGGCGACAGCGGCCCGGCCTCCCGCACCAGGCCGCTCCGGCGATAGAGGTCGAAGTCCTTGCCCAGAAGGGGCAGGTGATCGCCCAGGAAGACGATGACGGTCGGCTCATCCTGGCCGGCGAAGTAGTCCACCAGGCGGCCGAGGGCGGCGTCGGAGAGCATCAGCCCCCGACTCATGTTCTCGATCGTGCGCAGGTGCTTGCGGGGCAGCGTCTGCGACGTCACCAGGACGTCGACATCGGCCTTGTCGTAGTTGCGGTGCTCGTAGGGGCCGTGATTCTGCATCGACAGGGCGAAGATGAAGTACGGGCCGGTCTGTTCGGACGCCGTTTCGATGATCTTGTCGACCAGGCTGTGGTCGCTGACGTACTTGGCCGCGATGGTCCAGTCGTCACAGTCTTCCAGGGCGATGAACCGGTCGAAGCCGATCAGCTCGTAGACGTTGTTGCGGTTCCAGTACCAGCGGTGGAACGGGTGGATAGCGACGGTGGTGTAGCCGTTGTCCCTGAGGATCGCCGGCAGGGCCGGGATCGGCTGGGTGATGAACCGCTGGTAGGGAATCGCGCCGGCCGGCAGCAGCGCCACCGGCAGGCCGGTCAGCAGTTCGAACTCGGCGTTGCACGTCGCCCCGCCGTGGACCGGGGAGATGGCCTCGAAGGCCGTGTGGGCGCCCCGGATCGCCCGCAGGCGCCTGAGCGGGTCGCGGTGGAACTGCACCGCCGGCATGTCGGTCGGATCCCAGAACGACTCGCTGAGCAGCACGATCAGGTTCGCCGGCCGATCGTTCGCCGGCCGCGTCGCCGGGCGGGGCGCGGCGACATCCTCGACGACGGCCGCCATCCGGTTTGGCCCGTAGTCGGCGGGCGCCAGGAAGGCGTGCGACTGCATGTTGATGGTGAACGCCAGCAGCAGACCGTTGACGCGGTAGTTCTGACGCTGATCCCAGTTGTAGTTGGTCACGACCGCCCGCACGACGTGCCGCAGCGGCCAGGCGCGGTAGTGGGTGAACCCGATCAGCCCCGCCAGCATCACCACCGCCAGCACGCAGCGGGTCGGCCAGCGGATCGGCCCGCCCGGCAGCAGGGCCAGGGGCACCCTCACCACCACGAGCATCACGAGAAACGTCGCCACGGCGACCGGGCCGAAGGGGAAATAGCCCCCGCCGAAGATATCCACCGTTTCCCGTGCGAGCTCAAGGTCCCACGGGTAGAACGCATCGCCGAGCACGAGCATCTTGCCGCCGTGGATCGCGGCCATCACCGTCACCGGCACGAGGGCCGCCACGGCCCCGCGACGGACGGTGCCGGTCAGCGCGGCGAAGAACGCCCCGATCATGGCCAGCAGCCCCAGGTTCAGCAGCACCGGCACCGGGGAAAGCACGGTCCACAGCAGCGGGGCGACCGGCGACTGCCGGGCCACCGCCTCGACGAGCCACAGCACCGCGACCGCCGCCGCCAGCGGCGTCAGCCGTCGGACCCTGGGCCGCCGCGTGAAACGCCTGAACCTGACGCGCAACGACCGCCAGGTGGACGCCACCGTGCGCCCTGCCTCCGGCAAACCCCTCGGGCTTGCCCCGTCCGCTTCGTCCGTGCTGTTCATGTCGTCCCCTTACAAGGTCACAGTCGCCGCCTCCGTCGCGGCGGGAATTTGCTGCCCAGCGTGCGTCGGACCGGCTTGGCGGGGGTGCCGGCGTCCTCGTAGAGCGGGGCGTTCAGCCGATTCATCGCAGGCGCCTTGTCGGCTTTCTCGGCCCTCGCCTCCGGTTGCGAGGCCTTGAAGCCTTCCACGTTGGCCGGGCGGATCTCCTTGTTGATCAGCTTCTCGATCTCGGTGAGGATCCCGCCCTCGTCCGGGGCGACCAGGGTGAACGCCTTCCCGGCCGCGCCCATGCGGGCCGTGCGCCCGACGCGGTGGACGTAGGCCTCCGCCTCGTCGGGCGGATCGTAATTGATGATGTGCGTGATGTCGTCGATGTCCAGCCCGCGGCTGGCCAGGTCGGTGGCGACCAGCACGTTAATGCTCCCGCTGCGGAACTGCTTGAGCACCCGGTCCCGCTTGCGCTGGTAGAGGTCCCCGTGGATCGCGCGGGCGTTGATCCCGGCGTTGGCCAGACGCTCGGCCACGCGATCGGTTTCCCGCTTGGTCCGGGTGAACACGATCGCCAGCTCGGGGTCCTCCTGCTTGAGCAGCGCCACCAGCAGCCGCCGCTTGTCGTGCGGCTGGACGGGGATGTAGAACTGCTCGACCTCCTCGACCGTCAGCTTGTCGGGGGCGAGGAACACCTCGGCCGGGTCCTTCATGTATTGGCGGGCGAGGCGGTTGATCTCCGCGTCGATGGTCGCCGAGACGAAGATCGTCTGGTGCTCGCTGGTGATCGCCCCGAGGATCTTGCGGATGTCGTCGCGGAAGCCGATGTCGAGCATCCGGTCGACCTCGTCGAGGATCGCGAAGCGGATCATATCGAGGCGCAGCAGCTTGCGCTTCATCAGGTCCATCACCCGCCCGGGCGTGCCAACGACGATCGCCGGGTGCTGCTTCAGCTCGACCGCCTGCTGCCGCACCCGCGTGCCGCCGTAGGCGACGGTGATCTTGTGATCGGTATAGCGGGCCAATTCCCGGAAATCCCGCGCCACCTGGGCGGCCAGCTCCCGCGTGGGGGTGAGCACCAGGCAGCGGACGCCCTCGCCGGCGGGCATCCGCTGCAGCACCGGCAGGGCGAACGCGCCGGTCTTGCCGGTGCCCGTGCGGGCCTGGCCCATCACGTCGCGGCCGGTCAGGGCGATGGGGATCAGCTTGGCCTGGATCTCGCTGGGCTCGCTCCAGTGCATCTTGTGGACCGCCCGCAGCAGGGTCTCATCGAGGTTGAGTTGCTTGAAGCCTTCAGCTTGTTCGTTCGGATGTTCTGTCATAGCACCAACGTTTTCACATGCTTATCATCAAAATGAAGGGGTGATTGTACCAGCACCCGCGCGCCGGGGCAATCCCCGAGGATCTATTGCGGCGACGGGGGGCTTGATTACAATACGTTACCATGGAGCATTACCTTACGGCCGAGATCTCCCGAACCGCGGTGGCCCACAACCTCCGGTCGATCCGGAAGCGTCTGCCCAAGGGCTGCCGCCTGTGCGCCGTGGTGAAGGCCGACGCGTACGGCCATCACCTGGCGGGCCTGTGGCCGACGATCGCCGCCAAGGCCGACGTTCTGGCCGTCGCCACGCTCAACGAGGCGATCGCCCTGCGGGACATGGGCTACGACGGCCGCCTGCTGACGATCATCGCCTGCGGCGCCCAGGCCGGCGGGGAGTTGCTCGACGGGGCCGTCGAGGCCGCCCGCCGGGGGATCGAACTGACCGTAACCGACGCGGCCGACGTGCGGGCCCTTCAGCGCCGTGCCGCCCAGGCCAACCTGACGGTGGCGGTCCATGTCAAGATCGACACCGGCATGGGCCGTTCAGGCGTCCTGCCCGCCGATGCGCCCGCCCTCGTCGACGCCGTGCGCTCCGCCGCGGCCCTGCGCCTGGTGGGCGTCTGCACGCACTTCGCCGCCAGCGACGAGGCCGACAAGGCTTATACGAAGCGCCAGCTCGCCACGTTCACCAAGACGCTCGCGACGCTGGGGGACCTGTCGGGCGTGGAGCGCCATGCCGCCAACTCCGGCGCCGTGGCCAACTTACCCGTCACGGCCCTGGATCGGGTCCGCGTGGGCCTGGCGGTGTACGGCTACGCCTCCGGCGAGGAGCAGGCCGACCCGCTGCCGCTGCGGCCGGCACTGCGGCTGAGCGGCCCGATCGTCCAGGCCCGGCGCCTGCCGGCCGGGGCGGTGTGCGGCTACGGGCGCACCTGCAAGCTCGAGCGGGCCACGCGGATCGGCATCATCCCCTTCGGCTACGCCGACGGGCTGCCGCGACTGCTCTCGGCCCGCTGCGCCGCCACGGCCGGCGATGCCCTGCTGCCGGTGCTCGGGCGGATCAGCATGGACCAGATCATCGTCGACCTGACCGACGCGCCCGACGTGACCGTCGGCCGGCGGGTCACGCTGATCAGCCCCGATCCGACCGCCCCCAACAGCGTCATGAACCTCGCCCGCCTCGCCGGCACCATCCCCTACGAGATCACCGCCCGCCTCGGCCGGCGCATCCGCTACGTGATGGTCGATGAGTTCGACGGAGCGTAGGGGGCGCCCAAATCCGAAATCCGAAGCTCGAAATACGAAACAAACGGAAAAACGGAAAAGACGGCAAACGGCCAAACGGCCGAGCCCCGGTGTTGAGTGCGTTGCCGTTTGCCGTTGTTTCGTTTGCCGTCTTCGCCGTTTTGCCGTTTCGGATTTGTTTCGTAGCTCGAGCTTCGGATTTCGGAGTTCCCGCCCCCGGGCGGGTCTACCGAAGCAGTTCGGAGGCCACCGCCAGCGCCCCCGTCCGCAACCCCGGCGCGTAATGGTGGGCGATCGCCAGCATCCGCCGGGCGCGGTCGAAGCGGCCGGCCTGGAAGCAGTCGCGGCCGCCGCGGTAGTAGAGCCGCCCGAGCCGGCGGTTGACGCGGCGGGGGTCGAGCGTCTCGCCGTCGCGGCCGTCGCGGAGGTAGCGCCTGAGGACGCGGGCCTCGACGCGGCGGTCGGTGCCGAGGGGCCGGCGATCGCGGCGGCCGCCGCAGCGCCGCAGGCCCGTGGCGGCGCCGAGCGGGTGGAAGGTGGTGTGACGGCTCAGCCGCAGGTACAGGTCGTAGTCCTCCGCCCACCGCAGCCGCTCGTCGCAGCCGCCGACGGCGTCGAACAGCGCCCGCCGGAAGCACACGCACGGGTGCCAGAGGAACCGGCGGGCGAACAACTCCGCCCCGCCGGTCGGACGGTCCTGGAACTCGCCCGTGACGTACGTGATCGTCCCATCGGCATCCATCCGATAGCGGTAGCCGTACACGAAGGCGACGTCCGGCCGGGCCGCGAGAAACGCGCCGAAACGCTCAAGGGCGTCGGGGAAGTACAGGTCGTCGCTGTCGAGAAAGGCCAGCCACGGCCCCCGCCCCCGCCGGACGCCCGCGTTGCGTGCCGCGGACGGCCCGGCGCGGGGCCGGTGGATCGCGCGGATCCGCCGGTCCCGCCCCACCCAGCGGTCGATCCGCGCGGCCGACCCGTCGGTGCTGCCGTCGTCGACGATCCACAACTCCCAGTCGCCCCGCGTCTGGGCGACGACCGAGGCGATCGCCTCCTCGACGAACGCGGCCTGGTTGTCGACGGGCATCACGATCGTGAACGTCGGTTCCCCTGTCCCCATGCCCCAAGTCTACGCCCGGCAAGGATGTGGACCACCGCCGCGGCGCAAAATCATGGATCGGCCGACGGCCGTCTACGCCAAGAGCGTAACCTCTCGGCCGCCAATGACCTACCGACGACGCGGCCCCAACGGCCGACGCGGCGCCCGTCGGAGGCCTCTGGCATTCGGCCGGGCCGCGATCTATACTGCCCCACCGGCCGACCCAATGCAACCGGCCCCCTGGACTGGAAAGGATGCCATGAAATCGATCCACATCGTTGAGCCGTCGCTGCCGTTGGCGTGGGAGAAGGCCGTCGTCACCTGCTGGGAGCAGGGCGAGCGGTTCCGAACGGAGTACGACCGCCCCGGCGACCCGGAAAGCCGCGACGTGACGGCGGTGATCCACGCGACCGACCCGTTCGCCGAGCCGCGAATCCACCGCGCCTTCCCCGGCGGGCTGGACGACCTCGAGAAGTACCGCAGCGAGGTGCTGTACGGCGTGCACGACCACTGGGTGGACCCGTCGGTGGGCAAGTGGGAATACACCTACCACGAGCGGCTGTTCACCTACGAGGTGCCCGGCCTCGGGCCGGTCGACCAGATCGCCGGGGCCATCGAAAAGCTCAAGGCCGTCCCGTTCACGCGGCGGGCCCAGGCGGTCACCTGGCAGGTGTGGAACGATATGAACATCGACGACCCCGCCTGCCTCCAGCGACTGTGGTTCCGCATCGCCGACGGCAAGCTGAACATGAACATCCACATGCGCTCCAACGACGCGTTCAAGGCCGCGTTCATGAACATGTTCGCCTTCACCGAGCTCCAACGCGAGGTCGCCGCCGCCCTGAACGTCGCGCCCGGCGAGTACATCCACATCGCCGACTCGTTCCACATCTACGGCAGCTACTTCCACGAATTCGAGGGTTTTCTGCATACCGTCAACGACCGTTCGGAAGATCAGCGGATGTTCACGACCGACTTCGCCCGCGAGTTCTTCATCGACGGCTGCCATACGCTGCTGGGCGAGGACGACATGCCCGACGACCGCAAAGCCCTCGTCCGGACCCGGCTCGAACTGCTCAACGCGCAGGGACGGCCGTGATCCGCGCCGTGATCTTCGACGTCGGCCACGTCCTGGTCGACGTCCGCATCGCCGACACCGCCCGCGCCTGGGCCGCCGCCGCGGGTGTCGGCCTCGACGCCGTCCGCCGGGTCTACCGCTGCGACGACACCCACGAGCGGCTCGAGCGCGGGGAGATCACCCTGGCCGACTACCACGCCCACGTCGCCGCCCACCTCGACGGCCCGCTGTCGCTGGAGGCGTTCACCCGCGGCTGGTGCGACGTGTTCGGCCCGGTCCTGCCGGGCGTCGAGGCGATGCTCGACCGCCTCGACGGCCGCGTCCGCCTGGTGGCCCTGTCGAACACCAACGAGGCCCATACGGCCATCTGGACCGAACGCTACCGCGACCTGCTGTCGCACTTCGAACGCATCTTCACCTCCCACGAACTCGGCGCCCGCAAACCCGAGCCGGCGTCCTTCCGCCAGGTCCTCGACTACCTCGCCCTGCCCGCCGCCGAGATCGCCTTCGTCGACGACTGCGGCGAGAACGTCGCCGCCGCCGAAGCGCTCGGCCTGCACGGGATCGTCGCCGCCGACGCCGGGCAGATCACACGCGACCTGGCGCGCCTGGGCGTGGAAGCGTAGCCGGGGCCGTTGACGGCCGCCGTCGGCGGCGCTACGATTCGTCCCGGGAGGCCGCCCATGAGCACGATCATCTACTGGTTCAGCGGCACGGGCAATTCGCTCCACCTCGCGCGGCGTCTGGCCGCGGGGATCGGCGATGCGGAGCTGGTGTCGATCGCCGCGGCGATGCGGGCGGATGGGCCGCCGCGACTGGCCGAGCGGGTGGGGCTGGTGTTCCCGGTGTACGCGTTCGGGCCGCCGGCGATCGTCCATCGGTTCATCGAGCGGCTCGACCCCGCCGGCGACACGCCCTACGTCTTCGCCGCAGTCACCTGCGGCGGGGCGGCCGGGCCGACGGCGGGGATCACGCGACGGCTGCTGGCCCGCCGCGGGCTGGACCTGGCGGCGGCGTGGTCGGTGAAGATGGTCGAGAACTATCCGCCCATGGGCGGCGCCCCGGCAGCCGACGTCCAGGCCCGCCGTCTCGCCGACGCCGACCGGCGGATCGACAAGATCATCGAGGCCATCCAACCCTTCCCGACCGGCCGCGCGCCCCGCGCCGGCCTGCTCGCCCGCCTGGTCGGCGGGCCCGTGCGCGGGATGTTCCTCCGCCGGCTGCCGGCGGCCGACCGCAAGTTCACCGTCGACGACACGTGCATCCGGTGCGGCCTGTGCGCGCGGATCTGCCCCGTCGGCGACATCGAGCTGGTCGACGGCCGCCCGAGGTGGCGGGGCCGCTGCGAGCAGTGCTTCGCCTGCTTCCACTTCTGCCCCGTCGGCGCCATCCAGTACGGCAGGACCGCCAAACAGCGCCGCTATCACCACCCATCCGTGTCGGCAGAGGATCTCGTCGTGGATGGATCGAGGTAGAGCGGGGCAACGCGCCCGGCATCACTCCTGCGCGCCTGTGGCCTGCGGCGCCTCGCCCGCCCATGCCGGGGCGACCGGCAGTGTGCCGATCGCTTCGCCGCCAACGACGAGGGTGTCGCCATCGAGGGTGCAGGTCACCTCCGGCGGCGTGGTGCCGGTAAAGGGCCACAGCAGCGTAGCGCAGGTCCAGGGCAGCGGGGTCTTCGCCTGGAGTTCGAGGGCGGGGGCCGGTTCGATGCGACCGTAGTGGCTGGAATACCAGCCGTCGCGCGGATCGCGGCGCCCTTCGACGATCTGGACGTCGTCGAACGGCGCGGCCGCCAGGGGGATCACCAGCAGGTTGGCGTCGTCGAAGCCGGTCCGGGCTGCCGAGCCGTCCCAGGTGAGCGCGCACGGGGTGAACTGGAAGCGAGATTCGATGCGGTGCTCGCCGGCGCCGCTGACGCGGTCGAAGACGACCCAGAATCGCCGGTTGACGAACACGATCTCGCGATGGTGCATCACGTCGATCGCGTTGTCCTGGCCGTAGCCCAGCGTGTACGACGCGGCGGCGCGGACCTCACGGTCGCCGACCGACCAGGCCACCGGCGAGGGCGCTGTGGGGACCCACGTATCGCGACGGCCGGCGGCGTGCTGGCCGGCGCCGTCGATCCGGATCGTCGAATGCGCCTTCGTGCTCTGCAGGTACGTCAGGAACGACACCTCCGACCAGTCGTACAGGTGCCGTCCGGGGTCGCCGATGAACCGGCGGCCGTAGGCGAACAGCTCGAACCCCAGCATGTCCTCGTGCTGGTGGGCCCGGCCGTACGGCCCGCCGTCGAAGGCCAGGTACAGGTCGCCCTCGTCGCCCCGCTGGCGGAGGATCGCCACGCCGGCGTACGGGAACAGCTCCGGGCCCAGGTCGGCCTGCGGCGCGATCAGGTCGCCGAGGCCTTCGGCCTCCAGCCGCCGCAGGGTGTCCGTGGGGGCGACGTCGGGATCGCTGTCGTTGAAGGCCACCTGCCCGGATCCGTCGGGCAGGGCCGTCTGCTGCACATAGCGGACCATCTTGCCCAGCGTCGCCCGCGTGCGCGGGTGCAGGTGCCGTCCGAGCCGCCGCAGGTTCACCGTCGCGTCGAGCAGGTTGCCGACGACCACGAGGTGATAGTGCGGCGTCAGTTCGTCCTGCACGCCGTCCGGCAGGACCTGCTGGTCGATCTGCTCGGCGAGGCCTTCGACGCAGTGGTCGACGAAGCGGTCCCTGTCGCCCAAGAGCGGCAGCGGCCCCAGGGTGCCGAGTATCCCGCGATAGCCGATGGTGGGCCAGTTGCCCTGGTGGCCGGCGGTGACGATCTCCAGGTACGCCAACTGGTCGTGCAGCGACTTGACGATCCGCAGCAGGTCCATCGGCTCGATCCGGTCGGCCGAGGCCAGGGACCAGACGCAGTTCGCCCACGCCTGGCAGTGGATCGCCTCGTTGAGGTAGCTGCCGAACACGTACGGCGTGCCGGTGAAGCAGCGCGACCAGTCGGCCTTGGCGATCCAGTCGAGCATCAGGTCGACCGCCTTGCGGGCGTAGCGCGGATCGCCCGTGACGTGGCAGGCGCGGGTCAGCGGCGCGAGGAAACTGAAGCGATTGAGGTCCATGCTCCAGTGTTTGGTGCCGGGATTGAAATCCCAGTCGATGTCGGCCGGGAGCTGGTGCCATTCATCGTAGAAGCAGAAGCGGTTGATCATGGCCGCGTCGGCCAGTTCGCGCTGCCTGTCGTCGAGGCTGAGGTCCGGCGGGGGCGGTGCGGCCGACGTCCGCACGGCGGCGGCGACGGCCTCCAGCACCGCTGCCGGGTCGGCGTCGCGTCGGGCATCGGCCAGGGCCTCCACGCGGCCGGGATCCAGCAGGCCCGCGGCGGCCAGGACGAACGCCTCGTCATCCATCCCGCGATCGTCGAAGGATCCCAAGGCGGCGAAGACGCCGCCGCGGTCGAGCGTTTTGAGGGTGTCCAGGTCGGCGCGGGTGTACACGGGGCGGTCGGGCGTGTCGGCCATGGCAGGGGTCCTTTCCAATGCAGCGACTTGTACCGCCTCCGGCGCGGCCGGTGCAAAGGAATTCGCCGCCTGCGCTGCCGGCCTGTCGATAGGCCGCATCCGCGTCGCGGCCCCACGGCAAAGGCGAGGTGCCGTCGGAGCGGCCTGGCGCGTTACCGCGTGTCACGATTTTGTACTGGACGCACCGGGGCCGATGGAGTAGAATCATGAATGTTCCGACGTCCGCTCGTGGAAGCGGCGGGGTCGATTCACGTCGGGAGGCGGGGGCGTTCTCGCTCGTCCGTCCGCACCTCCAGCCCACGCGGGCGAGTTTCCAAGGATTATCCGTTCACGGTCGACACTGCGCTTGTGCAGTGCCGGGATAGATCTGAATAGGAGCCAAATCATGGTCTATCGTCTGCGAAGCATCGTACCGGCGGCCGTCGCGATGGCGGTCCTGCTGGTGGTGGCCGGCGCGGCCGAGGCCGCGGTGTGGTTGGAGTACACGGGGTGTCAGGACCTCGGCGACGGCACGTTCTACCACGCCTACGTCGCCATGCGGGATGCGTGGGACACGCGGCCGACACGCGATATCCACATCGAGGGGCAGTTCAAGTGGGACCCCGGCCTGATCAGCCTGACCGCCCCCGGCGACTGGTCGTCCATGGTCTACAACGGCCCGAGCCTCCAACTGTACAACTGGCAGATCGAGGAAGGGAAGATCTGGGACGACGGGGCCCTGATCGGCTTCGGGATCACCGTGAGCAATCCCGCGGTCACCCAGACGCCCTTCCACATCACCGACAATCCTCAATTCCCCAACCTGCCCGACCTCGGCAGCGTGATCGACACCGGCACGACCTACGCGCCGGTCCCCGAACCGGCCACGACGGCCCTACTCGGCCTCGGGGGCCTGGCGGTCCTCCGACGGCGCCGGCACTGATCCGGCCGGTGTAGACGGACCCGCGGGCGGCCCGCACGGCCGCCCGTTTTGCATGCGCTCTTGACCGGCGCCGCCCCGCCGCGACAATGCGGGTTCCAACGAAATCGTACCTCGCCGGAAGGAAGGTGGCTGATGATCGATCGTGACCGCATCCTGTCGATGCTGACCCGCTGGGCGGACGCCGCCGAGGCGCACTGGTGCGCCGTGGACGGCGACGCGCTGGGCGTGTACGGCACGGGGTACAACGCCTGGGGCGTGCAGACCAACCAGAAATACCTCGCCGCCATGGCCCTGCTCGCCGCCCGCGGCCACGACCGCGCCGCCGGCCGCGCCCTGGCCGCCCTGCGCTACAGCCTCGCCACGCACGTCTCCGGCGGCCAGCCCCGCATGGACGGCACGCGGTGGGGCCATACGTGGATCTCCGCGCTCGGCGTCGAGCGGATGATGTTCGGCGTCTACCTGCTCGAGCCGTTCCTCACCGACGGCGACCGCCGCGCCGTCGACCGCATGCTCGCCAGCGAGGCCGACTGGCTGCTCGCCCACTACGACATCGCGGCCAACCTGTGGAACGCGATGGGCGCCAATAAGCCCGAGTCCAACCTCTGGAACGGCTGCATCTCGTGGCGGGCCGCCGAGCATTGCCCCGACCACCCCCACGCCGACGCCTGGCGGGAGAAGGCCCGCGCCTTCCTGGTCAACGCCGTCAGCGTCCCGGCCGACATCGGCCGCGAGCGCCGCAACATCGGGGCGGCGAACTTCTTCGACCACTACGCCCTCGACCATCACGGCTACATGAACGTCGGCTACATGGTCATCTGCACCTCCAACGCCGCGATGCTCCACTTCGACGCCAAGGCCCGCCCCTTCGACCGCCCCGACGAGCTCGACCACCACCAGGGCGAGCTGTGGGAAACCCTCCGGCGCATGCTCTTCGCCGACGGCCGTATCGCCCGCCTCGGCGGCGACTCCCGCGTCCGCTACGCCTACTGCCAGGACTACCTCCTGCCGGCCGTGCTCTACGCCGGCGATCACCTCGGCGACGGCCACGCCGCCCAACTGGCCGCCGGCGTCGTCGAGCTGATGGCCCGCGAGTTCGACTACAACGACGACGGCACCTTCTTCTCCCGACGCCTCGCCGACAGCGTCGCCGGCCAAAGCCCGCTGTACTACACCCGCCTCGAATCCGACCGCGCGTGCGTCCTGGCCATGGCCCTGCGCGACGACGAGCTGCTCGACGACACGACGGCGATCGCGGCGTCCGAGTCGGACTACGAGACCTCCGTCGCCGGCGGCTGGTGCGAGCCGCTCTACGGCGCCGTCATGCACCGCGGGGCGGCCCGGCTGGCCAGCTTCGTCTGGCCCGCCGCCGACATCGGCCAGAACGTCGCCATGGGCCTGTGCACGCCCCCCGGCAACGGGCACCTCGCCGAGTGGGTGCGGAACCTCACCGGCCGCGTCGAGTTCGTCAACACGCCCTACAACAGCCCGCCGGGCCACCTCGTGCCCGCCGCCGTCGTCCGCAAGTGGATCGGCACCTTCGACGGCGGCTTCGCCACGATCGGCGAGCTCATCGAGGGCACGAAGGTCGAACAGGCCGAGGGCTGGCGCGGCGAGGACCTCGCCCGCCAGCGGCTGGCCTACGTCGCCCTGGGCGACGACCACACCGTCGTCGGCCTGCAGCGCTGCGTCGCCCGCGGCAGCCGCATCTACCTCCGCGAGAGCCAGGGCATGCACCTGAACATCGTCAACGACCTGTTCAACGGCTTCAAGCGCACCGTCGCGACCGAGCAGGCACGGCTGGTGGTCGAGGCCCCCGCCGGGCACGACGAGCTGGTCGACCTGGCCGGCCGCTGGGCGTGTATCGACGACACGCTCGGCGCGATCGGCCTGTACGGCGCCGAGACGATGCACCTCCGCCGCACCGCCGGCCGCTCGGCCGGCAAGTACGAATCCCTCCACGTCGACCAGCTCGCCTGGTCGGCCCGCCTGGGCACCCACGACGTCCCGCCCGGCGGCGTGATCTTCGACGTCGGCTGGCTCGTCGTCAGCCGCCTGACCGCCGCCGCCACCGCCCAGCTCGCCGCCGCCAACCGCGACGCCGCCCTCGCCGACCTCCCCGAAGGCCTCCGCGGCGTCCGCGTCCGCGCCGCCGACGGCGCCGACTACCTCGTCATCGCCAACTTCGGCGACACCGCCGCGCCCGTCGCCATCCCCACCGGCTTCACGCCCCTGCTGCCGTCGTGCGGCCGAACGCTGCCGGCGATGGCCGTGGGGGTGTGGGTCAACAAAAGTGCTTGACGGCCGTGGAACGCCGACCGCCGAGTTCCGTCCGTGGGCTTGGCTGAATTCCGTCGCCCCTGCGGGGCTCATCCTATCGGGCGCCCCGGTTCCGGGGGCTTGCGCCCCCGGCTAAACTCCGTCGCCCCTGCGGGGCGCATCCGATGGCGCCCGCGCCCCGGGGGTTCGCGCCCCCGGCTAAACTCTGATCCCGTTCCGATGCTAACGATCCCTGATAGCACAGTCCCGAAGGGACGGCATACTTTAGCCGGGGGCGCCAGCCCCCGGATCACGCGCCCCCATGGCTCCAGCCCCGACCTGTCCGCCGTAGCCCATCGGGCGAAGGAGGAAGGGGCGGCATACTGCTACCGGGGGCGCCAGCCCCCGGCCAGGGGCGCCGCGATGCCGCGGCCAAACGCGATTCTCATCGACCCGGCCCCGAAGCGTCGTGGTCGTCAGTCCCGAAGGGACGGCATACTTTAGCCGGGGGCGCCAGCCCCCGGATCACGCGCCCCCGATGAGTCCAGCCCCGAAGGGGCGGCATAATGCTACCGGGGGCGCAAGCCCCCGGGCGGGTGCGCCACGATGGTGCGGGTCGTAGGGGCAGGCCTTTCTGCGGCCCGCCGACTTGTCACGCCGAAACGCTGCGACGGCGGAAGCCTCCGCGGAGCCGGCTGCCTGCCCACGATTCCTGGCAGACTCATCAGCATGGGTCGACGTAGACGAGGGCAACCACCCGCCTTCGCCTGGCGGCTACGGCCGGACTGGCGCAAAGGTTGCCCCTACAGGCATAGTCGCCGCCCCCTTGATCTCTCCCCCCCGCCGCCCCACAATACCCCCCGAATACCGTCTATCTTCGGGAGACCCGCCATGGCCGCGTCGTTCGTCCACCACCCCACCGAGTTGGCCCTGACCGCCGACGCCCGCGACACCCACGGCTACGCCGTCGACGTCGCGGCCGACGTCGTGCACGCTTCCGGCGCGCGGATCGACAACGTGCCCGCCTTCTATCGCGGCGGCGGCACGTGGGCCGTCCGCTTCGCGCCCGACCGCGAGGGCGAGTGGACCGCGACGACGCGGTCCGACCATCCGGCCCTGGACGGCCGGACGCTGGGGCCCGTGACCGTCGGGGCCAACCCCCACCGCCGCGTGCACGGCCTGGTGCGAATCGACCCGGCCAACCCGCACGGCTTCGCGTGGGCCGACGGGACGCGCCTGGTCTACCTCGGCTTCGAATGCGACTGGCTGTTCAGCTACCACCAGGCCGACCCCGCCCGCTGCCGCCGGCACCTCGACGTGCTCGTCGAGAAGGGCTTCACGTGCGTCGTCACCACGCTCTACAGCCACGCCGGCTTCGCCCTCCGCGACAACGACGACCCCCGCCCCCTCGCCCGCGACTGGGTGTTCGCCCCGCCGCGACTGGGCCCCTTCGCCGGCACCCACGCCGACCCCGACCACAGCCGCATGAACGAGGCGTTCTTCGACGACTTCGACCGCCTCGCCGCCGCCTGCCACGAGCGCGGGCTGGTCATGCACCTGATGATCCAGGTCCAGAACAAGCAGGTGAACTGGCCCGCGCGCCGCAGCGCCGACGACGAGCGGTTCTGGCGCTACGTCGTCGCCCGCTACCAGGCGTTCGGCAACATCGTCTGGGACATCTCCAAGGAGGCCAAGAACCTCCTCCGCGAAACCCACAGCCACGACTATACCCTCGAGCGGATGGCCCGCATCCGCGCCGCCGACGCGCACGGCCACCTCGTCACCGTCCACGACCCCCTCCAGGGCCAGGCCGGCGTCAACGCCCCGCCCGACGACGACGCCGACTTCATCAGCGACCAGGTCCACCTGATGCGCCCCGGACGGCTCAACCGCGAGGCGATCCGCCGCCGCCGCCTGGCCACTAAGCCCTATGTCAACATCGAGTACGGCTACGAGCGCGCCGCCGAGGCCCTTAAGACTTACACGGGCGACTCCACCACCGACCCGCACACCATGCTCCTGCGGACGTGGGCGATCGTCGCGGCCGGCGCCTACCCCTGCTACTACTACGACAACACCTCCTGGGACCTCGTCAAGTTCGAGCCGCTCCCGGGCAGTTGGGACCGCTACCGCGACCTCCGCGACACGCTGGCCGCCCTGCCCCTGGCGGCGATGGCCCCCGACAACACGCTCGTCGATCGCGGCTTCTGCCTGGCCGCGCCGGGCCGGGCGTACCTCGTCGTCCTGCCCGACGGCGGCGACCTGGTCCTCGATCTCACCGACGTCGCCGACCCCGCCGCCGTCCGCGCCGACTGGCTCGCGATCCTCACCGGCCGCCGCGCCGCCGGCGACCGGCCCGACCTCCCCCGCTTCGGCCCCTTCTGCACCACCCTCGCCAACCCCCTCGACGACACCGCCGCCCCC
>CAZHRW010000111.1:0-16909 GCA_964535025.1 uncultured Planctomycetales bacterium
ATCCTCACGAGCATGGGTCGCGGCGAGGATGCCGCGACGTTCGCCGAGAAGCGCCTCGCCGCGGGGCTGCCCGAGCCGTTCTTCATGAGCGTCGGCTGCATCGAGCCGCACCGGCCCTTCCCCGAGCCGAGCCTGGACGAGGAGGCCGCGCGGTTCGCCCGCGCCCCCGCCCCGCTGCCCGACACGCCGGACACCCGCCGCGACACGGCCGGGTTCGCGATGCTCGTCGAGCGATTCGACGCGATGGTCGGGCGCGTGCTGGACGCCCTGGACGCCGCGGGGTTGGCCGAGCGGACACTGGTAGTCTGCACGACCGACCACGGGCCGGCCTTCCCGGGGATGAAGTGCACCATGACCGACTGGGGCCTGGGCGTGCTGCTGATGATGCGCGGCCCCGGCATTCCCGCCGGCAGGAGCACCGACGCGCTCGTGTCGCACCTGGACGTCTTCCCCACGCTGTGCGACTGGCTGGGCATCGCCCCGCCGGCGTGGCTGGAGGGCCACAGCCTCGGGCCCATTCTACGCGGGCAGGCCGACAGCGTCCGCGACGCGATCTTCGGCGAGGTGACTTACCACGCCGCCTACGAGCCGCAGCGCTGCGTGCGGACCGAGCGGTGGAAGTACGTCCGCCGCTGGGGGGAGAAGGAAACCCCCGTCCTGCCGAACTGCGACGACGGGCTGTCCAAGAGCCTCTTCCTCGCCGCCGGCTGGACGGACCGCGCGCTGCCCCGCGAGGCGCTGTACGACCTGCTGTTCGATCCGACCGAGTCACACAACGTCATCGACGACCCGGCCCAGGCCGATACCGTCGCGGCGATGCGGCAGCGCCTCCAGCGTTGGATGACCGACACGGACGACCCGCTGCTGAACGGCCCGGTGCCGGCGCCGTCGGGCGCGAAGGTCAACGACCCGAACGGGCTGTCGCCGAAGGAAACGCCGCGCGAGATTCCGTGACAGCGGCCGCGCCGAGGCCTACAATCAGGGTCGGTCTGCGGGGCTCATGTCACGCACTGACGTTCACGTCATCGAGGCGGGCGGACGGTCCGCCGCATCCGTGCCAGTACAGGGAAGGAGACGGGGAATCCCTCACCGTACGCTCACGACGTTGCACCACAATCATCGTGCGTGACTGGTGGCGCAGCCGATCAGCCCTCGCGCTCGACGGGCTCGCCGACATCCAGCGCTCGACGCACGGCCTGCGCAAGCTGCGCCGGGCCGAAGGGCTTGGTCAGGAGTTTGTCTGGCACGCCCAAGCCTGCTTGCGGAGGCGGCTGCCTGCCCGCGATGGTCCGCCAGCGTTCGCTGTGGGTGGACGCCGACACGGGCACCAGAAGCTGATGGCTGCCCCGGGATTCCGTGTCTCCGCGAATAATAGGTCACCGTTCCGTCTGGCCCCCGGCTGGCCCGGCTCAACCCCGCGGATACTGCTGCCTGTAGCGCGACGGCGGGACGCCGAAGGCGCGGTGGAAGATGCGGGTGAAGCGGTCGGCGCTGCCGAAGCCGGACCGGCGGGCGATGCTGGGCAGGGGGTCGGCGCTGGTCAGCAGCAGGAACCTGGCGTGATCGAGTTGGACGCGCCGGATCTCCTGGCCGGGCGATCGGCCGAAGACGGCGCTGAAGCGACGTTCCAGCCCCCGCCGCGACAGCGGGACGGCCTGCAGGACGTCGGCCACGCCGATCCCCTCGACCGCATGGTTGCGAATGAAGTGGACCGCCGCCGCCAGGTCGACGTCGTCGATGGCGAGCATGTCGGTCGATCCCCGGCGCACGACGCCCAGCGGGGGGATCAGCACCGGCTCGGCCGGAGCCGGCCGTCCGTCCAGCAGGTCGCCCAGCATCGCTACGGCGGTCTGACCGATGCGCCGTGTCGCCAGGCGGATGCTCGACAGGGGAGGGCAGGCCAGTTCGCACAGAAGGGGGTCGTTGTCGACCCCCAGGATCGCCACGTCGTTGGGAACGTCCAGGCCTCCCTGGCGGCAGAGGCCGCACAGGGTGTAGGCCTGCAGGTCCTGGTCGGCATAGAGGCCCACCGGCCTGGGCAGGTCCGCCAGCCAGCGGCCGATGACCGGGTTGCGGGGCTGTCCGGCGGTGAATGCCTGCTCCGACAGCACGTGCAGATGCGAATCACCAACGCCCAGCAGGCGAAGCTCGGCCAGGAACGCCTTCCTGCGGCGCTGCGCGTGCGCTCGCATGTCACAGTGGAGGCAGGCAAAGTGCTCGATGTTCAGGTCCCGCAGGTGCCGGGCGGCCATCGCCCCGATCTGAGCGTCGTCGGGACGCACCGTCGGGAAGGCCCCGTCGGGCATGGCGCCGGAGAAGTTAACCACGGGGATGCGCAACGTCTTGATTCTGTCGAGGATGGGATTGGACGGCGTGATGGCCGCCAGGACGCCGTCCAGCGGCTGATCGAGCAGATGGGCCGACCGGCCGCCGACCAGGCCCGCCAGCGATGCCGACCACGAGCCGCGCAGCCGGATCGCACGGCTGATCCCGACGCACACGCGGCGGAAATACTCCGTCGCCGGATCGACAAGCACACCGACGTGGTCGCAACGTTGCACGGCCACTTCTCCAATCATGGGCCACCGGCGAACGTGACGCAAGACGACGGATCTTTGACGCAATCAGGTCTGGTGGTTCCCGAGAACGGCATTATACTCGGTTCCGTCGTCAATTCACTGCCGGGGCGCACGTTTCAGTTCCGCGCTGATGTTGCAGAGGGTCGTCCATCTCAACCCGTATCAGGAGAACGACAATGAAGGCCGGGGCTTTGTCGCCGTCGTCGCTATCGTTCTGGGGGTGTGCCTGGTCGCCCACGCCCAGATCGGCATCCCCGCCGGATTCCCCTACGCGTCCACCACCGGCATCACCGGGGTGGGGCTGACGGTCAACGACCTGACCGCCAGCAACGCCCGCACATCCGCGTCGACGGGGTCGGCCATCCGCACGGCCCACGACCTGCGGGACTGGACGGCCTCGCCGATCCCTTCCAGCACCCCGTGGACCCACGGACAGGCCCAGGGGATAACCAGGCCGATTCGAAGTTCGTGCGACATGGACTGCTCCGAAGGGAACAGGTGCCGACAGGCTTTTCGTGTTTATCCAAGATCACAACGCAAACGTCTCTGGTCGTCCAGCGGATTTGAGACTCTATAGAGTTGGGATACTTTCCGTGCACACCAGGGCGGCCCTGGTGGCCTGCGGTTTCAGGGCATTCTCAAGCAAAGGAGTACCAACATGCGATCGATTTCTATGGCCTTGCTGTCCCTGTGCCTGCTGCTGGCGTGCGGTGCGGCCCAGGCCCAAATCCCCATCCCCGACGGCTTCCCCGACGCGTCCACCACCGGCATCACCGGCGTGGGCCTGACCGTCAACGATCTCACGCCCACCAGCGGGCGGACAATCACGGTCGATGGAACCGTCGTTGATATGGAGGACATCACTGGACGTATCGTCATCCAGGCCGACAACGTGACCATCCGCCGATGTCGCATCACCGGGGGCGGGGCCTACAACATTGAAGTGGACGGCCCCTACGTCGGCACGGTCATCGAAGACTGTCTCTTACTCGGCGGCGGGGCCGTGAACGTAACCGGCAGTAACTACACGATTCGGCGATGCGACATCTCCGGCTCCAATGACGGGCTGAAGGTCAACACGGGCTGCCTCATCGAAGACAACTACATCCACGACCAACTCAAGGAAGTCGGCACACACAACGACGGCATCCAAGACTCCGGTTCCCTGTCGGTCTCCTCGGGCTGGGTCATTCGCCACAACACCATCCTGGGCCCCTACCTGGCCTCGACTTCGGCGATTATGGTCAGTACCGTCAGCGGCTACATCGACGACATCCTGATCGAGGAGAACTTCCTCTCCGGCGGCGGCTTCACCCTCTACTGCACCGATCACGGCGACGGATACGGGACGCCCACCAACGCAACGATCCGCAACAATGTCTTCGAAGCCGACTCCTACAACAACAGCTACATCACGTTCAGCGGCAGCCCTGACTTCAAAGGCAACATCCTCCACACCGGCGACCCCATCGCTCAGAACCCCCCAACCAACCTGCCTCCGATCGCCGACGCCGGGTACAACGTGATCGTCACCGACACCGACGCCGATGGGGTCGAGTCGATCACCCTGGTCCCCGACTGCCACGATAACGACGGGACGATCGTCGGCTACGCCTGGAGCGAGGATCTCGTCTCGCTGTCGACCGTCCAGGCACCAACGTTAACGTTCGCCGTCGGCAGCCACTCGGTGGACCTGACCATCACCGACGATGATGGGGCCGCCGACACCGACAGCGCTCTGATTCTCGTCCTGCCCGCCAGTGGCAACCAGGCCCCTGTCGCCGACGCCGGTCCCAACCAGACCATCACCGACCTCGACGACGACGGCAGTGAGTCAATCACACTTGACGCTTCGAATTCGCACGACGCGGACGGATCCATCACCGGCTATTCATGGGAAGAAGGCTCCGCCGCACTGGCGACGACCGCGACCGCTACGGTGACGATGGCGGTGGGAGTCCACGACGTTTACCTCACGGTGACCGACGACGACACCGCTACGGACATTGACACGGTCGTGATCATCATCGACGCCCTGTGCCTGGAGAACACTTACGCCGTCTATGCCCATACCCTCGATCGGGTGGTGCGCAGCGGCGGGAATACGCCCCGTCCCGCCAACGAGATCGAATTCCGCGTCGGCGGCGGCTCGACCGGAATCGACGGGGCTGCGGTGATCCCCTTCAAACTCCCGACGCTGCACGCGGATGAAACCATCATATCAGCTTCTCTGGAGGTCGATCTGGCCTTGATCAAGTCCGGTGTGAACTTCAACGTTGACCTCTACGGGTTGGGCTATCGAGCCGACCCGGCCGTGTCGACGGACGACTTCTATCAAGGCGCCTATGATGGCGACACCACCGACGCCACGGCGCTGCAGGATGACTTCGCGACGCCGACGACCACGATCGGCTTCGTCACCAGTGACGCCGACGCCGCCATCGCCGCCTGGCTCAACGCACAATACGACGCCGGGGCCGTCGGAGGCGACATCGTCTTCCTCCGCCTCAGCCCCGACACCACTGACGCCGGCGACTACAAGTACTATAAGTTCCGTAGCGCCGACGGCTCGGATTCCACACCCTTGCTGATCCTCCAGACCGCTGCGAACAACGAACCGCCGATCGCCGACGCCGGGAGCGATCAGGAGGTCAACGACGCCGACGACAGCGGCGGTGAACAGATCACGCTGAACGGCTCCGGCTCCAGCGACTCGGACGGCACGATCGTCAGCTACGTCTGGAAAGAGGGCGCCAACCAGATCGCCACGGGCGTCTCGCCGCAGGTGACGCTGAGCGTGGCGGTCCACACGATCGACCTGACGGTCACCGATGACGACAGCGCCACCGACAGCGATTCGGTGCAGGTGACGGTGACCGAGTACGTCAACCTCCCGCCGACGGCCGACGCCGGTTCGGACCAGGAGGTCACCGACACCGACGACAACGGCTCGGAGAACGTCACGCTGGACGGCTCGGGCTCGTACGACACGGACGGCACGATCGTCAGCTACGAGTGGAAAGAGGGCGCCACCCCCATCGCCACGGGCGTCTCGCCGGTGGTGACCTTGAGCGTCGCGGTCCACACGATCGACCTGACGGTCACCGATGACGACACCGCCACCGACGGCGATTCGGTGGTCGTGACCGTCGATCCGGCGCCCGCCACCGGGGCGAAGCTGAACGTCGGCGTGGCCGAAGACATTGACAGCTCCTGGACAACCGTAACGCTGCCCCAGAGCTACACCTCGATGGTGGTCGTCTGTGTGCCCAACTACGACGACAGTTCCGCTCCCGCGGTTGTTCGAATCCGGAATGCCTCCGGCAACAGCTTCGACGTCCGCGTGGACGCCGCCGGCGGGGCGACCCCGGCCGTGATGGATGTCCATTACATGGTCGTCGAGGAGGGCGTCTACACCCAGGCCGCCGACGGCGTGACCATGGAGGCGGTGAAGTTCACCTCGACCGTCACCAACCGCAAGGGCTCCTGGAACGGCCAGACCCGCACCTACGCCAACGCCTACACCACCCCGGTCGTCGTGGGCCAGGTGATGACGTACAACGATGCGGACTTCTCGGTCTTCTGGTGCTGCGACGGCGCCGCCGGCAATCCCCCCGACAGCGGCGGGCTGGAGCTGGGCAAGCACGTCGGGGAGGACACCGACACCACCCGCGCCGACGAGACGATCGGCTACATCGTGATCGAGGCAGGCAGCGGCACGATGAACGGCGTCGACTACGTCGCAGGCCTCAGCGGCGACAGCATCCAGGGCGTCGGCAACAGCCCGCCCTACAGCCACTCGCTTAGCGGCCTGACGGCGCCGATGGCCGCGGTGGTGTCGCAGGCGGGGATGGACGGCGGAGATGGCGGCTGGGCGATCCTGTACGGCGCCGACCCGGTGACGTCCGCATCGCTGAAACTGGCCTGCGACGAGGACCAGGCCAACGACAGCGAACGCAGCCACACGACCGAGCAGGTGGGCTACATCGTGTTCGAGTAGAACCCCCGACGGGCACGCCGCCGCCCACCTGGGCGGACGCCACCCATCGGCCTCATCAGGGCCCGTACGCGATCCGCTGATCGCGTGCGGGCCCTTTTCCATGATGCAGACCCTTGCGGTACGATCCCAAGCACGAAGGATGACTTACCGTGGGGAATCCAAGACGCACGGGATCACTGACCTACTCCGTACCATTCAGCACCGTCAGTTCCACCTCCATGCCCTGCGTCTGGGGCTCCAGGATCAGCTCGGCCTTGAAATCGACCGTCCGGCCGCCGGCGGCGGGCGGGAGCGTGACGGCCGGGCCGGTGATGACGATCCGGGTGGGGCCGGCGAGGGTGAGGGTGATCGGCTCGTCGATGCGGCCTTGGGCGCTGACGTCGCCGCCCAGGGCGACAGGCGCGCCGTCGGGAAGCAGGGCCGGCCAGCCGTCCAGCGAAACCGCCGTGGCGTGGACCGAGCCGTAGGCCGGACGGATCAGGACGGGAACGCCGACGCTGATGGGGTACTCCCCCCACCTCGATGCGGAAGTCACTGGTGACGGCGCCGTCGGCGGCGAGGGTGATCCGGCTGGTGCGGGTCAGCTCGCCCGCCTCGGTATGTAGGCGGCTCGACCAGATCGGGAACTGCCGCGGGAAGCGGCAGCCCAGGTCCGCCGGGACCGGCTCGGCGGCCAGATCGTTGAACAGGACGCCGACGTGGGCGCCCAGGGAGTACCCTGCGGCGTGATCGGCGAAGGTGAAGTGATAGCCGATCGTCGGCCCGCACCACTGCCGCAGGTGGTCGCACTGGGCGATGATGGGCAGGTTGTACTTCACGCCCACCTGGTACGTCGCGTGCGGCAGGATGAGCTGCACATCCCCGCCGCCGGGATGGCGCTCGGAGATGAGCTTCTGAATCCCCTTGCCCTCGTCGTTCATGACGGCCTCGAAGACGATCTGGTAGCGCCGGAGTATCCGCACCAGCAGCGGTCGCCGGTGCGGACCACGCCGTTGACCAGCCAGTCCATGTGCGTGCGTGTGTAGCCGCCGTCGTAGTGGATGCCGCGTCCGCGGTAGCGGTCGCCCTCCCCGAGCACGGGGAATCCGCCGGAATACCGGCCCTGGGCGTCGGCGATCTGCTTCATGATGGGCTGGTAGCGGTCGAGCACCTCCAGGGCGCGGTCCTTGTCGCTGAGCGCCTCGGCGATCATCCGCATGGCGATGGCATAGCCCAGGACGCGGTTGGCGCCGGTCATGCCCAGGCGGCCAAGATCCTCGCCACGTCGTACAGGCGGCGGATCGACGAGGCCCAGGTGCGCCAGGTGGCCGAGCAGGCCGACCCGCTCCGGCGGATGGGACGTTCAGCCTGATCGAATACATGGCCTACCTGGCCGGGGAGGTGGCCGGTGGCCGCGACGATTGACCCACGCAGCCTTCGCCCGGCGGATCTGCTCCGCCTGGTCAACGCGACCGACTTCGGAACGGTGCTGACGGAGTTCCAGCTCCGCCGCCACCGCAACCAGGCCGGCTACACGATCGGCGACCGGCGCACGGTGGACCTGTTCCGCTACGCCGCCTGGCTGACGCTGGAGTACGCCAAACCCAAGCGCAAGCCGCTGACCTACACCCAGCAGAAGGCCCGCCAGGCTGAGAGCCCTCAGTGGCAGGGCGAATTCCGCTGGGCTGCAACCACCTGACGATGTTCGTTGACGTCCAGCAGAAGGTGCTGTTCTGGATGCTGTGCGCGTGGGAGGAGGATTATACAGGCTACATCATCGACTACGGCACGTGGCCCGACCAGCACCGGCTGTACTTCACGCTACGAGACCTGTGGGCGACTATCGGCCGATCGGTGCAGGGCGCAGGCTTGGAGGGGCAGATCTTCGCCGCCTTGGAGAAGCTCTGCGCCGAGCGTCTCTCCCGCGTCTACCGCCGCGAGGATGGGGCCGAGATGCGTATCGACCGCTGCCTGATCGATACCAACCGGGGCCAATCCACCGACGTGGTATACCAGTTCTGCCGCCAGAGCAGCTTCGCCGGCATTCTGCTGCCCAGCCACGCCAAGTATGTCGGGGCGTCCAGCATCCCGTTCAGCGAATACAAGCGCAATCGCGGAGACCGTGTGGGGCTGCACCGCTACAACACGGTCCGCCTGCACAGCGCCATCCGGTATATCACGCCGGCCGACGCCTTGGCCGGACGGACCGAGGCGATCCTGACGGCGCGTGACGCGAAACTCGCCGCCGCGCGAGAGGTCCGCCAGGCCCGGCGGCGGCGGGAGCGCATCGGGGCCTGACGGACCGGCGATAGCCGATTGACGATGATGATCCGACGTGGGACAATACGATCAGCCGACGAAACGGAAGCGGGCTCTGCTGGGAAGCAACCCGCCAGGGATAGCCGGTCGGGACTTCGACAGCCTGTCGAACGGGGAATCCATCGGTGTGACAGCCGCGGGGTTCCCGCCCCACGTAGGGCAGGCTGGAGAAGCTCCCCCATGCCTCAGAGAATCCATCCTCCGACAACGACAAACCGTCCGGTGGTCGGACGGATCAGTACCTTGGCCGAACTGGGCAAGCGCTCAATTGAGGCTGAACCAGTACACAACAGCGGAGCAAACCATGGAACCGACGCGTCGAGAGTTCCTGCACTATGTGGGCGGCACTGTCGCTTGCGCTGCCCTGGGGACGACCTTAGGCCGGGCCGCTGCGGCCTCTGCGGATAGCGGCGCGCCATTGAATGTCCTGCTGTTCACCGCCGATGACATGCATGGCCGTTCGGTGGGCTGCTTCGGCGGCAGGCCGTCCGATCTCACGCCGAACCTCGACCGGTTCGCCACGCAAGGCATGCGATTCGAGCGTGCTCACGTCGTGGCCGCCATCTGCATGCCCAGCCGAATCGCTCTGTCCACCGGGCTGTACGGCCATCGCAGCGGAGCAATGGGATTCCACCATGCCAGGCCGGGCACGCCGAATGCAGTGACCCTCTTCAAGGGAGCCGGTTACCTGACCGGAATCCTCGGCAAGGTCGAGCATTCCACCGCCTGCGCCGACGACACCTGGGACTACAGCTTCGATCGCGGCGATCTCGGCAACGGCCGCAACCCGGACATCTACAAACGCCGCTGCGCCGATTTCTTCGCCAGGTGCAGGGCGGAGAAGAAGCCCTTCTACTTCATGGTCAACTCGCACGATCCTCACCGACCCTTCCACAAGGCCGGCCAGCCCCTCAAGGGGTCGGTCGAACCGTCCAGGACGTATGGGCCGCAGGAAGTGGACGTCCCCGGCTTCCTGCCCGATCTTCCGGGCGTCCGCGAAGAGATGAGCACCTACCTCAATTCGGTCCGCCGTTGCGACGACACCTTCGGTCGGACGATGGAGGCCCTTCAGGAAGCGGGGTACGACGACAACACGCTGGTGGTCTTCCTCTCCGACAACGGCATCGCCATGCCCTTCGCCAAGGCCAACTGCTATCTGGCCAGCACGCGCACGCCGCTGATCGTGCGCTGGCCCGGGTGCGTCCGCCCCGGCAGCGCGGACAGCCGGCACTTCGTTTCCGGCGTCGACTTCCTGCCGACGGTTCTCGATGCGACCGGGCTTGCGACCCCGGCTCGGCTTGATGGACGGTCGATGGTGCCTCTGCTCAAGGAACGGCCTCAAACGGGGCGGGATGAAGTATTCACTCAGATAGACTATCTCATCAGTAAGGACGCCGTCCCCATGCGCTGCGTGCAGAACGAGCGTTACGGGTACATTTTCAATCCCTGGAGCGATGGCGAATTCCGGTATAGGAACAACAACGAAGGCCAGGCCATGAAGGCCATGCAACAGACCGCCCGGACTGATGACCGTATCGCGGCGCGCGTGGATCTGTTTCGCCATCGCGTGATCGAGGAGTTCTATGATCTGCAACGGGATCCTGACTGCCTGGCCAATCTGATAGACGACCCCGCAGTGGCCAGCGCGCGGGAGGCCCTCACCACCCGTCTGCGTGCCTGGATGGTGGAAACGGAGGATCCGGCCCTTGCCGCGTTCGACCTGCGTCACGATCGCAGGGCGTGCCGTGCTGCCATGGAGGCGGCCTTTATGCGCGTCGGCCAGTGAGCCGGGATGCGGACAGCGGCGACAGTCTATCCCGCCCCTCATGAGGGTGGGCTACAATCATGACGGCCTTCTACGCCCGACGTGCGTTTGCCCTTGTTCTGGGTGACTCGTTTGACCGCCAGGGCTTTGGCGGCGAACGAGCGGGTCAGGATGTGCGACAGGGACTTGACCTTGCCGTGACGTCCTTCCCGTTGTGCCTTCACGATTCGTGCCTGAAGTTTCCGTACCGACCGCTCGGTGTGATCCCAGTCAACGGAATCCCAGTCGAGTTGCCCGGAGACGCGCACGGCATCCGTTTTCGGAGTGTCGTTCATGGTTCGCATTTCTCCTTTGCGCAGGTTTCTTCATACGTCTTCGTGTGTAGAGACCAGTCCGAAGTGGGCACGCTTTCGCGTTGTGGCAACACACTGCTATCCCGGCCATTACTGCCGGGCCTTCGCTTCTTCGGACATCCCATACCCGCAGCACGCCTATGGGCGGACCTTGCGGTACGCTTTCCCGAGGGGAGACGTACGGGCTTACCTTGTTTCATCTGGGGGACGGGACGGGTTAGGCTCTGCCTTTTCGCTGGGGACCATGTTGTCTGCGAGAACGGAACCAGCCGCCGTTCTACCGGTTCCCGCACACCTTCGAAGGAAACGTCTACCACACCGGCGAGCCGTGCCCGTTCAACACCGTTGCCTCGGAGGGCTCGCCGCCGACCGCCGACGCCGGGGCCGATCAGACCGTCATGGACGCCGATGACAATGGCGGCGAACTCATCGCCCTGGACGGGGCCGGTTCGGAGGACTGGGACGGAACGATCATCAGTTGGATCTGGGATGAGGATCTCGCCCCCATCGGCACGGGCACGATGCCCACAGTGTCGTTCGCCGTGGGAGCATACACCGTGACGCTCACCGTCACCGACGATGACGATCTCACCGGAACCGACACTGTCGTCATCACCGTCAATCCTTACCAGCCCAACAGCCCGCCGACGGCCGATGCCGGATTCGACCAGACCGTCGCCGACATGGACCAGGACGGCAGCGAAACCGTTCCCCTGGATGGCTCAGCCTCCCATGACGTCGACGGCACCATCGTCAGCTAGGCCTGGACGCTGGACGACGTGCCGATCGCCACCAGCGTCGCGGCGGACGTCGCGCTCGGCGTCGGAACCCATACGATCGACCTGGCCGTCACCGACGATGACGGGGCCACCGGCTCCGACAGCGTCACCATCACCGTCGCCGCCGGCGCCACCGGCGGGAACATCTACGTGATCGCAGGCCGCGGCGCCGATCAGCAGATCGGCAGCGACGGCGGCCTCGTGTGGAACGGGCAGGCCTACCTGCGGGTCGGCGGCGCCAACAACGGCATCGACTCCTGCGGGGTCTTGGTCTTTCAACTGCCCGCGCTAGGCGAGGGCCAGACGGTCTCGAAGGCCAACCTCAGCGTCCGGCTGAACTCCATCACCAATTCGCCTTCCAGCCACGTGGATCTGTACGGCCTGGGCTATCGTGTCGGGGCGGCCGTCCAGGCTGACGACTACTACCTGGGACCCTACGACGGCGACACGACCGACGCCACGGCCATCCAAGATGATCTTGCCGGCCCGTCGACGCCCTCGGGGACGCTGAACACCTTCGGCGCCGGCGACAGCGCCCTGGCGTCTTATCTCGCGGCCCAGTGTGCCGCCGGCGCCCAGGGCAACTACGTCTTCCTGCGTCCAGTCCCGACTCCAACGAGATCAACAACTACTACTGGACGTTCTCAATCGCCAACGATGTGCAGGTCCCCGTATTGACGATCATCACTTCGTCCGCCGCCACACCCGGCGATGCCGACGGCGACGTGGATCTCGACGACTTCGTCATCCTCAAGACCAACTTCGGCGCAACTCACTGACCGCCGATCTTCACCCGCAGCGATCAGGTAACGGCGCTGAGAGACATGGTCCTGTATCTGTTCTGCCCGCTCATCGTCCATAGTATTGCAGCAGGGCTTGTCATCGCGCGAGTGCTCTTTCCCATGATCGGAGGATCTCCGTATTCTGTATATGCCTTCCGCATCATCTACGGCTTCTTCGCTATCTTTGCAACCTACCTCTCCTACTCGGCCTTCCGTTTCCTGTTCATCCTCGCCAACAAGCGTCTAATATGGCTGAACGGTCGCGTTCGTCGTCGCAGCCAGCCGAACTGCACGAGGGCTGAACTCCCTTACGAATGCCAGGAGTCCCCCAACAGCCCAGGGACTCAATTCATTCACCACCTTCCACAGGAAGATGAAGCGAGGTGATCACACCTGTGGCCTGCACCTGTGGTGCGCGTCCGGTGTGAACCCGTCTGGTAACCACTCACCACCACCGCGATGCTCGGCCTAGCCAGGGGACCTCACATGGCCCCCGCCACTGAGTACCCCAGAACTCGTTTGAGCTCTTGTACCTGTTCACAGCCTCTTCATAAACTCACCAGACAGGAAGGCGAATGAGGCCAACAGAGCTGCCTCTTTCATCATGAAGCAGATGAAAGCTGGACGGTCCAACCACCATGGCTTCTCCGCGTCGCCATCGATGGCGTTCTTCATCTCCCACATCCTCTTCTCTTCCCTACGCGTCCACCATCTCAACAAGAGGGCCCCAAGCAGTAACTGCACCAGGTCGAAGAAGAAGAAGGCCACCAGCGCAAGCAGTGATCGCAGTACCCAGGGCGGAAAGGATGCTTCGGGTGTCCGGAAGAACCAGCAGGCCGCCCCAAGCACCAGACCGAGCTTGCGGCTCTGGTCCGTGACGTCCTTTGTATAGGTTGTGTAGCGCTCCCAGCATTCTGAGAGTTTCATCTTGGCCTTTTCGGATTGTCGCGTGTGCCTGGGTTGCCGGTTGGCGCGGGTCGCTGAGGCGGAGTTGCTGGCGGCTTCGGCGTAGCCGGAGCCGGCGAGCCCGAGGCTGGTTTGTTGCTGCTGCTATCCATGTGTCACTCCAAGTGCACGCCGAGCTTCACCTCGGTATCTCCCTCACTCGTCCAACATCGCTTCCATTACTGCGCAGCCGATGTCGCACAAGACCAATTCGGGTAGTTGTCGCCCTTATGCCGGTTGTTCTCCCATTGGAGCGGCTGCAGATTTGAGAGCGAATCCGTACCGCCCCTGGAGACCGGCATGACGTGGTCGATCTCCCAGCCTGTGCCGTCATGCACGGTCTTGCCGTAGTTGGCAAACTCGATCCAGGCATTGCAGGCGTCCTTTCGGCGAACGGCAGGGTCTACGCCAGGCACAATCCTGGCCTTCCGCCACACAGCAACAATGGTGTCCTGCGTGAACCCATGTCCAGTAGTAGTCGTGTTCTGCTTCCTAGTCATTCTGCTGTATCCTCACACTGAAAAATGAACCATTCCCACAATGACAAGCTCAGTCGCCCCACTCAGGGCGACAATCGTTCAACTCGTCCTCAGGAGCGGTCAGAAACACAAGGAGTTGTTGCGCGTAACCAAGGGCGGGCCGTCGCGGCTCGCCCTTTCTCATGCGCCAGGAACGGGGGCTGAATGTGGGCGCGCTTGGGTCATCTGCCGACCAACAGCGAGCGCGTGGTGTATCACCGCGAGTACGGACGGCTGGAGCACATGGGCCTGATCGAACGGCTCCGCCACGGCGGCGGGCGGCGAACAACGCACCTGAAGCTCACCCGGGTTGGCCGGCGCGTTGCGGAGGGCATGCTCGCCGCCGAGTATGAGCCGGAAGCCGACGAGGACATTGACTGGTCCAACGTGGAGTTCACTCCCGTCGAGATGCCGGGCGAGGATGGGCCGACGCTGCCGTGACGGTCACGTCCAAGAGCAACACCCCGGCGGCGACCGGGGTGTCTGGCGAGAGGGTGAACGGTACCGGGGTCAGCGCTTCAGCGTGAAACGGCCGCGGTTGATCTTCACGAACCGGCTGGCCGCCCCCTTCGTGTTGATCTCACGTAAGAGGGATGCATAGAGCGTGTTGGCAGGAGTACGGCCGGTGCCCCGCTGCCACAGCCCACGCTCGACGGCCAAGTCGACGAGGTCCTGGCATCGCATCGGGTCGCCGGTGCCCTGGGCCAGCAGGTGGGCCGCCGCATCGAGGAGGCTCATCCGCTTGCCGCCATCGTTCCCGTCGCCGCCGCCGCCGTCGTTCGCGACACGCTCGCCCGTGTCGCGTTCGGCGGTGGCGGTGGCCGGTGTGGCCGTCTCGGGTGCAGGCGTGGGCGTCGGCTCGGCCGCGGCCTTACGCTTGTTGTCCAGCGCCGCCTGGATGCGGCTGCGCTGTTTGGCGCTCAGGTCGGCCTCGTCGGCGAGCGCCGCGGCCAGCGTGGCGACGTCGGCGGCGTTGATGGCCTTCGTGAAGGCCGCCCCGTCCAGTGTGGCGAAGGTCGTCGCCATCGCCCGCTCGCTGGCGGTCTGGCCGTCGGGGCTCGCCGCCCGCTCTTCGGCCAGGCGGGCGTTCTCCTGGTCGGCCTTGTGGACGGCCTTGAGGTGCTCGGCGTCGGCGAGGCGTTTCCTCAGTCGCTGGGGGCTTCGGACCCGAATGGTCTTGCCGGTTTTCACACTCACGCCGTCCCAGCCGCCGCTGGGGTGCTCGGCGGTGATCTTCACCGGGACCAGGTTGCCGGCCACCTTCACCAGGTACGTCGCGCCCGTCTGAACATCGGTCTTCTTCATGGTACTGCTCCTTGGGTTGGGGGTTCACATTGTGCAGTTGCCTTCGGGGAACGAGCCGTCGGGCATGCGTTCGCCCGGGGCGGGCATGTCGTTGTCGGGGACGTCGTGCAGTTCGTCCAGGCTGCGCTGGATCTCGGCGGGCTTGACGCCGGAGAACAGCGACAGCGTTTCGATGAGGTTGTCGCGTACGCTTTCCAGCGTGTTCAGGCTCGCGTACGAGATGTCGGCGTCGTCGTGCTTATCGAGTTCGCATTCGATCCAGTCGGCCAGGCTGGCGATGTCGGCCTCGGCACGTCGGAAGGCGTGGGTCAGGTGTTGGCTGGTCATGGGGGTCTCCTATCCGTCCAGCAGGCCGGCGGCCTGCATGAGCGTGCGGTACAGCGCGCGAGGAATCTCCTCGCGGACGTAGGTCTCCAGGGCGCTGGCCAGCCGTCCGGCTTCGGCCAGGTCGCCGCGGCCGATGGTGTCGCGGAGGTCCTGCAGGTCCTCGGCGTCGCGCTCGTACGCCTCGGTGAGGTAGTCATCCTCGCCATCGTGCAAGGCGGCCATCCGGCGGCTGAGGGCGATCTCGGCGTCGAGGCGTTCAAGGTCGGCAGGGTCGATCGTGTGGGTCATGGTCTTCTCCTCTCAGCGGCTCTGTACGATGTGAATCTGGTACTCCTGCCCTCCGGCCATGTGCAGGACCAGGCCGGCATCGCTGGTCAGCAGGCCTTCGGCGTCGAAGGTGCGGATCAGGCGGATGGCCTGGACCTCCTCGGGGGCCTCGTCGCCATCGATGGCGGCGTTGAGGGTTTCGGCGATCAGGGTTTCGATGTCGTTCGTGTCCATGGTGGCGTCGTTCTCCTGTTACAGGTTGCTCAGACGGAGCAACTCTCGGAAATAGTCGTGCATCATGCTGTTCGTGCCCCGGCAGCCGTCGAGGTGGTACTGGAGGCACTCGGCCATCGACCACAGGTCGTCCTTGCTGTCGGCGTCGACGTGGTGCTCGCGGCCGTTGGGCATCTCCGGGGCGAAGATGGTCACCAGGACGATGTCCGGCCCGTTGTGCATGCCGTCGCGGCGCTGGGCGGTGGCGTACCAATGTCCAGCTTGGCCGTTGATCTCGTGGCGTCCTTCGAAGTCGATTCGCGTGATTCGCATGGTTCAGCTCCTCTTGTCTTGCAGGTCCAGGTGCTTCTCAGCGGCGTAGCGCCGCAGGGGCGCGTCGCAGTCCCAGGCGGTGGCGATCGCCCCGGTGGCGCAGGTCTTGAGGGCGAACAGCTTGTGCCCTCGCATCGTGCTGACCTGGACGATCCAGGCTTCCTGGCCCGGGTACGTCTTGGCTTCGGGGTTGATGTGCATGGCGTGGTCTCCTTCGCTCTACAGGTTGATGCGTGCCTGGCGGAGGGCCTTGATGTGGGCCCTCGCCTCGTCGATCACGGCCTGCATTTCGGGGCGGTAGTCGATGTCCTCGAGTTCGCCAACGGCGCGAACGAGGTGGCGACAAAAGCCTTCGACCTCGGCCATCACGTTCTTGGCCTTGCTGATTCGTGCGGGTGTCGCGTCCATCGTTATCTCCTGGTTGCCAAGTCGTTTACGTTCGCCA
>CAZHRW010000112.1:0-6862 GCA_964535025.1 uncultured Planctomycetales bacterium
TGTCGCGGCCCAGGTCCAGGTGGACCATCTCCCGCCCGCGGAACCGCAGGGTGAACTGCACCTTGTGGCCCTTTTCCAGGAAGTCCCGCGCCCGGTTGACCTTGATCATCATGTCGTGCGGGTCGGTCTTCGGCCGCATCCGCACTTCCTTCAGCGAGATCTCGTGGCGGTGGCTCTTGGCGACCTTCTCCTTCTTCTTCTGGTCGTAGAGCCACTTGCCGTAGTCCATGATCCGGCAGACCGGCGGGCGGGCGTTGGGCGCCACCTCGACGAGGTCCAGCCCGGCGTCGGTCGCCATCTGGCGCGCCTTGTCCGTGTCGATGATCCCGATCTGGTTCTCGTCCTGGTCGATCACGCGAACCGGCGAGATCCGGATCTGGTTATTCCGGCGCAACCGATCGACGTTAGGGGTCACCTTTCTTCCTCTGATAGCGATCCTTCAGTCCTTTCCGCAGTGCTCTGTTACGGGTCACGCGCCCGTAGGGGTCTCGTGGTCGTCGTCCTCAATCGCTTCGGTCGTCAGGCCGTCCGGTCCGCCGGCGCGAAGGCGATCTCGCCGCCGCGGCTGTCCCGCTCGGCGGTCAGCCGCGCGACCAGCTCATCCAGGCCCACGGTCCCGACGTCGCCTTCGGTGCGGCGGCGCACAGCCACCGCCCGGGCCTGCTGCTCGCGATCTCCTACGATACACATGTAAGGGATCTTCTGCAACGTTGCCTGGCGAATCTTCGCGCCGATCTTGTCGGCCGATTCGACCAGCTCGACCCGCAGTCCCGCCGCCGCCAGCGCGTCGCGGACGGTCCGGCCATACTCATTATACTTATCGCTCACCGGCAGCACCGCCACCTGCACCGGCGCCAGCCACAGCGGGAACGCCCCGGCGAAGTGCTCGATGAGGATGCCGATGAACCGCTCCAGCGACCCGAACGGCGCCCGGTGGATCATCACCGGCCGGTGCGGGGCGTTGTCGGCGCCGATGTACTCCAGGCCGAACCGCTCGGGCAGGTTGTAATCGACCTGCACGGTCCCCAACTGCCACTCGCGGCCGATGCAGTCGGTGACGACGAAGTCGATCTTCGGCCCGTAGAACGCGGCCTCGCCGGTCTCCTCGGTGTAGGACAGGCCCGAGCGGCTCACGACGTGGCGGATGTTCGCCTCGGCGCGGTCCCAGTTGTCCGACGAGCCGACGTACTTGCTCGAATCGGGGTCCCGCAGGCCCACCCGGACGCGGAAGTCCTCCAGCCCCAGCGTCGAGAGCACCAGCTTGACCAGGTCGAGGCACGCGTCGATCTCGTCCTCGAGCTGGTCGGGCGTGCAGAAGATGTGCGCATCATCCTGGCAGAAGCCCCGCACCCGGGTCAGGCCGCTCAATTCGCCCGACTGCTCGAAACGGTAGACCTGCCCGAATTCGGCCAGGCGGATCGGCAGGTCGCGGTAGCTGTGGTGCTCGGCCTTGTAGATCTGGATGTGGTGCGGGCAGTTCATCGGCTTGAGCAGGTAGCCCTCCTCGTCGCTGAGCTGCACCGGCGGGAACTGGCTGTCGCTGTAGTAGGGGTAGTGCCCGCTGGTGCGGTAGAGCTCCAGGCGGCCGATGTGGGGGGTGTACACCATCGAGTACCCCCGCCGGACGAGTTCGCTGCGGAGCCAGCCCTCCAGCTCCTGGCGGATGACCGCGCCCTTGGGCATCCACACCGGCAGCCCCGGGCCGATCTGGTCGCTCAGCAGGAACAGCCCCAACTGGCGGCCGAGGACGCGGTGGTCCCGCTTGCGGGCCTGGTCGACCCGCTCGAGGTGGGCCTTGAGCTCCTTCTTGTCGAAGAAGGCGGTCCCGTACACGCGGACGAGCATCGCCTTGGCCTGGTCGCCCCGCCAGTAGGCCCCGGCCAGGGAGATCAGCCGGAAGGCCTTGATCTTCCCGGTGCTGGGCAGGTGGGGCCCGCGGCAGAGGTCGACGAAGTCGCCCTCCTCGTAGACGCTGACGGTCCGGACGCCCTCATCGCGGACCAGGTCGTCGATCATCTCGACCTTGTAGGTCTGGCCCATCTCGCCGAACAGCGCCCTGGCCTCGTCGACGGGCAGGTCGCGGCGGACCAGGGGCAGATCTTCCTTGACGATGGCCTTCATCTCGGCCTCGATCTTCGGCAGGTCCTCCGACGAGATCGGCTCGGGCAGGTCGAAGTCGTAGTAGAACCCGTACTGGAAGTCGTCGGTCAGCGCCGGACCGATGGTGTACTGCACCTTCGCCCCGTACAGGCGGCGCATGGCATGGGCGAGCACGTGGGCCGTGGTGTGGCGGAGGACCTCCAGGCTGTCGGCGTCGCGGGCTGTCAGCAGGCGCAGCGTGTGGGTGCCGTCGTCGACCGTCGTCGCCAGGTCGACCCGCCGCCCGTCGAGGTCGGCCGCGACCGCCGCGCGGGCCAGGCCGTCGCTGATCGCCTCGGCGACCTGCAGGCAGGACACCGGGTTGTCGAACGCCATCTCCTTGCCGTCTGGAAGCTTGATCTTGACCATGGTTCTCTCGCCGTCCTTCGTCAGCCACCACGTGTCCATAGAAAAGGCACAGCCACGACACCCCGTCGACCTGCGTAGGAACCGCGTTCACCTTCGTGGGAGGTGACCGGTTCGCTACGCCGTTGTCGTGGTCGTTCGGGTCATCGTGCCTGTGCCGCTGTTCGTTCAGGCCATCGCCTGAACCTCCTTGACTCTAACGCGCCGCCGGCGCGCAGCCAAGGCCTTTTTTCCAAATCGGCTATCCCGCCGGCGGGCCTTAAGTGATGTCTGAAACGAGCCGTAGCGGACCGCGGGGACATCTGGCTTGGGCCATCGAACGCCTGGCGGGCGTTCGGCCGCCTCAACCGGCGGTGTTGCACGCGCGGTCCCGGAGGCTATAGTGGACCTCCTGAGCGTGCCGTTCCGTGATCGGCCGATGCGCGGCCGCGGGCGGCGGCCGGGACCCGTTGGCGGGAAGGAGTGGCGACGATGATTCGCACGATCGCAGGTCTGGTGCTCTTGCTGGGTGTGCTTGCCGCGCCGGCCGGGGGCGCGACCTACCACGTGGCGCCCGACGGCGACGACGCCGCGGCCGGGACGTCGGCGGCCGTGCCGCTGCGGACGCTGTCCGCGGCGGCGGCGAAGGTGGCGGCGGGCGATACGGTCGTGATCGCCCCGGGGCGGTACGCCGAGACGGTGCGGATCACCACGAGCGGCACCGCCGAGGCGCCGATTACGCTGAGGAAGGCCCCCGGCGACGGGGAGGTTGTGCTGACGGCGCCGGACCCGGCCCCGACGGTGTGGGCCGAGCGGTATGCCGTCCAGCTCATGGGCGTCGAGCACGTCGTCCTCGAGGAACTCACGTTCCGCGACTGCGCCGCCTGGGTGCTCATGGACGGCGGGGGGCGCAACACCATCCGCCGCTGCACGTTCGACGGGGCCGACACGTACAACTGCCTGCGGCTCAACAGCAGCTCGTTCAACCGCATCCTCGACAGCACCTTCGTCCGCGCCTGGAAGCGGACCGGCTTCCGCGAGGAGGCCCCGTGGATCCCCACGCCGGGGGCCGACTACATCGAGATCTTCCGCGACTCGCACCACAACCTCGTGCAGGGCTGCCGCTTCGGGCCGATCAACCACACGGCCGTCTCGATCTCGGCCGTCGACACCAAGGCGTTCGCCCCGTCGCGGAACATCGTTCGCCGGTGCACGATGAGCGATCCCTACTGGAAGTGCCTCTGGATCCACGGCGGGCCGCACAATCTCTTCGAGGACAACACCTGCTCGGGGCTCGCCGCCAACTTCGTCCAACTGGAAGCGCCCAAGGCGATCCTCCGCCGCAACCGCTTCCTGCGCTACCGCGACTCGACCGACGGACGGCCGGAAGCGACGCTGCGCGGGACGATCCGCATGCAGAAGGACGGGACGCGGTCGAACCGCATCTATCACAACCTGTTCTTCGAAAACGCCCGGACGCTGTCGAATAACAGCCGGCTCGGCACGGTCACCGACAACGTGTTCACCAACAACATCTTCTACCGCAACGGCCAGACGATCTTCCTGAACTTCCCCGACTACCGCACAACCAACCGCAATCCGTTCGTGCACAACCTCATTTTGGGCGTCAAGGCGGACGAAGACCTGATCCGGCTCTACCAGGACAGCTTCACGCTCGCCGAGGCCGAGGCCGCCCTGGGGGACCTGTTCCGCGGCAACATCGCCGCCGAGCCGCGTTTTGTCGACGCCGACAAGAACGACTTTCGCCTGAAGCCGGATTCGCCCTGCATCGACGCCGGCGCCCCGCTGACGACGACCACGGCCGACGGCGAGGGCACGCGGGTGCCGGTGGCCGACCCGCTGTACTTCTGCGATGGGTTTGAGATGATCGAAGGCGACAGCATCACCGTCGGCTCGAACGAGCCCGCCCGCCTGGTGGCCGTCGATTACGACAAGAAGATCCTCACGCTGGACCGCCCGGTGACCTTCAAGACCGGCGACCCCGTCAGCCTCGCCTTCACCGGCAAAGCGCCCGACGTCGGGCCGTACGAGTACGCCGGTGGGGAAACGGGCGATTGATGCTGTGTTACTCCGTCCGCCAGGTGACGGTCACCTCGCCGCCGTCGGGCAGCGTGTCGACCAGGATGGCATCGTCGCGGACGATCGTCCGGAGCGCCGTGCCGTCGGCGGCGACGGCCTCGACGTCGCGGGCGCCGGCGGCGGGGATGACGACGGTCAGCGGGACGGCATAGACGGCCGCCGGCTGGGCGGCGGTGGTGAGGCGGAAGCGGACGCGGCCGGCGGCGAGCTCGTCGACGGTCAGCTCCGCGGCCCGCTGGGCGCCGCGGTAGCGGCCGACCGTGCCCAGGGGGGCGACCCAGAGGTCACCTTGGGCGGCGAGCCATTCGCAGTGGATGCGAAACTCGTCCTTGCTCTTGAACGGCGACCAGCCGTGCACGATCGCGTGGACGACGGCGACCGCCCAGCCGCCGGCGTCGCGGATAGCCTCGATTCGACGGCGCGTCGCTTCGTCGCTCCACCGGCGCCGGTCCGTATTGCCGTAGCCGAGGATCGTCGCGTCGGGCAGGTCATCCGCCTTACGGATGAATGCGTGGCGCTCCAGGATCACCGCGGCGACCCGCTCGTCGACCTTCGATCCGCCCGGGGCCGCATACGAGACCGGCTCGATCCCGGCCCGCTCGACGATCAGCCGTCGCGAGCCGTTGATCAACTCGTCGAGGCGCTCGTCGCCGGCCTCGTGGAGCTTCTCGCGGACGGCCCCGTGGGTGCCGATCTCGTGGCCGGCGGCGTGCAGGGCGCGGACCTGGTCCCAGGTGATCATGTTGTCGTTCATCCGGGGGTTTTCCATGTGGAAGGGAATGATGAAGAACGTCGCCTTGATCCCCAGCGGGTCGAGGATCTCCAGCGTATTGGCCACCTGGTCGCGGAATCCGTCGTCGCACGTGAAGCTGAACGCCCCGCGCCGATCGCCGCGGTATTTGGCCACGTAGGGCAGTTCGCGACCGCCGGCCTCGTTGGCCGCGGGATCGCCGGTTCGGGTCGTCTTCATCGGTTCACCTCTCTTCGTCGTTGGCGCGCCGTCGCAGGCGGCACAGCCGCCGGTCAGGGCGCCTCCCGCCAACGCACACGCGATCATCAACATCCAGCTGGGATTCCTCATCATCCTCCACGGGCCGTCGCTGCCCTACCAGCATACGGGCCGGCGCGGCGGCTGTCACGATTCTCCGCCGTCCGCCCGGGTGGTGGTTGACGGCCGGCGGCGATTGCGATACCCTCTGGCCGCAATGAAAGGAGAACTTATGACCCCACGTGAACGCCTGACCGCTACGCTGAATCGCCAGGGCGTCGATCGCCTGCCGGTGGACCTGTGGCACACGCCGGAGGTGGGCCAAGCCCTGCGCGAAGCGACGGGCACCGAGACGGACCTGGCGATGTACCGCGCGCTGGGGCTGGATAAGATCGTCTGGGTGTTCATCGGCTATCGCGCCGAGGCGGGCGGGACCGCCGGGTCGCAGGTGGGGGCGGACGCGGCGACCGAGCGGACGATGTGGGGCGCGCCGCTGAAGGGCATCGACTCAGGCGAGGTGCATTACGACGAGGTCGCCGAGCCGCCCATGGCCGGCTATGACACGCCCGCCGACGTGGACCGCTACCCCTGGTGGCCGGACGTGGACCGCTTCGACGTCGACGCGGCCGTCGCCGCCGCACGCGAGGTGCACGAGGACTTCGGCGTGATCGGCCCGTGGGTGTCGTTCTTCGAGATCTACTGCCAGTTGCGGGGCCTCGAACAGGCGATGATCGACCTGGCCCTCGCGCCCGACCTGGTCGATGCCGTCCTCGATCGCATCGAGGCGATTCAGACGGCGATGATGAAACGCTTCTACGACCGGGCGGCCGACCTGGTCGACCTGGCGTTCATCAGCGACGACATGGGCGCCCAGAGCAGCCTGCTGATCTCGCCGCCGATGTGGCAGCGCCATCTGAAACCCCGAATGGAACGCTGGTGTGACCTGGTGCACTCGTACGGCCTGAAGGTGTTCTACCACTCCGACGGTGCCGTTGAGCCGTTGATCGGTCCGCTGATCGACTGCGGCATCGACGTGCTGAACCCCATCCAGCACGTCTGCCCCGGCATGGAGCCGGCATCGCTCAAGGCCAGGTACGGCGACCGCGTCATCTTCCACGGCGGCGTCGACAACCAGCACGTCCTGCCCTTCGGCACACCCGACGACGTCCGCCGCGAGGTCCGGATGCTCTGCGACACGCTCGGCGCCGGCAACGAAGGCTTCATCTGCTGCTCCTGCCACAACGTCCAGGCCGGCACGCCGGTCGAGAATATCCTGGCGATGATCGATGA
>CAZHRW010000113.1:0-20861 GCA_964535025.1 uncultured Planctomycetales bacterium
TCCGGACACGCCGCGGCCCGGGCCCGCCCACGCGGGCCCGGGCCGCTCGCCGCGCCCGCGCGGACGGTCACGGCGACGGGTGCATCCGATGACGGTTGACCAGGCCGACGATCAGCGAGATCGCGAACACCACCAGGAAGATCCAGAACAGCACCTGCGCGATCGTCGCCGCCCCGGCCGCCACGCCCCCGAAGCCGAAGATTGCCGCGACGATGGCGATCAGGAAGAACACCAAGGCCCAGTACAGCATGATCCTGCTCCTTCCGCGCCGTCACCCATGCACTCGCACATGAGCAGGCGAACCCCTGCACCCGCACCGGCCCCGGCCCGGCCCGCCCGGACGCCGTCCCACCGGCCGAATGCCTCACTTGAACTATAGGGCCCCGACGGCCCGCCGGCGGCCCCGCCGCCAAAATTCGGTCCTTGCCCCACCCGGCCTCCGCAACACCCGTACGCCGATCCGGCCCCCCCAGCCGGCTTCATCGGCCGCCGCGCGCCCGCCGGCGGTCGCCCACCGGAGCGTCCGCCGGGCGCGGCGGCGGGGGCTATAATTGAATAAACCGCCGGCCGCCGGCGAGGTCGCCGGCCGTCCCGCCAGGGAAGGGGCGCCGCCGCGACGGTTGAAGGGATCGATGAGGGGCCCGTGGAGCCTGGAGGGGACCGGTGATGCCAAAGACGATGAACTACAGCAACAGTGCCAAGGAGATCGAGGACCTCCGCAAGGATGTCCAGAGCCTGCGGAGCGACCTGGAAGACCTGCTCCGCGCGCTCAAGGGCGCCGGCGGCAGCCGGGTGGAGGAGCTGCGCGAGCGGATCGGCGCGGTCGTCGGGGAGAAGGCCGCGGCGGTCGGCGACCGGGCGGCGGCGGTGCGGCAAGGGGCCGGCGAGCTGGGCGAGCGGCTCGGCGAACACGCCCAGGAGGCCCGCCAGTCGATGGAGGAGCACCCTTTTACGATGGCCGTCGCGTCGCTGTGCCTCGGGCTGATCACCGGGGCGATCATTGGAAGTCATCAGCGGTGAGCAAGGTCGCCGCCCTGGTCGAATTCGCCACCGACGTGGCCCTGGCCTACCAGAAGGCCCGCACCGCCCGCGGCCACCGGCGGGTGGCCAAGGCCGACGGGCTGATGGTCCTGGCCGCCGTGATGATCCTGACGGCCATCGGCTTCGCCCTGGCCGGGGCGTTCGCGGGGCTGCTGGTGTGGGGCGTCGTGCCGGCCAGCCTGCTGGTGGCGGTGATCTCGCTGGTGGTGAGCCTGGTGGCGTGGGAAGTGTCGCGACGGCTGCTACAATTCAGTGACCAATCGTGAGCGACGGCGGCCGCGACGGAGGCGGGCGCCGGACGGGACGACAGCGACAGACAGAAGGAGACGTGACGATGGGCAAGTACCTCAGTGCACTGCGGACGTGGCTGCTGGCGATACTGCTGGTCGCGGGAGGCGCCGCGGCCCTCTCGGTCACCGGCTGTAACGGCGAGGAAGAGCCGATGGAGGAGACCACCGAGACGGTCGAAGAGACCGGCGAGGAAGCCGGCGAGGCGGCCGAGGAGACCGGCGAAGAGGCCGGCGAGGCGGCCGAGGAAGGCCGCGAACGGGTCGAGGACGCGCTCGAGTAGCGGCGCCGCCGACGGCACGGACGGGAGCGAGGGCATGGACAGTTGCGGTGCGCGCCGACCGCGCCCGTCCTGGGTCCGGCTTATCCATTCAGTCCATAACTGCCCCCCACGGCGCCCACGGCGCCGGGCCTAGGTCCGCACGTGCCCGTTGCCGGTGACGATCCACTTGTACGTCGTCAGGTCCGCCGCGCCCATCGGCCCGCGGGCGTGGAGCTTGTCGGTCGAGATCCCGATCTCCGCGCCCAGGCCGTACTCGCCGCCGTCGCTGAAGCGGGTCGAGGCGTTGACCATCACCGAGGACGAGTCGACCGCGGCGACGAACCGCTCGGCGGCGGCGAGCTCGGCGGTGACGATCGCGTCGGTATGCCCGCTGCCGTGCGCGTTGATGTGGGCGATCGCCTCGTCCAGCCCGTCGACCACCTTGACCGCCAGGATCAGCGCGAGATACTCGGTGTCCCAGTCCTCGTCGGTCGCGGCGTCGACGCCGTCGACGAGCGCGGCGGTCCGCGGGCAGCCGCGAAGGCTCACGCCGGCCTCCTGCAGGGCCCTGGCGGCGCGGGGCAGGAAGGTCTCGGCGACGGCGGCGTCGACCAGGAGCGTCTCGGCGGCGTTGCACACGCCCGGCCGCTGGCACTTGGCGTTGAGGACGATCGCCTCGGCCATGGCCGGATCGGCCGCGGCGTGGACATAAACGTGACAGTTGCCGGTGTAGTGCTTGATCACGGGGATGGTCGCGGCCTCGACGACGGCGCGGATGAGCCCGTGGCCGCCGCGGGGGATGATCACGTCGATGAGCCCCTCGGCCGTCGCCATCGCGCCGACGATCGCCCGGTCGGTCGTGTCGATCATCGTCACCGCCTCGCGGGGCAGGCCGCCCCGCTCCAGCGCGTCGGCGAGCACCGCCGCGATGGCCAGGTTCGACCGCAGGGCCTCCTTGCCGCCGCGGAGGATGCACGCGTTGCCGCTCTTGAGGCACAGGCCGGCGGCGTCGGCGGTGACGTTGGGACGGCTCTCGAAGATGATGCCCACCACGCCGAGGGGCACCCGCCGCTTCTCGATCCGCAGGCCGTTGGGGCGGTTGTAGCCGGCGAGCGTCTGGCCGACCGGGTCGGTCTGGGCGGCGATCTGCTCGAGGGCCGCGGCCATCGCCTCGACCCGCGTGTCGCTGAGCGTCAGCCGGTCGATCATCGCCGCCGACAGCCCCATCGACCGGGCCGTGGCGAGGTCTTCGGCGTTGGCGGCCTGCAGCGCGCCGGCCGCGGCGCGGATCCCCGCCGCCGCCGCCCGCAGGGCCGCATCCCGCTGCTCGCCCGTCGCCGTCGCCAGTTGGGCCCCCGCCGCCCGCGCCGCGGTGGCCAGTGCCGTGATCTTCTGTTTCGCATCCATCGGGTGTCTCCGTCTCAACGGTCCGCTCATCATCGCGAAAGGATGATTATAGCCGCCCGGCGGTTCGAATGCAGTGTTCTCATCCCGTTCTCGTGGCGGCTTCCTCGCCGCAAACAGCCACGGCCGGGAGAGCCACAAAGGGCACAAAGAACGCAAAGGCAAAAACGGCAACGGCTTGTGTCACAGAGGCACGGCTTGCCACGGCGAAGCCCTGGCGGAGGCGGGAGAACCCACAGAAAGTAGGATCACATCACTTGTTCCGGTTTGTTTGCGAGCCCTCTGTGAACTTCGTGGCTGGCTGTGTCGTTGCCGTTCTTGCCGTTTTAGTCTTTGTGCTCTTTGTGGCTATCCCTGTCGTCCCCACGCAAAGGGGGCCAGATCCGAATGCAGGAAAAACGCGCCTCGCGCGGCGGGGCTACGGGGTCTGCTCATCCCACAGGAAGGGCCCCGGCAGGGCGTAGTCCTCGGGGACGGTGCGTTCCCGCAGGCCGTTCGAGGCCCGGAAGCGGTACGCCTGGGTCGCGTCGGTGATCGGCAGGTCATACGCGAAACGGACCGGACGGCTGTAGTCGGCCGTCCGCGGGCCACGCATGGGATAGGACTTACCGTTGACCAGCAGCTCCACCCGCTCGGGCGGACGGCCGTGGAGGTCGTAGTAGTAGACCGAGAAGGTCGCCGTCTCGCCGGCGGCGACGGCGTTGGGGTCCACGTTGCCGGCCATCAGGCACGGGGGATACGATCGGGAGAGGATGCCGTCGTGCTCGGCCAGGGCGCGGACGATCAGTTCGCCGTCCTGGAGCAAATCCTCGTGGCGGCGGATCGCGGCCTTCTCGGTGCCGAGAAAGTCGGCCGTGAAGACGAAGTCGTCGTGCTGGCTCATGCTGATCGCGTCCGGGAAGACCGCGTTGAACGCGTAGTTCGTCCCGGTGCGGCCCTGGCTGCGTCGGGCCTTCACCCGCCAGGGCAGGCGGGTCAGCAGTGTCGTGAAGAGCCGTTCGGCATTCGCGGCGTTATCCTCGCTGTAGCAGCCCGGCCTGAAATGAGGCTGGAAGTAGCACGTCGAATGCGGGCGCATCAGCAGGTCCACGTCCCTGCCGTCGGCCTTGAGGTCGCGCCAGAACGCCTTCATCAGCGCCACTTCGTGATAGGGCGGCTGCTCATGCCAGTGGGCGGGCAGGTAGACGTACTCGCCGCCGTCGGCCGACAGCGGGAAGTTCGTGTGGCCCATGGCCACGCCGTCGGCCGAAAACAGCGGGAAAATGATGAAAACCGTCCGCCGCAGCATGGCCCGGGCGACCGGGTCGTCGCCAAGCAGGAAGCGGATCATGCCGTCGGCCGCCCACGAGCCGCCCACCTCGTAACTGTCCTCGCGCGCGAGGATCAGGATCCGCCGCTTGTCGTCGTCCGGGGCGTCGGGATCGGTGATGCGGAAGTACGTCAGCGGCAGCTTGCGGAACCGCGATCGGCCGATCGTCGCCGTCGTCACCCGCCGGTCGCCCGCCAGCCGGGCGGTCCGCTCGGCCAGCGTGGTGTTCGACCACGGGGCGGCATAGGCGACGAGGGCCTCATCGGCGCCGAAGACGTGGGAGAACGTGTGGTGGTACCCGCCGGAGGTCGCGCCGGGCTCGTTGGGCCGCCAGGCGGAGTCGGCGACGATCTCGTAGCCCTTGCCGTCGTAGGTGACCATCGCCGTGTCGTTGGCGTTCACCCGCATGACCAGCGGCAGATTGTCGTGCGGCGCCCACTCGAAAATGAAGCGGATCCGGCGGTGCTTGACGCCCGTGATCCTGAACGAAAACCACCGGTGGCGATGGGGGTTCAGCGGGCCCACGCGGATCGTGTCCCCGACGATCCGGTAATCGAGCAGGTGGCCGTTTTCGTAATCGGTGTCGATCTCGATCGTCGCTTCTCCCGCCGCCGCCGCCGCGGCGCTCATCAACAACAGGCCCACCGCCATAATCCGCGCGCGCTTCATACAGCCTCTCCAATCCCCCCGTCGCCGACGGCAAGCCCCCCACGGCTCGCACGGATCTTATCCCGCCGCCGGCCGGCGCGTCAACGGTCCCCGGCCGCCCCTCCGGGATGTGCCTTTCCGGCGGCGCCGGCCGGGAAGGCTGGATGATCGAGCGTGTCCGACGCCGTCTGACCTGTCCGACGCGTCCGACCGTGTCGGACGCTGTCCGACCAGTCCGACCGGTCCGACGCCGTCTGACCCGTCTGACCCGTCCGACCGGTCCGACGCCGTCCGTCCGACAATCGCCTTGTCCGGCCGACGGCCGCCCACTGCGATAATAGCGAAAAACGTCGGCAACTCCGCGGCCGCAAGGGCCCGATGAACAAAATAGAGGTAAAGTTCAACAAACCGCGCCCCGGGCTCAATGAAATTGAGCCGCCGTTGAACAATATTGACAAGCAGCCCAACAAAACGTCGCATCCCTTAAACAAAAGAAAGCCCAGATACCCCCCCGTGTCAAGCCCGGGGGTCTGGGTAACCTGGATAAAATATCCGAGAATTCGGGTTTTATGCCGGATGCAAGGCGCGCGCATCTATGTAGGGACGGAATACGCCGAAACCCCGCGATGGCGGGCTTTGGGGCGTTAAGGTGGGCAAGCTGGGAAGTCTGGGGGAATTGAGAATTCGGAGTATTCGGAGTATTCGGGTTTTATGCCGTTTAAACTGGGTAAGATACCGGAGAATTCGGGTTTTATGCCGCCCTCGCGGGCCGATTTTCGGGCGATTTTGATAGATACTGTCCCTAATAGCGGGGACGGGGGGCGGCCTACCCCTACCCGTCCGATGCGCGATCGGCCAGGGCGGCCAGGGCCCTCTCGCCGCCGGCGCGGAAGGCCGCGAGCCCCTCGTCGCCGCACAGGCGGATCAGCACCTCCCGGCGGATCGCGGCCGGGGCCTCGGCCTGGAGTCTCGCCCGCAGGCGTGCCAGTGCCGCGGCGAAGGCATCCACATCCTCGCCGAGGGCCGCCGCGCAGCGATCCCGCAGTGCCGCCGCGAGGGCCGGAAGGCCCGAAGTCGTTGCGATGGCTACGATTAGACCGTCGGTTCGATGGACGGCCCCGACGGTGAAATCCCCGGCCTCGGGGTCGTCGGCGACGTTGACCCACACGCCGGCGGCGCGGGCGTCCAAGGCGATTTGCGCGTTGAGCTTACGATCATTCGTGCAGGCGAACACCAGCGTCGCCCCGGCCAGGTGTCCGGCGGCGTAGGCCTCGCGGATGTGCTCGGCGCCGGCGACCGCCTCGACCGCCGCCGCGTCGACCAGCCGCACACGCGCACCGGCCGCGATGAGGCCCGCGGCCCGCCGGCGGCCGACGTCTCCGCCGCCGACCACGACGGCCCGACGGCCGCGAACGTTCGCCATGATGGGATATAAGTCCATTGTCTAAAGGGCCTTAACAACAGCCGTGCCCTCGGCGGCGCGGACGGCCGCGACGACGGCGCGGGCCTTGTCGAGCGTTTCGAGGTACTCCCCGTCGGGTGTCGAATCGGCGACGATCCCGCCGCCGACGTTCACGTGGGCCCGCCCGCCCTCGAAGACGGCCGTGCGGATCACGATGCTCAGCTCGGCCCCGCCGTCGGCGCCGAAGTGCACCAGGCTGCCGGTGTAAGGGCCGCGGGCGACCGGTTCGAGCTCGTCGATGATCTCCATCGCCCGGATCTTCGGGGCCCCGGTGATCGACCCGCCGGGGAAGGTCGCGGCGACGAGGTCGGCCAAGTCGCTTTCGGGCCAGAGTTTACCTTCGACCGTCCCCACCAGGTGAAAGACCGTCGGGTGCGTCTCGAGCGCCCGGGCGTCGCTGACGCGGACGGTGCCGTAGCGGCAGACGCGGCCGAGGTCGTTGCGGAGCAGGTCGATGATCATCGCCAGCTCGGCGTTATCCTTCGCGCTGGCAAGCAGATGCGACGCGGCCGCCGCGTCGGCCGCCCCCTCGCCCCGCCGGCGGGCGGTGCCCTTGATCGGGCGGGTGATGATGTGGCCGTCGCGGCAGCGGAGGAACAGCTCGGGCGAGCTGCTCGCCACGGCCCAGCCGTCGGCGGCGAGGTAGCCGCTGTACCAGGCGGGGTTCGCCCGCCGCAGGCAGCGGTAGGCCCCGGCGGGGTCGACGGCCGTGGCCCACGTAAACCGTTGCGAAAGATTCACTTGGAAGATATCGCCCGCGGCGATGTACTCGACGCACCGCGCCACCGCCCGGCGATAGGCCTCCGGGGTGAAGGTCCCGGCCAGGCGTCCGGCGGCGACGGCCGTGTCCATCTCGGCCGCCGTGACGGCCGGCGGAACGGTCGCCGCCGCGCCCTCGGCGGCGGTCAGCAGCTCGGCCACGGCCGCGGCGGCCTCGCCGGCGCCGGGCGGCGGGGCGTCGAACGCCAGGGAGATCAGCCGCCACGTTCCGGCGCGGCGGTCGTGGAGGGCGACGGCGTCGTAGAATCCCAAGTGCATGTCGGGCACGCACATATCGCGAGCCGCCCGCCCGGGAAGCCGCTCGAAATGGCGGCCGAGTTCGTAGCCGAGGTAGCCCATCCACCCCGGCGCGTACGCGGCGGCGTCGCTCGCCTCGGCCCGCACGGCCGCCAGGAGGCGTCGGAGGAACCCCCGCAGCGATTCCCGCTGTCCGCCCGGCCAGGTCACCGGCGCCGCATCGGTCGCCTCGTCCAGCGCCCCCGGCGGCGGCGGGGGGGCGCCGGTCGGCACGCCGTCGCGCAAGGTGACCTTCCACAACGGGTTGCAGCCTGCGATCGTGTAACGGCCCCAGCGGTCGTCCGCGGCGGTGCTCTCCAGCCACGCCGGATCGGCCCGCCGGGCGACGGCGTCGAACACCGCCGCCGGGTCCGCGCGCCACGTCCTCGGGTGGATGCGGATCGTCGCCGTCAGGCTGTCGGGGCCGCTGAACATGGTCACCTGTCCTTGTCCGCCGTTAGTATGGCGTCGGGACGGCCGATTGCAAGAGGGCCGTTACTCCTCCAGCAGCAGCAGGTTACCCATCGTGGCCGGGTGATAGGGGCTGCGGAGGGCCTCGGCCCAGTTGGCCGCCTCGGGCGGCACCGTCGAGATGCGGACGAGATTCAGCCGCCACTGGCGTGCGGCCCCCGCGTCCCCGAAGGCGGCGCGGGGGATCGCCGCCTCGACGTACATGATTTTATCGCTTTGCGTGACGGCGACTTGCGCATCGACAGGCCAGAACCGCTCCCGGTCGCCCGGCAGTCCGCGCGTCGGCAGGGCCACGCCGTTGGCCTTGATCGCCAGGCGGTAGAGCTCCGCGGGCGAGGTCGCGGCGGCGCCGGGGTCGAGGATGATCTCGACGAGATCCTCGCCGACGGGCATCCACTGGTCGTACTGCAGGCGGTTGGCGGATCGCGCGGTCGGGCTGCCGGCGGGCAGGTCGCAACGGAAGGCCAAATAGATAAAGTCTTTATCGTGCTGAACCCACGCCTGCGCCGCCGCTCGCGCGCGGCGGTCGTCGCAGGGGTCGAACCGCCCGAACCGCGCAAACTCGCCGGCCGTGTTGCCGGCGCGTCGGGGCCAATCGTCGAGGTCGCCGTCGACCGTCACCACCGCCGCCGCCGGCCGCGACAGCAGGAGGGGTGCGGCGGCCGTGAGCGTCCGGCCCGGCCGGCCGGGCGTCTCGAGCTGGATCGGCACGGCGAGCTTCCCGGACGGACCGGCGGGGCGGATGGGGCAGGTGAACCGCAGCGCCGCCGTCGCCCGGCCGCCGGGGGGCAGCGCGACCGCCGCCTCGCCTTCGGTAACCGTAATCTCTTCCGGCGGCTGAGGTAACCAGAGGCGAGCCCGCACGGATTCCGCCGTGGGATTGAACAGCTCCACACGCACCGTCACCGTCATCGGCCCTTCGAGACCGATGGCGGCCGCCTCGACGGACGTGGCGACACGCTCGACGACGAGCCGTCCTGCGGCCTCGGCGAGGCGGCGGCGGGCCAGGCGGCGGGCCAGGGCGGTGCCGTCGTCGGCGCCCGTCTCGCCGACGCCGGCGGCGGCGACCTCGGCGGCCAGCAGGACCCGCGCCAGCCGCCAGGGCGGACCATCGGCGGCCCAGCCGTGGAGGCGACCGTCGTAGGCGTGGTCGCCGGCGGCCTGTAAACCCATGTAACGGGCCATCATAGGAACGATCCGCTCGGCGGCGGCCTCCCCGCCGCGACGGCGGAGCAGGCGGATCCACGCGGCGTCTTCGAGCCCCCGCCGCAGCCGCTTGAGGCGGAGGCTCGGCAGGACCTGCTCCAGGCCCGCCGACGTGCCCGGGTAGAACAGGCCCGCGGCCTCGCCGGCGGCGGCGTCCCAGGCGAGCACATCCGGCCAGAACAGCCCCCGCCCGTCGGTCCGCATCGCCAGCCACCCCAGCGCCCGAAGGTCGGCGGGTGACGCAAGTCGATCAGTCGGCGGGACATACGGCGGATCTCCCGGCGCGAGATACGCACGGGCCGCGTCCGGCGAGGCCTCGCCCGACGGCCGCAGCCAGTGGCCCGGCGGGGCGGTGAGGTCCACCAGGGCCGCCAGGTCGTCCGGCGGCGCAAGTCCCGATTCGCTCGGCGGATCGAGCGGCAGACGCGACAGGATCGCCACATCGGGCGCCAGGCGGCGGATCGGCTCGGCCAGCGTGGCCAGGCGGGCATAGTCGCCCGCGACCGGCGGCGTGCGGATCGGGTAGAACACCAGCCGGTCGCTGTGGCCGCCGGCGGCGAAATGCTCGACGGTCCGCTCGATAAGTCCTTCCGCCGTAGCGCGATAGAGGTCGGTCTCGATCCCGCCGTAGTGGTCGGCGTTCGGCCAGCCGTCGTACCACGGCGCCGGCCAGAGGGCCACGCCGAGGCCGTCGTCGAAGGCGCTGCCCGAGAGGTACGGCGTGACGATCGCGTCGTAATCGTCCCAGTCCAAACGGATTGCGCCGGTGGCGTCGCGCTTGAAGATCGGCCGCACCGCCGTGTCGAACAGGTCGAGGTGGTGGCGGTGGGCCAGGACCATCAACTGCCGCATGATGGCCAGGCCCTCGCGGATGAGCGGATCGTCGCGGTCCAGCCACACCGGCCGGAACGGCTCGCCGCCGCGGTCGATGAAGGCGGCGAAGAGCGTGCGGTGATCGAACGCCCCGACCGCCGTGACCGCCGGGGTGTCCGGGAGGATTAGGTCCCATACGTCCAGTTGCAGCGGCAACTTACGTTCGACCCGCCGCAGGGGCCCTCCCGCGGTGATCGTGAGGCTTCCCGCGTAGCGTCCGGCCGTCGCCTCCGGCGGGACCGGCAGGTCCACCCACAGCGCCAGCCGTCCGCCGGGCGGCAGGTCGAACGGCTCGCCGCCGACGGGGGCGTCGACGGGCACGAGCAGGTCGTAGACCTCCCCGTCGGGCGCCTCGCGGCCCAGGCGGACCGCCCACGGCGGAAGCTCCGCCGGCACAGGCACTTGACGGAAAAGCTCGATCCGCTCGGCCTCGACCCGTCGCCCGTCCGCCGCCGTCAGGTCGCTCACAGCCACCCGCACGGCCTCCAGCGGCGTATCCCCGGCGTCGACAAGCACTTGGAAGCTCACCGTCTCATTGGCCGCCCCCGCCACGCGCACCGTCTCGACCCCCGGCCCGTAAAGCAGCGCCGCCTCATCCACCGCTCCCCGCGGCGGCACCTGCGTCATCTCGCCGAGGACACGCACGTCGAGCGCTTCCATTATAGGGGACGCCACCCGCACCGACGCGCAACCGCCCGCCACAGTGGCGATAAGACCCACCGCCGCGAGAACCACGTTGTCCCAAGCGCAGCGCTTCGTACCCATAGACCGACGATTGTACCGCCCCGCCCGGCCCGAACCAAGGGACGGGGACGGTGAAGGGTGCTTGGTGATCAGTATTGACAGCGGTCTGCTGGGGGGAATAATGTAGTATGAGGTTTATGCGCAGGCCGAAGCAGGTGAAAGGAACGTCAGCCCATGCAATCGTTCACCGCGGTCATTGAGAAGGATCCGCAGACGGGCTTGCTGGTCGGTTATGTCCCCGGATTCGCCGGTGCGCATTCGCAAGGGCAGACCGTGGAAGAGCTTGTAGCGAACCTGCAGGAAGTCATCGCGATGCTGCTCGAGGACGGCCCGCCCAAACTCGATGCGCAATTCGTGGGCACGCACAGCATTCAGGTGGCCTGATCGTGGGCGCCCTGCCGGTTCTCAAGCCTGCGGAAGTGGTTACCATCCTTGGCCGCCTGGGTTTTGTCGAGGTCCGCCAGCGAGGGTCGCACAAACAGTTTCGACATCCCGATGGCCGTTGCACAACTGTTCCCTTCCACAAGGGGCGCGACATTTCCCCTCTGCTGCTCCGGCGGATCATCCGAGACATCGGCATGGACGCGGGGGAGTTTCTGAAGAAGCGATAGCCGCCTCGTTTGACACCACTTGTGGCGAAGAACGCGCGGTGAACACCGAAGCTTGCCCGGCGGGGCCACGGCGGCTACGCTGGATGGGTAATGGCCGAGCGACCGCGGGATCGTGCGATCTGTCTGTATGCGACGGACTTCTCGGAGACGTCGCAGGTAGTGCATCTGTTGACCCGCGAGCACGGGGTGGTGCACCTGCTGGCGAAGGGGTCGAAGCGGGCCACCAGCGCCACCGGCGGGCGGATCGACCTGCTGTCGACGGGGGAGGTGGTGTTTATCCCCTCGCGCAGCGAGAGCTTAGGGACACTGACCGAGTTCACCGAGGCGACGAACCACTCGCCGCTGCGCAAGCGGCTGGCGGCGCTGAACGGCGCGCTGTACATGGTGGAGATCACCCGGATGCTCCTGGCCGAGGGCGACCCGTATCCGCCGGTGTTCGACCTGCTGGCCGCGGCCCTTGACCGCCTGGACAAGCCCGAGGCGCCCGTGGCGGCGGTGCTGGCGTATTTCCAGTGGCGGCTGCTGGGACACGTGGGGCTGCTGGGCGAGATGAGCCACTGCCTCAACTGCGGACGGCCGCTCGATCGGCGCCGGACGTATTTCACAAGTCGAGAAGGCGGAATGCTTTGCCGCGAGTGCGAGGGCGGGTGGACCGAGAAACGCCACGTCAGCGGCGACGCGCTGGCGGCCGTCGCGGCCCTGACGGCGATGCAGCAGCGACGGCCGGCGACGCTCAGCGAGCCGCAGGCCCTGGCGGTGCTCGACCTGCTGACCTACCACCTCAGCTACCAGCTCGGCCGTACGCCCCGGATGTTCCGATACATCCATCCCAAGGCCCGCGCGTAAACAAAGGGCCAAAGCCGACGGTCGGTCTGTTGCGGCGGGGCCGCCGGCGGCTATAATCACGAGGCGACCGTCTTGACGATAGGACTTGCGGTGTCGCTTGTCCCGTCGTCACTTGGAAAAGCCATGGGAATCCGAACGATAGCGTGTTTTGCCGCCGCCGCGCTGGTGGCGGCGGTGGGGGTGTGCCGTCCGGCCCTCGCCGCCGAAGCGGTGCTCGAGGGCGACCGGTGGGTCGAGGCCGCCGCACCGGGCGACGGGACGCCGGCGGGCGAGCTGGCCGAGGTCCGCCGCCTGCTGCGGGCCGACCAGCCGCGTGCGGCGTTCAAGGCGGCGCGGGCGTACGTGAAGGCCCACCCGGACGCACCCGGCACGGCCGAGGCGATGCTGCTGGCCGGGGAGGCCCAGGCGCAGCGCGGGCGGTGGTGGTCGGCGTACGGGTGGTTCGAGAAAGTCGTTGCACGTGACCCGGCGGGCGAGCTTTACGAGCGGGCGCTGCGCCGGGAGGCGGCGGTCGGCGAGGCCTTCCTGGCCGGGGCGAAGCGTCCGCTGTGGGGGCTGATCCCCCTGCCGGCGACGGACGAGGGGATCGAGATCCTCCGGCGGGTGGCCGACCGGCTACCGGGCTCGGCGGGGGCGGCGCGCAGCCTCATGCGGATCGGGGACTTCCAGTTCGCCCACCAGCGGTGGGTCGAGGCGGCGGCGACGTACCAGGAGTACATCGAGCGGTTCCGCGGGCGGTTCCGCTCGGACGAGGCGCTGCTGAAGGCGGCGCGGGCCACGTTTCGCCAGTTCGCCGGCGTCGGCCACGACGACACGCCCCTGATCGAGGCCGAGCAGCTTTACCGCCAGTATCTCGCTCAGTACCCCGGCGCACCCGGCGCCGCCGACGCCGAAGCCGCCCTGCGGGCCATCGAGGCGCTCCAGGGGGAAAAGGCCTACCGGACGGGGCGATTCTACGAACGGATCGGACGGCCCATGTCGGCGGCGGTCTATTACCGTGACGTCATCGCCCGCCACCCCGGCACGCCGTGGGCGGCTCGGGCGGCCGAGGCCCTGGAGGCGCTGGACGTCGAGGGCGGCCGGGAGCAGCGCCCATGATCCGCCTGGGGACGGTCTTGTGCGTGGGGCTGGTCGCGGCGGCGGGCGGCTGCGCCGCCGACGGCGTCGGCGGCTACAGCACGGCGTCGCTGTATCCCGAGGGCATCGAGACGGTTGCGGTGCCGATCTGGACCCGCGAGGCGGACGTCTTCCGGCGGGACCTGGAGTTTCGGTTGACCGAGGCGGTGATCAAGCGGATCGAGGCCGACACGCCCTACCGCGTGGCCGACCGCGCCGAGGCCGACACGCTGCTGACCGGGCGGATCGTCCGGGTGACCCAGCAGGTGCTCAGCGTCAATCCCGACACCGGACGGCCGCGGCAGCTGCAGGTGGAAATCGTCGTGGCCTACACGTGGACCGACCTGCGGACGGGCGCCGAACTGGTGACGGTGGGCCGACTTGTCTCGGCGGGGGTCTACACGCCGCCCGAGCCGTTCGACGAGGCGTTTTTCCTGGGCTCGGCCTCGACGCTGGACGACGTCGCACGTCGGGTGGTCGAAAGTATGGAACAGCCGTGGTAGCGCCGGCGTAGGAACACCGCCGGCGGGGAGGTCCGCCGGGGGAGTGTCGACGTACGACCCGCCGGGGGCGCCTGAGGATTCTACGGGGCGCCCCCGTTCGACCCTGGGCCGCGTAGGGGCCCGCTTGCGAGTTTTGACTGACGATGGCTGAAAAAGAACCCCATAAAGGTCAAGGTCCCCCGCTGCCGGGCGGCGGCGGCGACGGCCCCGGGCCGATGAAGTTCAACCGCAACCTGATCGCCTGGATCCTGGGCGTGCTGGTGGCGCTGGCGATGTTGACGGTCCTGTTCAAGGGCTACAACGCCAAGACCGTCGAGATCCCCGCCAGCCAGTTCTGGACGTACGTCAAGAACGGCCAGGTCAAGTCGATCGTCGTGCACGAGACCCGGATCGAGGGCGAGCTGCGCGAGAACATCCCGGGCCGCGACCCCGACGAGCCGCAGGCGTTCACCGTCGAGTACACCTACCAGGACCCCGACGCGTTCGAGGAACGACTCGCCGAATCGCCCGAGCCGCTCAAGTACCGGTATAAGACCGGCGACGGGCTCTGGCAGATCCTGCCGGGGCTGCTGTACATCGGCGTGCTGATCCTGCTGATCTGGTTCCTGGTGATCCGCCAGTTCCGCGGCGCCGGCGCCGGCGGGGGGATCCTCGGCAACTTCGGCCGCAGCCGCCACCGCGTCATGCGGAAGGAGCACACCCACACCACCTTCGACGACGTGGCGGGCATCCAGGAGGCCAAGGACGAGGTCCGCGAGATCATCGAGTTCCTCAAGAACCCCAAGCAGTTCCAGCGGCTGGGCGCGCGGATCCCGCGCGGGATCCTGCTGGTCGGCCTGCCCGGCTGCGGCAAGACGCTGCTGGCCAAGGCCATCGCCGGCGAGGCCGACGTGCCGTTCTTCAGCATCCCCGGCAGCGACTTCGTCGAGATGTTCGTCGGCGTCGGCGCCAGCCGCGTCCGCGACCTGTTCAAACAGGCCAAGGACAACGCCCCGTGCATCATCTTCCTCGACGAGATCGACGCCGTCGGCCGCAAGCGGGGCATGGGCTTCGGCGGCGGCCACGACGAGCGGGAGCAGACGCTCAACGCGATCCTCGTGGAGATGGACGGGTTCGACAGCACCGACCAGGTGATCGTGATCGCCGCGACCAACCGCGTGGACGTGCTGGACCCGGCGCTGACCCGCCCGGGCCGGTTCGACCGCGAGATCCACGTCCCGCTGCCGGACATCCAGGGACGCGTCGAGATCCTCAAGATCTACGCCGCCAAGGTCGCCTGCGGCGACGACGTGGACCTCCAGCGGCTGGCGCGCGGGACGCCGATGTTCAGCGGCGCCGACCTGGCGGCCCTGGTCAACGAGGCGGCCATCGCCGCGACCATGGCGGGCAAGGACTTCATCGACCAGGCCGACATGGAAGAGGCCCGCGACAAGGTCCGCTGGGGCCGGGCGCGCAAGAGCCACGTCGTCGACGAGCGCGAGAAGCGGATGACCGCCTACCACGAGGCCGGCCACGCCCTGGTCCAACTGCTCACCGAGGATGCCGACCCGCTGCACAAGGTCTCGATCATCCCCCGCGGGCAGGCCGGCGGGGCGACGTTCTCGCTGCCCGAGAACGACCGCCACATGTACACCCGCCAGTGGTGCAAGGCCTTCATCCGCGTGGCCATGGCCGGGCGGATCGCCGAGGAGATGTTCTTCAACGACCTCGACAGCGGCGCCGCCTCCGACATCCACCAGGCCACCGAGCTGGCCCGGCGGATGGTCATGGACTGGGGCATGAGCGAGAAGCTCGGGTTCGTCCGCTACAGCTCCCCGTCGGCCAACGGCGGGATGGGCGAGCTGGCCGGCAAGGACTACTCCGACCAGACCGCCCAGGTCATCGACGCGGAGGTCCGGCAGATCATGGACGAGTGCGAGACGGCCACCCGTGAGCTGCTCCAGACGCACCGCGACGCCGTCGACCGCCTCGCCCAGGCGCTGCTGAAGTACGAAACGCTCGGCGCCGACGAGGTCCAGATGGTCGTCGACGGCAAGACCCTCGACCGGCCCACCGTCGGCGACCTGCTCGCCGGCGAACACGCCAAGTTCCACGGCGACGGGGCGAACGACGAGGCCGATGCCGCGGCGGACGAGGCGACGACGGACGCGACCGAACAGCCCGCGGACGGAGGCGACCTGGCACGCCCGGGGACGCCGATGTGACCGCCACACTGGACGACATCCTGACCTCGCACCGCACCGGCTGTCCGATCGTGATGGGCGTGCTGAACATCACGCCCGACAGCTTCTCCGACGGCGGGCGGTTCCTGGCGCCGGACGCGGCGATCGCCGGCGCGCGGGCGATGGTGGCCGCCGGGGCGGACGTGGTGGACGTGGGGGCCGAGTCGACGCGGCCGGGCAGCGACCGGGTGGGGCCCGACGAGCAGATCCGACGTCTGGAAGCGATCCTGCCGGCGGTGGTCGCCTTGGGCGCGGCGGTGAGCATCGACACCACCTCGGCGGCCGTCGCGGCGTTCGCCCTGGACGCCGGGGCGGCGATCGTCAACGACGTCGCCGCCGGACGCGACGACCCGGCGATGCTGCCGCTGGTCGCCGAGCGGGGCGCGCCGGTCGTTCTGATGCACATGCTCGGGCGACCCAAGGACATGCAGACCGACCCCCGCTACGACGACGTGGTGGCCGAGGTCCGCGCCTTTCTCGCCGAGCGGCTCGACGCCGCCGTCGCCGCGGGCGTCGACCGCCGGCGGTGCATCGTCGATCCGGGGATCGGCTTCGGCAAGACCCTCGAGCACAACCTCGCCCTGCTGGCCGGCGTCGAGGCCCTGACCGCCCTGGGGGTTCCGGTCCTGGTCGGCCCCTCCCGCAAGCGGTTCATCAGCGCCCTCGTCGGCGACGTGCCGCCCGACGAGCGGCTGGGGGGGACGCTGGCGGCCGTTTGCGCCGCCTACCGCCGGGGCGCGACGATCTTCCGCGTCCACGACGTCGCCCCCGCCCGCCAGGCCCTGGCCGTCCTGGCCGCCATTGCGAAGGGAAATCCGAAGCACGAAATTCGAAAGCCCAAACAAACCTCAAACGGATAAGACGGCAAACGCCAAAACGGCCGAGCCCTTTCGCAGGGTGTTTTTCCGTTTGCCGTTCTGTCGTTTGCGTTTGTCCGCTTGGTCGTTTTGCCGTTTCGGATTTGTTTCGTATTTCGTGCTTCGGATTTCGGTTTTTTGGGCCACCCCGTGGCCGACCTAAGGCTAATCCCGCTGGCCCCTTCGGGCCGGATGAACCGATAGCACCGATAGCGCCGTAGAAGAGCCGGATGACCTCTGCGCGCCTGGGAAGCGAGAGTTGATGTTCGATCAGATCGTCCGATACATCGTTCGGGTGGCCGGCGACCCGTTCACCGTCCTGATCCAACTGGTCCTGATCGGCCTGGTGGTCTGGTGGGCGATGCGCTTCCTGGAGGGCACGCGGGGCGAGCGGCTGTTCAAGGGCGCTGTTGTGCTGCTGGTGGTCGTTTACGTGTTCATTCGCCTGCTGCCCTCCGGCGGCGGGTGGGATCGGCTGGACTTTCTCTACGGGCAGTTCCTGTTCTTCGCGTTCCTGGGGTTCGTCGTCGTGTTCCAGCCGGAGCTGCGCCGGGCCCTGATGCAGTTGGGCCAGACGCGGCTGTTCCGGGGCCAGTCGGGGCGGGTGGAACGACTGGTGACCGAACTGTCCAACAGCGCCGCCTACCTCAGCCGCAACAAGATCGGCGCCCTGATCGCCATCGAGCGGCAGGTGGGGCTGGGGGCACTGGTCGAGACGGGCGTGCCGATCGACGCGCAGGTGACCGCCGAGCTGCTCAACACGATCTTCTATCCGGGCACCACGCTGCACGACATGGGCGTGGTGATCCAGGAGAACCGCATCACCGCCGCCGGCGTCCAGTTCCCGCTGGCCGAGAGCGGCGCGACGGACCGCTCGCTGGGCAGCCGCCACCGCGCGGCGCTGGGGCTCAGCGAGGAGAGCGACGCCGTGGTGATGGTCGTCAGCGAGGAAACCGGACGGGTCTCGCTGGCGTATGACGGGCAATTGTCGGTCGGCGTGCCCGCCGACAGGCTGGCCGAGGTGCTCGAGGCGCTGCTGCTGCCCCGCCAACCCGCGCCGACGCCGACAACGCCCACCCCGGCCGCCCAGGATCCCAGCCGTGAACCCGCTGACTAGACTGCGACAATTCGGCCAGGGCCCACGCCGCCGCCGGCCGCCGCGCCCGGCGACCCGGCGGCTGCGCCAGTTCGGGTGGGTGGCCTTCATCACCCTCCTGGTGTGGGTCTGGGCCGACCTGGAGCAGACCACCAGCGAGTCGATGAACGTCACGATCAAGATCGTGCCCCCGCGCGGCAGTGACGTCCGCGTGGAAGCCCCCGGCGACGAAGGCCGTACCCTCTGGGTCACCGTCCGCGGCGCCCAGGGCCGCATCACCGACCTGGTCCGCACCCTCCAGGACGCCGAAACCGCCGATACCACCTGCGTCGTCGAGGCCGATCCCGCCTGGCCGCGAACCTACACCCTGGACGTCCTGGCGGTGCTCAACCAGTGGGAGCTGCTGCAGGGGTTCAACGTCTCGGTCGTCGCCGCCGACCCGGCGACCCTCACCGTCAAGACCGACCGGTGGATCCCCGTCGAGGCGCAGGTGCGCATCCGCACCGCCCCCGATACGGCCCTGCACCTGGAGACCGACGAGATGCCCCCGCCGCCGACGGTGAAGATCCGCATCCCCGCCTCCAGGCAAGCGCAGCTCCAGGGACGGCTGCTTGTCCCGACCGAGCCGATCCAACTGTCGAGAGACTGGGCCGGGCAGGAAGTGACCCGCAACGTCGCGCTGGCCCAGTCGATCGACGGCGTGCCCATCCAGTTCGTCGAGGAATTCGACGGCTCGCCCAAGGCCGAGGTCACCCTGCGGGTGAGCGAACGCACGACCTCCCGGACGCTCCCGGACCCCGTGCCGGTCCACCTGCTGGTCGACCCGCCCCTGATGGAGCGGATCACCCGCGAGGGCTACGTGCTCAGCCGCGACGACAGTTACCCCGAGGAATGGCAGATCACCCTGACCCTTCGCGGCACGGCCAGGCGGCTGGGGCAGGTCAAGGCCGAGGACATCCTCGCGTTCGTCCGCGTCAACGAAAGCGACCTGATCCCCACGGACACCCACCCGGACCGCTCGGTGGAGTTCTACCTGCCCGAGGGCGTTACCGTCGTCGAGCCCGAAGCGCCGGAGGTCCACTTCAAGTACGTCCGCCAGAGCCAATAGCCGACGCGTTACACCACCGCGAACGGATCCTCGTCCGCCTGCGACCGCACGACGTCCAGCCCCGGCAGGGCCTCCCGCAGCGACCGTTCCATCGCCGCCAGGGTCAGCCGTTCGCTGTTGGAGTGGCCGACACAGACGACGGTGAGGCCCGCGGCGGCGGCGGCGAGGGCGTCGTGGTGGCGGAGTTCGCCGGTGATGTACAGGTCGGCCCCGGCGGCGATCGCGTCGCGGAAGAGGCTCCCGCACGAGCCGCACCCCACGGCGACCGTCCGCACCGTGCGCTGCCGCGGGCCGGCCACCAGGAGGCGCGGCACGCCGCAGGCGGTGCGGATGCGGCCGAGCATCGTCTTGAGGCCGACCGGGCGCGCCAGGTCGCCGACCCGCCCGAGCCCCACGCCCGCCGGCGCGTCGGTCAGGGGCAGGATGTCGATGGCGGGCTCCTCGTAGCGGTGGGCGTCGGTGATCGCCCGCACCGCGGCGGCCAGGCGGCCCCGGGGGCAGATGGTCTCCCAGCGGACCTCCTCGACCGCCTCCCGGCGGCCGGGGCGACCCACGGCGGGGGTGGCGGCGTCGGCGCCGAAGAAGGTGCCGGTGCCGGCCGTGTGGAAGCCGCACTCGGTGTATTGGCTTGTCGGGCCGAAGCCGCCCGCCCCGGCGGCGAACGCCGCGGCCTGGATCGCCGGCAGGTCGGCCGGCGGGGCGAAGACCACCAGCTTATACGCCCCCTCGGCGCATCGCCCCCGCAGGGGCCGGCGGTCGTCGGCCATGCCCACCGCGTCGGCCAGCACGTCGTTCGAGCCGCCGACGGCCATGTCGTAGGCCGTGTGAACGCTGTAAACCGCCACCTCCGAACGTATCGCCGCCCACACGACCGCCGCCGACGACGGCGTCAGCCGCCCCAGCGGCTTGAAGATCACCGGGTGGTACGCCATCACCAGCGAGGCCCGCGCCGCGCGGGCCTCGGCGAGGACCGCCTCGGTCAGGTCGATGCACAGCAGGACGCGCTCGCACGCGGTCGCCTCGTCGCCGACCAGCAGGCCGACGTTGTCCCATGACTCGGCCCAGGCCGGCGGGGCGATCCGTTCCAGGTGCGCGACGACATCGGCGATTCGCATCAGGCCTCCCTCGTTTCCTTGTCGATCAACCGGTTCACCGCGTCCATCAGCCGCTTGGTCACCGGCCCGACGGTCCCGTCGCCGACGCGGCCGGCCTCCACCCGCACCACGGGCACCACGCCCATCGTCGAGGCGGTGAGAAACACCTCGTCGGCGTCGAGCAGGTCGTCGATGAACAGCTCGGTCTCCTCGTCGGCGGGAATGTCCAGCTCGGCCGCCAGGTCCAGCACCGCCCGTCGTGTCACGCCCGGCAGGACGGGGGTGTCGCGGGGCGGCGTGCGGAGGCGGCCGCCGGTGACCAGGAAGACGTTCGTGAAGCACCCCTCGGCCAGCCGGTTGGCGGTGGTGAACCACAGGGCCTCGACGGCGCCCTTGCGGGCGGCTTCCTGGCGGGCGAGGATCCGCGGGAAGTAGCAGCCGGTCTTGTGGCCGAACGTCGGGTCGCCGAGCAGCTGCTTGAACGAGGCGACCACCACCGCCACGCCCCGGGTGTAATACGCCGGCGGGTAGTCCGGCAGGGGCGCGGCGGTGACCAGCGAGGTCGGCTTGCCCGTGCGCAGGTCGCCGCCGCTGAGGGTGACGCGGATCCGCGCCCGGCCGCGCAGGTCGTTGGCGGCCAGGAC
>CAZHRW010000114.1:0-17611 GCA_964535025.1 uncultured Planctomycetales bacterium
CCCCCTCCCCCCGCCGGGCGGGGGGGAGCCACTGGCGGGCGTACAGCACCAGGCGTGCCGCGTACGCGTCGAACCACGTGCCAAGGGTCGTCGGGTCGATGGGCGCCATAAACTCCAGTCAGCTCCGGCCTTCATAGCCCAAGACGCCGCCGGGGGTGTTTTGTATCACGAAACCGGCGAAAAAACAGGTGGGGGTTCTACCCTTGGGCTTCATCGGGCACGGGCCTGCACGATGCGGGTCGGACGTCACGCGCCTTGAGCAGGGCCGGCGGGCTTTCCACCTGGCCGGTGCGGTCGGAGAGGTACGCCGCCTCGACGACGGCCATGGTGAGCAGGTGTTCGCGGGCGGCGCTTTCGACGGGCTCGGCCCCCGCCGCCAAGCGTGCCGCCAGGTCGGTCAACTGGGCCGCGATGGCGTCGACGGGACGGTCGTCGCCGGTCAGGCGGTCGGTGACGGTCCCCTCGGCGTCGCGGAACCGGCACTCGACGGCCGTCGCGACCGCGCTGCCGAGCTGGCCGTGCAGGGCGAGGTGCTCGGCGCCGGGCGACGTGACCCAACTGACGGTGACGACCGCGGCGGCCCCGCCGGCGTAGCGCAGCGTGACGACGGCCGTATCGTCGGTATCGTAGATGCCCTGGGGCTCGACCTCGCCGGCCCGCTCGACCATATGCGGCCTGCCGCGACGGCCGGTGACGGCGTAGACCTCCTCGGGCAGCCCCATCGCCGCGACGATCAGGTCGATCATCTCGTAGCCGGCCTCCAGCAGCACCCCCCCGCCGGCCGACGCGCGGTCGGCCCGCCAGCCGAGCCGGCCGCCCCAGTCGAGGATGCGTTCGGCGCGGGCGAGGAACAGCGGCCCCACCGCCGCCCGCCGTTCGACCAGGCCGCGATAGGTCGGGTACCACCGCCGCGGCGCGAGCACGGCGAAGCGGCGATCGGCCGCGTTCATCCGCTCGACCATCCGCACCGCCTCGTCGAGCGTGCGGCCCAGCGGGGCGGCCTTGATGACGTCGCTGCCGACCTGCGCCGCCAACGGGATCAACTCCGCGGCGGCCGGCGGCGGGGTGGTGATCAGCAGCACGTCCGGGCGGACCTGCTGGAGCATCTGGCGGATGTCCGTGAACGCCGGCGCCTTGGCCGTCGCCGCCGCCTCGGCGCCGGCATCGGCATCGACGTCCCCGACGCCGACGACGGCGACCCCCGCCACGCGGCCAAGCGCGTCGAGGCACTTGCCGCCGAGATGGCCGGCACCGGCGATCGCGATTCTCAGGGCCTCAGCGCCCACGCGGCGTCTCCTTCATTCGGGCCAGGGCCCCCTATTGTTGCGGCGTACGGGGAGGGAAATCAAACGCAATCGCCGGCCGTCCGGGCGAACCTTCCCGCCGGGGGGCTGGTATAAAGATTTGGAATGCTGTATACTTCATTGTGTTGACGGTCCCCGCGGGAGGGCGATCGGATGGCCGAGTAGGCGTTTTGGCGTATGCTTGGCCCCGGCAATCCGTTACGCTCGCCGGCGGGCGTCGGGCCTCAATCGGGGGCGAAAGGTTTCGACCGGACGATTTGAGGTGTCAGTCGCGTGCCCAGGTTCCAGGAGGCCTGGTTAAACACCTGGAAAACCTAAAGATGCCGATTACGGCTATCGCATGGCTGCCTAACAACTGACAGCCCGTCGCCACACCCGGCCTGCGGGGTGTGACCGACGCCACCAGCAGGCTAGCGACGGCGGAGTGGTCCGGTTACCGCCATGGCGAATCACCGTCGGACTGGCCCTGAGGTGACCGTGTCGGCGCGGGTCCGATGGGCGAAACATCTGTGAAATGCACCGACTACGCACGTAGATGCTGGCGCTGAAGCGTCACGGGACGCCGGTTCAATTCCGGCCGCCTCCAGTCTTCGCTCGCCGCGTTGCGGCGAGCTTCGCCTTGGCAAGCCAGTCTTTTCGGCTTGTCAGGGCGAGCGAATCGTCTGTTCGGATGCGTGATCGTTCTGATCCTCTTCGACGTTCCTGATGGGGCCTGCAACAGCCAGTGACGGCACTTTGCGGGCCGGCCCGCATCCCCCCGCCTCGGCCGGCACGGTCCGGGCGCGTTGCAGGGAATCCTGCGTAACCTGCTTGACCCGGCCGGGCGGCGCGGGCAAGATACGCCCCCTGGATCGGCGCTCGCCGCGGCGGGCGCCGAATGTGTCGTGGATCCACGCACAACAGGAGTTCGGCGCCGACGGCGCTGGAACGGGCGTGAGCCTGCACAATCCTGGTACCGCATCCCCTCCCGTCGGCACGGGGCCGACCGACGGGCAGATTGTCCTTCACCTGCTGAAGTTCGCCTGGCGCTATCGCGGCGGCTGCCTGAAGGTGTTCGCCCTCCAGATGACGCTGCTGGTGCTGGCGCTGTCGGGGCTGAGCTTTGCCGGGCTGGGCCTGGACGTGATCCGCCACGCCGTCTCCCCGGACACCCCCGCCCCGGCCTGGCCGCTGGGCTTCCGGCCGCCGAGGGCCTGGGGGCCGCTGGGGACGGTCGCCCTCATTGCCACCTGCGTGCTGCTTTTCGCCCTGATCCGCGCCGTGATCAACGGCTGGTACACCGTCGCCATGACCGACCTGACCCAGGGCAAGATCGTCGTCGATCTGCGGACGCAGGTGTACGACAAGCTCCAGCGGCTGAGTTTCCGGTTCTACGACTCCAACGCCGTCGGCTCGATCATCAACCGCGTCACCGGCGACGTGCAGCAGACGCGCATGTTCGTCGACGGCGTGCTGATGCAGACGCTGATCCTCACCGTCAGCCTGGCGACGTACTTCGCCTACATGGCCACGATCCACCTGCCGCTGACGCTGGCGTGCCTGGCGACGACGCCGGGGATCTTCCTGCTGGCGCGCCGCTTCAGTCGCGTCGTTCAGCCGGCGTACCGGCGGGAGCGGGAGCTGTTCGACGAACTGGTGATGGGGGTCAACGAGTCGGTCAACGGCGTGGCGGTGATCAAGGGCTTCGCCCGCGAGGGCCACGAGGTGGCGCGGTTCGTCGAGCGGTCCCGCCGCCTGACCGGCCAGAAGCAGTGGATCTTCTGGCGCGTGACGACCTACCCCCAGGCCATCAGCCTGCTGACGCAGATGAACCTGGTGGTGCTGCTGGCGTACGGGGGCATCCTCGTCGTCCGCGGCGAACTGCCGCTGGGGATGGGGATGGTGGTCTTCGCCGGCCTGCTGCAGCAGTTCTCGGCCCAGGTGAGCAACCTGGCCAACGTCGCCAACAGCATGCAGCAGAGCCTCACCGGCGCCCGGCGGGTGTTCGAGGTGCTCGACACGCCCGTGGAGATCCAGAGCCCCGCCGTGACCCGCCCGCTGCGCAGCGAGCGGTTCGAGGTGGAGTTCCGCGACGTGACGTTCGGCTACGACCCGGCCGTGCCGGTCCTGCGGCAGGTCAGCCTGGTCGCACGGCCGGGCGAGGTTGTGGCGGTGCTCGGCGAGACCGGCGCGGGCAAGAGCACGCTGCTGAGCCTCATCCCGCGGTTCTACGATCCGCAGGCCGGGCACATCCTCATCGAGGGCAAGGACATCCGCAACCTGGAGCTGACCGGCCTGCGCCGCCGCGTGGGCGTGGTGTTCCAGGAGAGCTTCCTCTTCTCGGCCAGCGTCGCCGAGAACATCGCCTTCGGCCACCCCCACGCCACGCGCGAGCAGATCGAGGCGGCGGCGAAGGTCGCCATGGCCCACGAGTTCATCACGAACCTGCCGGACGGCTACGACACGCTGCTGCGCGAGGCGGGCTCGAACCTCTCCGGCGGGCAGCGCCAGCGCCTGGCGATCGCCCGGGCCGTCCTGCTCGAGCCGGCCATCCTGCTGCTGGACGACCCGACCGCGGCGATCGACCCGCAGACCGAGCAGGAGATCCTCGACGCGATGGAATCGGCCATGGCCGGGCGCACCACGTTCGTCGTCGCCCACCGCCTGGGCATGCTCATGCGGGCCGACCGCGTCGTGATGCTGCACCGGGGGCGGATCGTGCAGGCCGGCACCCACGCCGAGCTGATGCAGCAGCCCGGCCCCTACCGGATGATCGTCGAGTACCAGCTGGCCGATCACGCCGACGGAGGCCAGCCATGACCGGATTGCCACGCCCCGACCGCCGACGCCCCGCGCCGGCCGCGCCGACCGAGCCGCCGCGCCCGATGATGTTCGCCACGATCGAAAAGGTCGAGCACGACCAGGCGCCGCTGAGCATGGGACTGATCCGTCGCATGCTCGGCTACACCCGCCCGCACGCGCGCCTGCGGACCAAGGTGCTGTGCATGGTCGTGCTGCGGTCGATCCAGCTGCCGCTGCTGGCCGGGGCGATCGGGGCGGTCATCGACGGCCCGGTCCGCGCCGGCAACGTGCCGGGCATCTTCCTCGGCGCCGCCGCCTTCGCGGCCCTGGCGATCTTCACCGTCGTCACGCTGCACTTCCGCGCCCGCTACGCCCTGCAACTGGGCGAACTGGTCATCCGCGACCTGCGGGAGGCCGTCTTCGCCCACCTGCAGCGCATGACCATGGGGTTCTACCACCGCACCAAGGCCGGGCGGATCATCAGCCGCATCATCAGCGACGTGGAGAACATGCGCGTCGGCGTGCAGGACGTGCTGTTCGTCAGCCTGGTCAACCTCGGCCAGATGACCGTCGCGGCCCTCCTGATGGCGTACTACGACTGGATGCTCTTCCTGGTCGTGCTGGCGCTGGTGCCGATGCTGTGGGTGCTGAACCGCGAGTTCCGCCGACGCGCGAGCCGTCAGCACCGCACGATCCAGGAGTCCTTCAGCCGCATCACCAGCACGCTGGCCGAGTCGGTCAACGGCATCCGCGTCACGCAGGGCTTCGTCCGCGAGGACGTCAACGCCGGGCTGTTCGCCCAGCTGGTGGCCGACCACAGCCGCTACAACGTGGGCCTGGCGCGGGTCCAGGGCGTGTTCCTGCCGCTGCTGGAGTTCAACAGCCAGTTCTTCATCGCGGTGCTGCTGGTCGTCGGCGCCTGGCAGATCCTCCGGCCCGAGCCGCTGGTGGACCTGGGCAACGTGGTGATGTTCTTCTTCCTGGCGAACCTGTTCTTCGGCCCCATCGGCCAACTGGGCCTCCAGTACGACCGCGCCATGGCCGCCATGGCCGGGGCCGAGCGCGTCTTCGGCCTGCTGGACACCCCGCCGGACTGGACCGACGACCCGGACGCCGAGGCCCTGCCCGGCATCGCCGGACGCGTCGAGATGCGCGACGTGTGGTTCGCCTACACCCCGGGACGCCCCGTCCTGCAGGGCGTCACGCTCGCGGCCGAGCCGGGGCAGATGATCGCCCTGGTCGGCCAGTCCGGCGGCGGCAAGAGCACGATCGTCAACCTCATCGCCAAGTTCTATCTGCCCGACGCCGGCCACGTGCTCATCGACGGCCGCGACGTCCGGCAGATCAACTCCGACAGCCTCCACGCCCAGATGGGCATCGTGCTGCAGCAGAACTTCCTCTTCAGCGGCACCGTCATGGAGAACATCCGCCTGGGCAAGCCCGACGCCACCGACGACGAGGTCCGCCAGGCCGCCGCCAGGCTCGACTGCCTCGACCTCATCGAGGCCCTGCCGGACGGCTTCCACACCGTCGTCGGCGAGCGCGGCAGCGGGTTGAGCCTCGGCCAGCGCCAGCTCGTCTGCTTCACCCGCGCCCTGCTGGCCGACCCGCGGATCCTCATCCTCGACGAGGCCACCAGCTCCATCGACGCGATGACCGAGGCCCGCATCCAGAAGGCCCTGACCACCCTCTTCGCCGGCCGCACCAGCTTCGTCGTCGCCCACCGCCTCAGCACCATCCGCCACGCCGACCGTGTCCTCGTCGTCGACGACGGCCGCATCACCAGGCGGGGCCGCTATGAAGACCTCTTCGACGACACGGCCGCCTGACCGACCGCACGGCCGCCGAGGAATAATCCCGGCGCGCGCCGACAAAGTTCTTCGGACGCCCAGAAGGCAGGGGCTGAACGCCATTTATCGTGCAATAGACGGCCTCCATTGCTGTTAGCATGAGGTCGCGTTTTACAGGTGAATCCTATTGCGTCGCCGGTCGCCCTTGACGGCCGTCGCAGCACGGATCATTATGGGACGCTGTTAGCCTGTCACGACCGTACGAACACAAAGGGGCCTGACCCGTGAGCGAGCATACGGACGTACCCGTCTGGCAGTACCGACAACTGGATTTCAGGGCGCAGGTGACCGGCAAGCACCCGGTGACGGTGGATTTCGCCGCCGCGTTCGACGGCCCCGGAGGCGAGCGGCTGGTCCTGCCGGGGTTCTGGGACGGCGGCGACCGCTGGTGTCTCCGCTTTACGCCCACCGCCGAGGGGCCGTGGCGATGGAGCACCCGGTGCGGCGATATCCCCGAACTGGACGGGCAGGAAGGCGTCGTCCACGCGGGGCCGCCCGAAGGCGATTCGCCCCTCTACCGCCGCGGCGGCTTTCTCAAGGCCAGTGAGAACAGGCGGCACCTCACCTATACCGACGGGACGCCGTTCCTCTGGCTCGGCGACACCCTGTGGTACGCGCCCACGGAGGATTTCGGCACCGACACGCCGGCCGGCGAAGAGCAATCCATGTTCCACGCCGTGCTGGCCAAACGGAAGCAGCAGGGGTTCACCGTCTTCCAGATGGGTTTCCTGGGTCCCACCAACGAACTCGGCATCGACTGGCTGACGCCCGAATCCTGGACCGATGAACACATGGCCGCCTGGCGACGTGCCGACACGGCCTTCCGGGACGCGGCCGAGGCGGGCATCGTCTGCGTCTTCACGTGCAAATGGCATGAACAGTTTCACCAGACGCCGCTGGAGCGGCTGGTTCAGCTCTGGCGGTACATGGTCGCCCGCTATGCCGCCCTGCCGGTCGTGTTCATGGTCAGCGGGGAATACAACGCCTTCTTCAAATCGCCCTCCACGGTCGACAAGGTCAGGGCCCTGGGTCCGTACATCGCCTCGCTGGACCCCTACAAACGCGCCCTGAGCGCGCACTCCTGGGCATACCCGTTCGATCGGCGGGAGATCTGGGACGATCCGTGGTGCGACTTCCTCATGCTCCAGGGCGGCCATTCCGAGCCGCTCACCCCCTTCGCGTACCTCGAGCCGTACCTGAGGCACAACCGCAAGCCCGTGCTGGAATCGGAGCTGCTCTACGAGGGGATCCGGGACGTGGTCACCACGGACGACACCCGACGCGGTGCGTACACGGCCGTTTTCAACGGGTCGTTCGGGTTCACGTACGGCTCGCACGGCCTGTGGAACGCGCGGCCGACGCCGCAGGATGACCCCACGTGGGGCAAAGGCGTTCACTGGACCGATGCGATGAATCGCCCGGGCGGCGATCAGATGGCCATCATGAAGCACCTGCTCGAATCCGTCGACTGGTGGACACTGGAGCCGCGGCCGCAGGCGGTGGAGGCGTTGGGCGGCAAGCAGGTGCACACGCTGGCCCGCCAGAAGAGGCTCTTCGTGGTCTACATCGAGGCGGGCGTGGATCCCGCCAAGCCCCTGAGACTGTGGACGGAAGACCGGATCCACGGCTCGCAGGCCGAGTGGTTCAACCCCCGCACCGGCGAGCGGACGGCGGTACCCGGCCGCCTGGAGATCAAGTGGATGTATCATCTGCTGCCGGATCGGCCCGATGCCAACGATTGGGTGCTGATCGTGCGGACGCAGGACGAGTAGACAGGAGCAGTCGATGGCCACAAGGCCCAACCTCATCGTCATCATGACCGATCAGCAGAACTTCAGGATGCTCTCCTGCGCCGGCAACCCCCATCTGAAGACCCCCAACCTGGATCGCCTGGCGGCCCGCGGCGTGCGGTTGGAGAATACGTACTGCACCCATCCGTTGTGCGTGCCGTCCAGGTTTTCACTGTTCACCGGGCGGATGCCGTCGGAGATAAATCAGTTCGATAACGATCAGACCGAGGGGAAAACCCCCGAGGCCATCGTGAAACAGGGCCTCGGCCACCTGGTGAAGCAAGCGGGCTACAGAGCCTTCTACGGCGGCAAGATGCATTTCCCGGGCTACTGGTCGCCCAACCTCGGCTTCGAGCATTACTGCAATGACGACCGCGACGGCCTGGCGGCCGCGGCGGCGGACAAACTGCGCGAGCTGAAGGCAGGATCCGACCCGTTCCTGCTGGTGGCCTCCTTCATCAATCCCCACGATGTCTGCTACATGGCGGTCAACGACTTCATGGAGGACACCCCGCAAAGCCGCAGGATGAAGGAGAACATCGCCTACGCCAGCGCCCAGGAACCGCTGCGGGAAGCCATGCGACTGCCGGACGGCATGGATGAAGATGCGTTTTATGCCACGGTCTGTCCGCCGCTGCCGGACAACCATGAGGTCCAACCGGACGGCCCGGAAGCCAAACGGCCCACCGGCCACCGGGCGAAGGTGGCCCGGACCTGGGACGAACGGCGGTGGCGTCTGCACCGCTGGGCCTACTGCCGTCTGGCCGAGCGGGTGGACCGGCAGATCGGGCGGGTGCTGGACGCGGTGGACCAGACCGGCCTGGCCGATGATACGGTCATCATCTTCACCAGCGACCACGGAGAAAACGACGCCTCGCACAAGCTGGAGCAGAAGACCGAGTTCTACGACGAATCGGCCCGTGTGCCGCTGATCCTCTCCGACCCGCGGAGCACGGCCAAGGGCACGGTTTCGGCCGCGATGGTGAGCAACGGACTGGACCTGGTGCCCACGGTATGCGACTACGCCGGGGTCTCGGCGCCCGACGACCTGCGGGGTCTGAGCTTGAAGCCGCTGGTCCGGGGCAAGGCGGCGACACTGCCGCGATCCTTCGTCCCGGTGGAGAACGCGGCCGGCCGAATGATCGTCTCGGCCCGCTACAAGTATGCGGAATACGACTTCGGTGCCAACGCCGTGCAACTGAACGACCGGGCCGACGACCCGGGCGAGATGCGCAACGCCGCCGGGGACCCGGACAAGCGGGCCGTCGTGGACGACCACCGCCGGATGCTGACCGCATGGTTCGGCGCGGCCGACCACTGGCCCGGCGAAGCGGGGTTCGGCCGGACGGAACGGTCCGTGGCGCACTGATCGTCCTCGCGTGTGAGCGCCGCGCCGCAACGTCAACACCATTCACGCCTTGTTCGCTTGCCCGCTGACAGGCGTTGTATTCGCAAGAGCCTGACGAAGAAAGGCTTGCTGTCTACATGTGGAAATCCCAGAATGCGGGCCGGCCATTGGGCAACGGGGCGTGCGGGGAGGCGCCCCATGGTCTCCCGACAAAAGGAACGCCGCATGTTGATACGCACCTTCGCCGAGCACGATGTTCGTCCTGTTGAATCGCTGTGCGGGCTGTGGGACTTCGTCACCGCCGACGACCGGCGCGACAGGCGCAAGCGCAAAGCACTGCCCCGCCGCTACACCCGCTCGATCCACGTGCCCTCGGCGTGGGAGACGATTCCCGATCTGGTCAACTACCGCGGCAAGGCCTGGCTGCGGACCCGCCTCGAAGGCGCCGAGGGCGCGGCGGTGCGGCTGGTGTTCGGGGGCGTCTCGCATACCGGCACCGTCTACGTCGACGGCAAGCGCATCGGCGGGCACTACGACGCGTTCACGCCCTGGGAGGTCCTCGTCACCGGGCTCGACGACGGCGAACACGAACTCGTCGTCGAGGTCGACAACAGCTTCGGCCCGCACTCGTCGCTGCACATCCCCAACGACTATTACACCTACGGCGGCATCACCCGCCCGGCGGAGCTGCAGCTCGTCGGCGAGGTCTTCATCGACCGCCTGCGCGCCACGCCCCGCCGCCGGCGTGACGGCCGATGGGACCTGGCCGTCTCCGTGCGGCTGCGGAACTGGTCGCGGACGACCCTCCGCCGCAAGGCGGTGATCCTGCTGGACGACCACGCGATCGCGCTGCCCAACGCCCAGATCAAGGGCAGCGCGACCCGCGAGTTCAGCGGTGTCATCGAGGGCCTCGACGTCGAACCGTGGACGGCCGCGACGCCGCAATTGTACGACCTGACCGCGGTGCTCTTCGACGGCGACGTGATCGTCGACGACAAGGTCGATCGCGTCGGGTTCCGCGAGATCCAGGTGCGCGGCAAGAAGCTGCTGCTCAACGGCGAGTCGATCCGCCTGCGGGGCTACAACCGCCACGAGGACCACGGCCAGTTCGGCTGCGCGCTGCCGCAGGCGCTGCAGGTGGCCGACCTGCACATGCTCGGCGATCTCGGCTGCAACTTCATCCGCACCAGCCACTACCCCAACGATCAGCGGTTCCTCGACCTGTGCGATGAGCTGGGGTTCTACGTCTGGGCCGAGTCGCACGCGCGCCAGACGCCGTTCGACCCGCCCAACTTCCTCCAGCAGATCAGCCGCAGCACCGCCGAGATGCTCGACTGGCACCACAACCACCCGAGCATCATCCTGTGGGGCCTGCTCAACGAGTGCGAGTCGGACACGAAACGCGGGCGCAAGGTGTACAAGCACCTGATCGACCTGATCCGCAAGACCGACGGCTCCCGCCCCGTCACCGCCGCCAGCAACCGGCGGCAGCGAGACCTCTGCCTCGACCTGGTCGACATCGTCAGTTGGAACCTCTACAGCGCGTGGTACGGCGGCCGTCCCGACAACATCGAGCCGGACCTGAAGCGGCTGCTCAAGTGGCTGCACGCGCCGGGCAATGCCTCGGGCGGCCGCGGCAAGCCGGTCATCCTGTCGGAGTTCGGCGCCGGGGCCATCCCCGGCTGCCACAACATGCAGCGCAGCAAATGGACCGAGGACTACCAGGCCGAGGCGCTCGAGGCGCTGCTGGAGGTGTACCTCAACCACCCGGACCTCGTCGGCGCGGCGATCTGGCAGTTCAACGATTGCCGCGTAACCGACAGCCACGCCATCGGGCGGCCGCGCACGCATAACAACAAGGGCACCGTCGACGAGTATCGCAAGCCGAAGCTGGCCTACCAGACCGTCAAGGCCCAGATGCACAAGGCCGCGAAGAAGTGGGGAACGTAGGCGCTCGCCGGGTGATGCGCTGTCAGCCGCGGACCCGTTGGCCGGCCCGCACCGACCCAGCGTCTGCCGTTCACCCATCGCAGCACCTGTGTCAAGGCCAGGCCGTCCCTGGAAAAACGAGTTGACAGCCTCGCCGCCCCGCCTACCATAGGCCGTGACGTCCAGTCGCTTGGCAAGTCGATCGGGCTGCACACAGGTCACCTGTTCCGGTACTCAGGGTACGGAAGGAGAACGCAGATGAACGACGCATCGGGTAACGACGGACTGCAGAACGGGCACCGATTCGGTGCCGGGGACATTGTGGTGTATGTCGGGGCGGGCATCTCGCTGCTGTTCGTGGCCCTGCTGTTGATCAAGGTGGGCACCGACGGCATCAACCGGCTGCTGCTGATTCCCTCGCTGGCGATCCTGATGGCCCTGGCCGTGTTCGCGGCGGTCGGGCAGATCCTCAGCCTGACCCACAACCGCTGGCTGATGGTTCCCTACGGCTTCGCGGCGCTGATCGGGGTGCTGCAGGTGGGCAATGTCTCGACGCTCGTCCAGACCTCGCAGGCCCTGGCGCCGGGGGCCGATTTCTTCATCCTGCTGGGCGCGGCGGCCTGCGCGGCCGGGGCGTGGATGGCCCAGAAGGAGATCGGCGTGCTGGCGGTGGCCCGGGGGGCCTCGGGCGGCAACACCGAGGAGCAACTGCGCAAGCTCAAGGAAATGATGGACAACGGCCTGATCACCGAAGACGACTACAACCGCAAGCGCCAGGACCTGATCGCCAAACTGTAAACACCGCCCGGCCGGATCGGCGGCGACGCGCGGCCGGCCGCGCGCTGCGGCGACCGTCGCAGGCCCTGTTCAGGAAGGATCGTCCATGAAGCGTTCACGCATTGTCATCCTGGCCGTCGTCGTCGCCGTCGTCGGGGCGATCGCCATCACCGCCGTCCTCGTCAGCGCCCTCGGCGGCGGCGGCGGCTCCCCGTTCGCCAGGCTCCTGCCGGCGGATACCATCGCCTACCTGTCGCTCGAAAACGTCGAGGAGATCAACGCCGCCCTCGAAGACACCGGCCTGATGGACAAGCTGGTCGACGACGCCCCGCACGCCCCGGACGGGCGGGCGATGCTCGAGGCCTCCCGCGAGCTCCAGAAGAAAACCCGTGCCGTCCACATAAGTTTCCACGGGATGAGCGGCTCGCCCCACAGGCCGATGCCCAACCTCCTGATCGTCAACGAACTGTCCGAACCCGACGCGATCGAGGCGCTGCCCGACGTGCTGCGGGAGCGGCTGAGCAAGGACGGGTCCGCCGGCGACGTGACCCTCTATCGCCTCAACATCGACGACGAGCCGGAGACGGCCTACCTCGCCGGCCTCGACCACCGGCTGTTCATCTCCACCGACCGCCAAACGCTGCGGACCGCCCTCGACGGCGCGCGGGGCGCCGTGAAGGATTCCCTGGCCGCCGCGCCCGAACACCGAAAGGTCATCAAGGCCCTGCCCAACGGGGACCTCAGGCTCTACGTCTCGGTCGGCGCCCTGCTGGACATGATCCGCCCCACGCTCAGCAATTGGGACCGCCGGGAGTTCGACGGCGTCACCGCGGCCATGGGCCTGCGCGAGGTCAGCGCCGGCGCCGCGACGCTCGCCCGCGACGGCGGCAGCCTGACCGTCGCGCTGAACGTGGATCCCGACGCCGCCGTCTACGACCTGCTCACCCAGCGGCCCGCGAAGAAGGCCCTGGCCTCCGTCGCCCCCGCCGACGCGCTGTTCTTCGCCGCCTACAGCGTCTCCGACGGCCGCGAGGGGTGGACGGCCCTGGAAGAGCACATCGCCGAGGCGCTGACGGCCATCGGCGAGGCCCGCGACCGTGAGCGGTTCGAGGAAGGCCTTCGCGAGGTCGAAAATCGTCTCGGAGCCGCCCCCGACCAGATCGCGGCCCTGGTCGAGGAAATCGGCCTGTGCATCACCACCGAGGACGATGACCCCGTCGTGCTGGCCCGCGTCAACGACGTCGACCGCGCCGGCGAGATCGTCGAGAAGATGTGGGACGACAGTCCGATTCGCCGCGAGCAGCGCAACGGCGTGACCGTCCATATCGTCGACGACCGGTGGACCCGCGGCGCCTGGGCCTTCATCGACGACGTGCTGGTGCTGGCCGACGACGTCGACCTGGTCGAGCTCGTCCTTAACGCCCACCACGACGGCGAAAGCCTGGCCGACGCGGACGCCTACCGGGACGTCCTCGCCCGCCTGCCCTCGTCCAATGTCGCTCTGGCCTACTGGAACGTCGACCAGACCGTCACAACCGTCGGCGTGGACCGCACGGAACTGACCGGCGGCCTGCGCGAGTGGGTGGACGGCCTGGCGCTCGGGGCCGCACTGACCGCCGGCGGCGATATCGTCACCCTCCGCGTCGTGACCACCAAGGCCAAACCGCTGGCGGACATGATCCGAATCGCCGCCGAACAGGCCAACCTGTTCATGGGCTTCTGAGCCCCGCGAATACCCAAGGGCCGCAGGCGGCGGCTTGCGGCCCCTCAGATGAACTTCGGCGTGTGCTCGCAGGGCTGGGCCGCCTTGATCTCGTAATCGGGGTCCGGCTCGGGGATGAGGGCCTCGACCTCCTGCTGCCAGGCGGCCAGCAGGCCGTGCAGACGGTTGACGATGTCGGGGCGGGCGTCGGCGAGGTTGTGCTGCTCGCTGACGTCGGTGTCGAGGTGGTACAGCTCGAGGCGGTCATCCTCGAAGAACCGGATCAGCTTCCACGGCCCGTCGACGACGGCCGCGGCGGGCGTGGAGCCCTGGTTGGAATAGTGCGGGTAGTGCCAGAAGATGCCCTCGCGCGCCAGGGTATCGCCGCCGCGCAGCAGGGGCAGCAGGCTCACGCCGTCGGCGTGTTGGTCGGGGATGAGCTCGGCGCCGGCGGCCTGGAGGAAGGTCGGGTACAGGTCCGGGCTGGTGACCGGGACGTGGCAGGTCGTCCGCGGGGCCACCACGCCGGGCCAGCGGACGAGCTGGCAGACCCGCGTGCCGCCCTCGTACGTCCAGCCCTTGCCCTCGTTGAGCGGGTAGTTGCACGTCGGGGCGCCCTCGGCGGTCGACAGCCCCCCGTTGTCGGAGGTGAAGACCACCAAGGTATGATCGGCCAACCCCTGCTCGTCCAGCGCCGCCAGGACGCGGCCGACGTTCGTGTCGAGGTTCTCGATCATCGCCGCATACACCGGGTCGGACTGCACGATCCGCCGCTGCAGCCGCCAGTCCTTCTTGTTGAGGATCGGGAAGGCCTCGCCTTCGATCAGCGGGTCGATCCGGTCGAGCTTCATCGCGGCGGCCTTCGCGCGGTACTTCTCGATGAGCGGCTCGGGGGCCTCGATCGGCACGTGCGGCGCGTAGTGGGCCAGGGACAGGAAGAACGGCCTGTCGGCGTCCCGCCGGCGGATCAGGCCGATCGCCTCGTCGGTGATCCGGTCGGTGATGTACTCGCCATCGGGCCCGTCGGGGATCGTCGAGCTGCCATAGGGGCTGAAGTAGCCGCCGCTGGTCACGGCGACGTCGGCGCCGAGCGTCACGTCGAACCCGTGCCGGTCCGGCCAGTAGTCGCGGCCGCCGAGGTGCCACTTGCCGACGTGCCAGGTCTGGTAGCCCTCGCGGCCGAGGGCCGTGGCGATGGAGGTCTCCTCCAGCGGCAGATGGTGCGTGTACGGCACATCGGCCAGGCGTCCGCCGCCGCGGCCGCCGATGAACTGCGTCACGCCGACCCGCGCGGGGTTCTTGCCCGTCATGATACTCGCCCGCGTCGGCGAGCAGACCGGGCACGAGGCGTACGCACGGTGGAAGAGCATCCCCTCGGCCGCCAGGCGGTCGAGCGTGGGCGTCTCGTAGAAACTGCTCCCGAAGCACGCCAGGTCGCGCGCCCCGAGGTCATCGCACAGGATCAGGAGGATATTCGGCTTGCCCATGGCGGGCATCCTAGCGGGGCCGCGACGGCTTGTCCACCGGCCGGCCGAGGGATCCGCGCCGCCGTCGTCGCTCCCGGACGACCGCACGGACCGGTTGCCCGAGCGAGGCCTACCTCCTATACTCGCCGACCGGTGGCGGGGCGCCGCCCCGTCTGAAGCAATCACGCGCGTTCCGTCAACACCGCCGCGAGGACCGGATAATGACCTTCGATCTGCGCATCGTGCCCTTCAGCCGTCTGGGCAGCTATATGGCGATCTCGCATCTCGACGCCGACCGCATCGCCCGGCGGGGATCGAAGGAGATGACGCCCGGGCTGTACCTGCGCACCTTGCACGGGGAGGCCCGCTCGCCCGACGTCTTTCACATGGCGTTGACCCGGGGGGGACGACCGGTGGCGTGTCGCGAGGAGCCGTCGCCGTCGGTGCTGAAGCTCGTCGCCGACGGCGGCGCCGTGGAGTTCTGCCTGCCCCGGCCGGGCGTGCTGCGCGTCCGGGGCCGCGGCGGCGCGGGGTTGCGGCTGACACTGCGGCCGGGCGTGTTCGTCAATGCCGTGCCGGTCGGGGGCGACCGCTGGCAGGTCAACGCGTTCCTCAACCGCCAGCAGTACGGCCTGATGTCTCTGGCCGGGGCGTTGAAGGTGGACGCCCCGTGGACGGTGGCGCGGTGCGAGCGCATCGTCATCGACTTTCTGCCGGGCGACGACGGGACGTTCGAAGGCGCGATCGAGGAGATCGAGTCCGGGTGGGACCCCCGCGAGCACGACGAGCCGTTCGACGAAGCGGTCAGCCGCGTCGATGCCGAGTTCGCGGCCTTTCGCGACGCCTACCCGCCCGTGGCCGACGACTATCGCTCGGCGGCGGACCTGGCGGCGTACATCAACTGGATGTGCATTGTCGAACCCGCCGGCCACCTCACGCGCCCGGCCATGCTGATGAGCAAGAACTGGATGGCCAATGTCTGGAGCTGGGACCACTGCTTCAACGCCATGGCACTGGCCGAGGGGGCGCCCGATCTGGCCTGGGACCAGATGATGCTCATGTTCGACGCCCAGCACCCGATCACCGGCGCCCTGCCGGACATGATGAACGACCGCTCGGTCCTGTGGGCGTTCGTCAAGCCGCCCGTCCACGGTTGGGCCCTGCGGTGGATGTTCGCCCGCAACAGCCGCCTGACCGACAGGCGACGGCTCGGGGAGATTTATGCCCCCCTCGCCCGCTGGACCGAGTGGTGGTTCACCTACCGCGACAGCGACAACGACGGCCTGCCCGACTACCATCACGGCAACGACAGCGGGTGGGACAACGGCACCGTCTTCGACGTCGGCCTGCCCGTCGAGGGGCCCGACCTGGCGGCGTACCTGATCCTCCAGATGGACGTCCTGGCCGACATCGCGACGCGCCTCGGACGCCCCGACGCCGCCGACGCCTGGACCCGCCGAGCCGACGTCCTGCTGGGCCGGCTCATCGACCACAGTTGGCGCGGCGACCGCTTTGCCGTCCCGCGCAGCGGCGACCACGTCGAGACTGCCGATTCCCGCAGCCTGCTGCCGTACCTGCCCCTCGTCCTGGGTGAACGCCTGCCGGAACCCATTCGCCGCACCCTGGTCGACCGCCTCACGTCCAGCGGCCTCTTGACCGATCACGGCCCGGCCACCGAGGCGCCCGACAGCCCGCTCTACGAGTCCGACGGCTACTGGCGCGGCCCGATCTGGGCACCGACGACGCTACTGATCGTCGACGGACTGATCGCCTGCGGCGAAGGCGACCTCGCCCGCCGTCTCGCGCAAGGCTTCTGCGACATGGCCGCCCGACACGGCATGGCCGAAAACTACGACGCTTTGACCGGCCAGGGCCTGCGCGACCGCGCCTACACCTGGACCTCCAGCGTGTTCCTCATCCTCGCCGCAGGGCTCAACGGGTAACGCACGGCAGGGACACCCCTGGCCACGCGGCGCTGCGGGCGATCCGGCGCGGCCGGACGGTCGCCCCCACGGGGCCCTACGGGCCCCAGCTCCCCCGAAGGGGGAGCGGTTCAGCGGGGAAGGCCTCGGGGACCGCCGGGGGCGCCAGCCCCCGGATAGGATGCTCCCGTTACGCGACACGCCCCGAAGGGGCGACGGACTTTAGCCGGGGGCGCCAGCCCCCGGACAGGGTGTCCCTATTACGCGACAAGCCCCGAAGGGGCGACGGAACCCCTCCGCAGCGCAACCGACGCGAGCGTGCCAGGCCCCCGCACGCCCCTGGCCTGCCCGTGGCACGGGGCTCACGCCCCGGCAGCATTCTGTCGCCCCTGCGGGGCTTACTCACTCAAGGGCACGGGTTCCGGGGGCTGGCCCCCCCGGCAAAACTCCGGTCGCCCCTGCGGGGCGGAGCGGATGGCCGTTGACAGCCCCGACAAGGCGCGGCCTTGCGGACGGGTCCGGCCGCAGCGGGACGGTCGGCCGGATTATGGGCCTTCCTTCGTCAGCCCCGAAGGGGCGACAGAATTTAGCCGGGGGCGCCAGCCCCCGGATAGGATGTCCCTTTTACTCGACAAGCCCCGAAGGGACGACAGAACTTAGCCGGGGGCGCGAGCCCCCGGATAGGGTGTCCTTTTTACGCGACACGCCCCGAAGGGGCGACGGAATTTAGCCGGGGGCGCCA
>CAZHRW010000115.1:0-5417 GCA_964535025.1 uncultured Planctomycetales bacterium
GGGATTTTGAATCCCGCGCGTCTGCCGATTCCGCCACTCCGGCGAGGGGGTGCGGTATGCTGGTTTAGTGTAGTGAGGGGCTCGATTCGCTCAAGGGAAATCCGCCCGCCTTGCCGGGCGGGGCGGCGGCGGGTATCGTGGTGGCGACGGCGTGTGGCCGGCGGTGAGGCGCGGCGGGAGGTCCGGCCGTGCGGGACGGGTGGCCGCGGGCGCCGAAAGGAGATGATAACGTGATGCACACTGCACTTACAGTTCCGGCCGTGCTGGCGGCGGTGATTCTGGCGTCGTCGCCGGGGTGTGTTCAGGGGGCGTCGGGGGCACAGCCGCGACGGGTGAGCGAGATCTCGCAGTATGGGATCACGTGGCACTTCGACCGGCCGGTGCGGGCCGGGCGGTTCATCACGGGCGACTGGTGGGTGATCGGGCCGGTGACCATCACGCATACCACGCCGGCGGCCGGGCCGGCCACCCCCGACGAGTCGGCCGTCGACACGAGCAAGAACCGCTGGGGCGACACCTCCCTGCGGAACGACAGCCGCATGCGGAACGGCTCGATGATCGTCCTGACCGCCACGCAGAAGCAGGGCTACGACTCCCGCAGCCGTACCTACGACCCGGCGCTGTCGGTGACGTTCCCGGTCACGATCGAGCCGAACCGCTCGCTGATCTCCACGGTCAGCGCCCCGCCGGTCAAGCGTAACAGCGTGGCTCACAAGATCATGTGGGACAGCGAGAAGACCGGCGGCACCGTCCTCGATTCGGCCGCGGTCCTGACCGTCCTGGCCGACGAGCCGCCCGCCGACGCATTCCGGCCGCCCTACGCGGGCACCGACAAGCCGCTTTACCGGGCAAGCGACCTGCGTTGGGGGCTCCTGCGGCGCCTGGCGGTCCCCGAGATCGACCCGAAGGTCTACCCGCCCTACTACGACATCCGCCTGCCGGCCGACTGGGCCGCGGCCGAGCGGTGGTTCCAGCGGCCGTGGATCGACCACATGTGCAACTGGATGCAGCAGCAGCTCAATCCCTGCGAAAACTGCCCCGCGTACGGCCGCGAGCACGCGCGGCTGGTGTCCATCGCCAGCCTGCTGCTGCACCTGGACGTCCCCGACGAGACGAAGCGCCCGCTGCTGATCGGCCTGGTCCAGTACGGCCTGGACGTCTCCGGCGTGGCGAAGGTGGGCGGGTCGTGGAACTGGGGCGGCGGGCACACCTCGGGCCGCAAGTGGCCGATGCTCTTCGCGTCGTTGATGCTCGACGACCCGGCCATCGGCGACGTGCCGGACACCTGCGTGTTCCACGAGGATGCCCAGACCTACTACGGCACCGGCTGGGCGGGGCAGACGGCCCTGTACTGGATGGTCCAGCACCACGGCCGTCGCGACCACTACGAGGAGAAGCCGCCCGAGCAGTGGACCCGCTGGGACCGCAGCAGCGAAAGCTACCGCCTCTGCTGCAACGGCCGTGCGTGGGCCGGCACGGCCCTGGCGGCTCGCTTGTGCAAGGCCGTCGCGGCGTGGAACCACGACGCCTTCTTCGACTACGTCGACCGCTTCATGGCGGCCGAGGACGCCTACGCCGCCCATCGCGGCGGCCACGAGCGGCCCGACATGGAGGGTGGGACGTTCGACCCGTTCGTCGATGCCATGTGGCGTGCCTACCGCGACAACGCCCCCGCCCAGCCCATGGCGGGCAACCCGCGGATGTTCGTGTGGGAAGGCCGCTCGTACCAGTGGGTGCCCAACCCCAAGCCCACCGACGAGGAGGTCGCCGCCCATCTTGCCGAGGTCAAGGCCGCCCGCGCCGCGGCGGCCGGCGGCACGGATGCGGAGGAGTAACCACACGCGGGCGGCGGGCCACCCGATAGTGTAGCGGGGGAAACCGCCGTGGGGCCCTCGGCCGCTCTTGCCGCCGCGGCGGCGGGCGGGTAAGGTGTCTGCCTTGCGACCGGACCCTTGCGGAGACGACCATGAACCATCTTAAAGCCGATGACAAGCAGGTTTACGACCTGGTCTGTGCCGAGCAGCAGCGGCAGCAGTCCATGCTCGACCTGATCGCCAGCGAGAACCACACGAGCCGTGCCGTGATGGAGGCGACCGGGTCGCTGTTCACGGACAAATACGCCGAGGGCTACCCCGCCAAGCGGTATTACGGCGGCTGCGAGGTCGTCGACGACATCGAGCAGTTGTGCATCGAGCGGGCCAAGTCGCTGTTCGGCGCCGAGCACGCCAACGTGCAGCCGCACTGTGGAACCAGCGCCAACATGGCCGTCTATTACGCCTGCCTCGAGCGCGGTGACACCCTGCTGGGCATGTCGCTGGAGTGCGGCGGGCACCTCTCGCACGGGCTGTCGGTGAACTTCTCGGGCCGGTACTACCGGATCGTCAGCTACGGCGTGGACGCGCGGACCGAGATGATCGACATGGACGCCGTCCGCGAGCAGGCGCTGGCCGAGCGGCCCAAGCTGATCGTCGTGGGTGCTTCGGCGTACCCGCGGACGCTGGATTTCGAGGCCTTTGCATCGATCGCCCGCGAGTGCGGGGCGCTGCTGATGGCCGACATCGCCCACATCGCCGGCCTGATCGCCGCGGGGCTGCATCCCAACCCGGCCCCTCACGCCGAGTTCGTGACGTCGACGACGCACAAGACGCTCCGCGGCCCCCGCAGCGGGTTGATCCTCTGCAAGGCCGACTGGGCCCCCGAGATCGACAAGGCGGTTTTCCCCGGCCTGCAGGGCGGGCCGCTGGAGCACGTGATCGCCGCCAAGGCGGTGGCGTTCGGGGCGTGCGCCAAACCCGACTTCAAGGCATACTGCCGGCAGATCATCGCCAACGCCAGGACGCTGGCCGACGCCCTGGCGGCCAAGGGCTGGCGGATCGTCTCGGGCGGGACCGACAATCACCTGATGCTCGTGGACCTGCGAAGTCGCGACGAGGACCTCACCGGCCGGGAGGCCCAGCAGTGGCTGACCGCGGCGGGGATCGTGTGCAACAAGAACAAGATCCCCTTCGACCCCCGCTCGGCCGCCCAGACGTCCGGGGTGCGGCTGGGGACGCCGGCGGTGACGACGCGGGGGCTGACCGAGGCGCACATGGAGCAGTTGGCCGGGTGGATCGACACGATTCTCGCCGGGCGGGGCGACCCGGCGGTCATCGACCGTATCCGCAGCGAGGTGGGCGAGTTATGCGAGGCGTTTCCGATCCCGGCGGTTCGGTGAGCCGCTGTGGCGGCTTGATTGTGCCGGCCGCACGCTCTAGGATAGATGTACCGCCTTGGAGGCAACCCGCATGAAACAGAAATGCGACAAATGCGATCGGCCCGCCACGGTTCACCTGACCGAGATCGTCGACGGCCAGAAGATCGAGAAGCACCTGTGCGAGGTCTGCGCCGCCGCCGAGGGGATCACCGTGCAGCCGTCGATCCCGATCAGCCAACTGCTGGAGGATTTCGTCATGCAATCGCAGGAGGCCAAGCACCTTGGCGACCTGGTCTGCGATCAGTGCGGCATGACGTTCCTGGAGTTTCGCCAGCATGGCCTGCTGGGCTGTGCCCACGACTACGAGGCCTTCGCCGAGGCGCTGGATCCCCTGCTCGCGCGGGCGCAGGAGGCGGCGACGACCCACGTCGGCAAGGTTCCCAGCCGCGCCGGCGGCGATGAGGTCCGCCAGAACCGCCTGCTGCAGATGCGCTCGGAATTGCAGAAAGCGATCCGGGCGGAGGCGTACGAGGAGGCGGCCCGGCTTCGGGACCAGATCCAGACGCTGGAGGGCTCGTGAAACTCGCCGACCTGACCGGACGAACCACCGAATGGCTCCGCGGGGCCGGCCCGATGAGTGAGATCGTCATCTCTTCGCGGGTCCGCCTGGCCCGCAACGTCGCGGGCTACCCCTTCCTCAGCCGCTGCACACCCGAGCAGCGCGGCGAGATCGCCACGATACTCCAGGAGGTGCTCCTGGCGACGCTGGGGGACGAGACGCTGTACGTCAATGTTGACACCGCCGGCGAGGCGGACCGCCAACTGCTTGTGGAACGTCAGCTGATCAGCCGCCAGCTCGCCGACGGCTCCGGCGCCCGCGGCGTGGCGATCAGCGGCGACGAGACCGTCGCCGTGATGGTCAACGAGGAAGACCACCTGCGGATCCAGGTGCTCCGCAGCGGGTTCCAGCTCGATGACGCCTATCGGCAGATCGATCGGATCGACGACGACCTGGAACGGCGGATCTCCTTCGCCTTCAGCGGCCGCTACGGGTATCTGACGGCGTGCCCGACGAACGTCGGCACCGGCATCCGCCTCAGCGTAATGCTCCACCTGCCGGCGCTGAAGATGACCGGCGAAATCGAGAAGGTCTTCCAGGCCGCCCGCGATATGCGCCTGGCCATCCGCGGCCTGTACGGCGAAGGGACCGAGGCGACGGGGGATTTCTTCCAGGTGTCGAACCAGACGACGCTTGGGCGAACCGAACCACAGATCATCGACGACTTCACCAAGCGGATCATCCCCGAGATCATCCACTACGAGCAGGATGCCCGCGAGGGCCTGCTCACCCGGCGGTCCATGGCGATCGACGATCGCATCTTCCGCGCGCTGGGCCTGTTACGCTCGGCACGGCTGATCAGCTCGGCCGAGACGATGCACCTGCTCAGCCACGTCCGCCTGGGGATCAACCTCGGACGGATCCGCGACGTCGATCTCACCACCGTCAACCAACTGTTCCTCACGACCCAGCCGGCCCACCTGCAGCGGATCCACAACTGCCGGATGAACGGCGACAAGCGCGAGCAGCTCCGCGCCGAATTCATCCGACAGAAGCTCAACTAGCTTCACCCCCGCGTCCCCTCCGTCGCACGGCTCACCAGGTCCGTCAGCCACGCCGGCGGGCGGATGGGCTTGCCGTCGGCCGTGGTGACGGCGTGGATGGTGTAGCCGCCGGCGACGCGATGGCCCTTGTCGGCGTGGGTGATGGTGACGTCGAAGCGCAGGCGCGCCCGGCCCGCGGCGGCCAGGCGGGTGGCGACGCGGAGCCGCTCGTCGTAGCCGGCCCGGCCGTGGTAGTCCACGTGGGCGGTGATCAACGGCAGGCAGACGCCCCGGGCTTCCATCTGCGGGTAGGGGCTCCCCAGCGCGCGGAGCAACGCGCTGCGACCGACCTCGAACCACTCCAGGGCGCGCGAGTTGTAGAACGTGCCCAACTGATCGATCTCGCTGTAACGCACGCGGATGTCGACGACGTGTTCGGCCATCGGATCACTCCTGTCGGGGCTCGGTGAGGTCGGATCGTACCGGACCGGGGCCGTCCTGGCAAGGCGATCGGGCGCGAAGAGAGCCGGTTGCGTTGTTGCGGAAGGCCTATGGTTATTGGGCTCAGCGAGGGTGCTCCAGACGCCTTCCCCGCCAGGGAGCCTGATTTCATTGGGTCGCG
>CAZHRW010000116.1:0-3607 GCA_964535025.1 uncultured Planctomycetales bacterium
CGGCGTGGCGGCGGTGGACCTGCCGGGCGTCGGCGCGGCGGGCGACGGCGCCGCCGTGCGCGACCTCGGGGCCTTCGAGCTCGACGCGACCTTCGAGACCCCCTCGCTGATCGTGACCACCGCCGAGGACGTGGTGGACCCGTTCGACAACCTCACCTCCCTGCGCGAGGCGATCCTGTTCGCCAACGCGCAGGCGGGCGCCGACACGATCACCTTCGCCGCGGCGCTGGCGGGGGCCACGCTGCACCTGTCGGCCACGCTGCCGACGGTGGCCGAGGCGCTGACGATCACGGGCGGGGCGCTCGGCCTCACCCTCTCCGGCGACGTGGAGCGGGACGACCTGCCGGCGGGCGGCCCCGTCACCGACCTCGCGGCGTCGCGGGCGGCGGGGACGCTGGCCGACAACGTGCGCCTGATCGCGACCACCGCCGACCTGACGCTCGACGGCCTGACCCTGACCGGCGGCCGGACCACCGGCGACGGCCTCGCGGGGGCCGGCGGGGCGGTGCTGGCGGAAGGCGCCGACCTGACGCTGACCAACGTCACGGTCGCGGGCAACGAGACCACCGGCGCGGTGGCCTTCGGCGGCGGCGTCGCCGCGTTCGGCGGGTCGGTGACGCTGATCGACAGCGCGGTCAGCGACAACGCAACCGCGGGCCTCAGCGCCAAGGGAGGCGGCATAGGCGTTTCGGACGGCGACGTCACGCTGACCCGCAGCACGGTCAGCGGCAACGCCACGGCGGGCGAGATCGCCGACGGCGGCGGGGTCTTCGGACGCGCCGTCACGTTGACGGAGAGCACGGTCCGCGACAACCGGGCGACGGGGGATGCTGTCGGCGGCGGCGGGATTTTCGGCACGACCGTCACGGCGACGGACAGCACGATCAGCGGCAATGAAGCGACCGATGGAAGCGGCGGCGGGATTTCTGCCGGCGACTCGGTCACGCTGACGCGCAGCGCGGTGACCGGCAACACGGCGGTGACCGGCGGCGGGGTCTACGGCGCCTTCGTCACGGCGACTGACAGCACGATCAGCGGCAATGAAGCGACCTATTCCAACGGCGGCGGGATTTTAAGCCGCGCGGCCGTCACGCTGACGCGCAGCGCGGTTGTGGGGAACACGGCGTCGGAAGGCGGCGGGATCGCCGGCCGCGTGATCGAGATCGCGGACAGCACGATCAGCGGCAATGCGGCGACAGACGACAGAGGCGGCGGCATTGTCAGCGCCTTCCGCAGCGGCAGCGTGACGCTGACCAACAGCACCGTCAGCGGCAACAGCGCGGAGGGCGTCGGCGGCGGCATCGGCGGCTTTTTCGGTCCGGTCACGCTCATCAACACCACCGTCGCCGGCAACACGGCGGGGGGCCGCGGCGGCGGCGGCGTCTACAACGCCAGAGGGATCGCGCTGATCAACAGCACCGTCACCGGCAATGCGGCGACGGGCGCGGGCGCCGTCGGCGGCGGCCTCGCCGTTCCCAGCGTCGGCGTCGCCGACCTGACCGACAGCGTGGTGCTCGGCAACCGCGCGGGCGGCGGCGGGCAGGAGATCGGCCTGATCGGCCAGGGCAGCATCACGGCGGCGGGCTTCAACCTCGTCGGCGCCGACGCGTCGGCCTTCGACGCGAGCGGCTTCGCCGCCATCGCCAACGCCGACCCCGCGCTGGTCTTCGCCGCCCCCCCCGACAATGGCGGGCCGGTCGAGACCGTTGCGCTGCGGCTGGCCAACGACAACCCCGCCCTCGGCGCGGCGGCAGGCTCGGCCATTCCGACGACCGACGCCCGCGGCGAGACCCGCGACGCGGCCCCCGACCTCGGCGCCTACGAGGCCCCGAACCCCGCGCCGGTCGCCGTCGACGATACGGCGGAGACGGACGAGGGCGTTCCGGTCTCGGTCGACGTGCTGGCGAACGACACGGACGTGAACGGCGGGATCGACCCCGCCAGCGTGCGCATCGACGGCGCGCCGGGCGACGGGCGGACGCTGGTCGTGGCGTGCGAGGGCGTCTGGACTGTGGACCCGCTCACCGGGGCCATCACCTTCACGCCGGAGGCGGGCCACAGCGGCGCGGTGAGCGACATCGCCTACACCGTGGCCGACACGCTCGGCGCGCGGTCCGACCCGGCCGCGGTCTCGATCGAGATCACGCGCGGGCCGGAGCCCGTGCTGCGCACCCTGACGCTGGACTGGCGCGGCCGCAGCCTGATCGAGCAGGTCGACGGCGAGACCGTCGCGCGCATCGCCCTGCCGGACGGCGGCAGGCCGGTGAACAGCGCGCCGCTCGTCAACGTCGTGCTCGGCGCGGCGGGTGCGGACGGGCGGGCCTTCACGCTGACCAACGCGAAACCCGAGGGGCTCGCGGTGGACGGCCTGCGCGGGCAGCCCAACCCGGCCCGACGCCTGATCACCGAGGGCGAGTTCGTCACCGTCGCCCTCGACGGGTTCCGGTTCACCGAAGCGGTCGGCGGATCGGTGCAGTTCGGCAGACCGCGCGGCTTCAACCGTGACGGCGATCTCGACCCCGGCGAGATTGCCGCGATCCGCCTCTACGACGACGACGTGCTGGTCTTCGAGGGGACGTTCCTGAACCGGAGGGCGGTGTCGCGTGCCACCGTCGGGCTCGACGAGTTTGCAGATGCGCAGGGCAGGCTCTATGACGGCGCGGCGTTCGACACCCTCTGGATCGGTGCGCTCGACAACCCCGCGAACGCCGGTTTCCGGCGGGTGGGCGACCGGGTCACGGAACTCACCGTCCGGGATGTGACGCTGACCGTGCTTGAACTTCCCGTCGAGGACCAACTGATGTGATCGTATCGGACCTCATGGGGACGACCGCTGGCCGCTCAGGGCTGCCGAAGCACGGTCGGCCGACTCCGAGGCGGGTTGCTTTTCGCCGTCGAGAGGGATTCATGAGCGCTCCCTGATCGCCACGCGATCTGCTCGTAGGCATGACGTCGCGTCCAAGCCGCGTGGCAGCCAATTGCTCTGCCGACGTTCGGCAGCGGTGAAGATCCGTTGTGTCTAAAGGACCGCAAAGGGTCGGTACTTGCCAACGGTCCAAGGGCCGCTTGGTCCGCACTGCCGCCCCTGCCGTAGGGTCACGCGAACGGCAGCTTGCCATGCCAGCTTAGGCGCTGTGGAGCATCGCCGCGAGTGACCGCTTCGTGCGCATCCCCGCCAGGGCCTTCGGGGATCGACAGGACCATGGTCGTGGTGCGCCGTTCCCGGCGACCGGCCGATGTTGAAGGCAAGCCTGTCACTCGGGCGAATGGCCGTCCACCGGTGCGGGCCATCGGCGCCGCTAGTGGCCGGAACCGGGAGATGTCCTCGCTCATGCGGTCGGCGTCATTCCGCCGTCGATCACGATCTCCGTCCCGGTGATGCTGCCCGCGAGGTCGGAGGCGAGAAAGGCGATCAGATTGGCGATCTCGGCGGGCGTCGACGGGCGGCTGATCGGGATGCCCCCGAGGCTGTCCATGATCATCCGCTTGCCGCCGTCGAGGTCCGTTCCCGCCTCGGCGGCGAGGCGCTGGGCCAATCGGACCGAGGCCTCGGTCTCGATCCAGCCAGGGGCGACGCGCACGACCCGCACGCCCTTCGGCGCGACCT
>CAZHRW010000117.1:0-7174 GCA_964535025.1 uncultured Planctomycetales bacterium
AAATTCCGTCGCCCCTTCGGGGCTAACGAAGGAAGGCCAATAATCCGGCCGACCGTCCGGCTGCGACCGGACCGCCGCCGTAGCTCCGCCGCCGGGCCGCCGGCGGCCGTGCGAGAGCGGCGTCGGCAATCGGACCGCCCCCTCACGGGCCCTGCGGGCCCAGCTGGCCCCGAGGGGAGAGCGGTTTCATCGGCCTCCGCGCGCCCGCCGGCGGTGCCTGCGGTTGGCCTCCGCGCGCCCGCCGGCGGCCGTGCGGGCACGGCGTCCGCGATCGGACCGCCCCCTCACGGGCCCTGCAGGCCCAGCTGGCCCCGAGGGGAGAGCGGTTTGATCGGCCTCCGCGCCGGCCCGGCGTCCCTAAGTTTCCACCGGCAAGTCAGATTTTTTCGCTTGACTTCGCCGGCTGATGCATTATGAGTAAGGGTGTTCTGTTCGGGGGCGGATGCGCCTGACTTCGGTATCTTTTCTCGCCCCTCACATCCGACGATACTTTTCGAGACTGCCCCACACCCGCTGCGTGGCGGGCTCGCGACGGCCTTGACCGTTTGAGCGAGGTTTGCTTGCGGCAGTCCGTGCTGGATCGGGGCCGGACACATCACTCGGACCTAACGCGGCGACGGCGCGTCGGCCGAGGGTGCGGCACCCGCGACGCCGTCGTTTCATCGTCGGGGGACGGGCCGACGGGGCCCCTGCGCGGGCCGTCCGGACGGCCTGTTCGGTCGTTTGGAAGGAACCGATTTCCTTCGCCGTGATCGGTGCGCGCCGATGCGGCCGGCGGCGAGGGATGAACGTATTCGTGACAACGTCAACCCGCACGCGCATGGAAGGAGTCACGTCAATGGAACAGTCACGTTATCGCCCCTGCCTTGGTCTGCCCCTGGTGGCGGCCGCCCTGGGGCTGTTGGCCGCGTGGGCCGTGCCCGCCGCGCGGGCCGATACCCATTACTGGAACGGCGACGGCGACGGGGTCAGTTGGAACGACCCGGATAACTGGGTCGAGGACGCCGTCCCGGCGACCACCTCCGACGGCGACGGCGCCGACGCGGTCGTCATCGACGGGCCCTACGACGTGGTCATCACGCAGGATGTCTGGGCCGTCAGCACCGTCACGATCGACGGCGACGCGACGCTGACCGTGGCGTCGGGTCTCGAGCTGGGCACCAACAGCCTGACGATCAACGACGGCGGGCTGATCCTCGAGGAGGTCGCCGGCGTCGGCGCGGACCTGCGCTGGGCCAAGGCCAACCGCGGGCATCTCTGGGTCGAAGCGGACGGCTACATCGCCGGCAGCGGCGTCATCCGGACGTTGACCGGCGGCGGCGGGGTCTACCTGCTGAGCACCCGCGGCGCCGACTATGACATGACCGACATCACGTTGATCCTCGGCTACTCCGACCTGACGGTCCGCGTCGGCTCGGCCGACCTCGGCCGCACCGCCGACGGCTGGACGGCGGGGAACTACGCGATCGGCAAGCTGACGTGCTACGACTACCGCTACACCCACAACCTTTACCAGGCGGACGGCTCGACCGGCGGGGGCGTCAACGCCCTGTACTGCTTCGAGCTGGAGTTCGGCGGGGACTGGTGGAAGACGACCGGCGGGACGCTGAACCTGCAGGGCACGAACCTCTACGTCCGCGACCAGGTCATCTGGTACGACGACTCGGTCACCGACACGCCGTGCGAGTTGACGGTGGCGACGGCGTTCGACCCGCTCGATCCGACGACGGCCGTCTGGGACGACGACGTGCCCCAGGCCGTCGCGTATCTCGGCCTGCCGCCCAATGATGCCCCGGTGGTCGACGCCGGCGCCGACCAGCTCATCACGCTGCCGTCCGACGCGGTCCTCGACGGCACCGTCACCGACGACGGCCTGCCCGACCCGCCGGCGGCGGTGGCGGTCACCTGGCGCCGGTCCTCCGGGCCCGGCACCGTCACCTTCGGCGACCCCAACGCGGTCGACACGACGGCGGCGTTCTCGATCGACGGCGTCTACGTTCTCGAACTCGAAGCCGACGACGGCGCGCTGACGGCGGCGGACACCGTCACGATCACGGTCGAGCCGATCCCCAACGCCGCCCCGGTCGTCGACGCCGGCGCCGACCAGCTCATCACGCTGCCGGCCAACGCCTACCTCGACGGCAGCGTCAGCGACGACGGCCTGCCGGACCCGCCGGCGGCGGTCGCGGTGACGTGGAGCGCCGTGGCCGGGCCCGGTGAGGTCACCTTCGCCGACGCGGCGGCGGTCGACACGCGGGCGACGTTCACCGCCGACGGCGTCTACACCCTCGAGCTGGCCGCCGACGACGGCGAGCTGACCGACAGCGATACCGTCACCCTTACCGTCGAGCCCGCCACCGGCGGCGCGATGACCAGCGTCTGGGACTTCCAGAACGCCTCGTTCGCCGAGCAGACCGCCGGCTTCACCGCCGAGTTCGACGCCGTGCCCCACGCGCCGCAGATGGACGGCGTGACCGGCCTGTGCCTGGGGGCCGCCGACTGGTGGACCGACCTGGCGTGCATCGTCCGCTTCGACGCCGGCGGGTACCTGGACGCCCGCGACGGCGGCGGCTACGCCCGCGACGCCGACATCGCCTACGTCGTCGGCGACACCTACCACGTGCGGATGGAAGTGGACCTGGCGACGCACACCTACGACGTGTTCATCACGCCCGACGGCGGCGCGGAGGTCCAACTGGCCGCCGGCTACGCCTTCCGCACCGAGCAGGCGTCGGTGGCGAGCCTGGACACCTGGTCGCTGGAGGCCAGCATCGGCAGCCACACCGTCAGTAACATGACGATCACCCCCCACAACACGCCGCCCGTCGCCGATGCCGGACCCGACCAGACCGTCGACGACCTCGACCGCGACGGCGGCGAGGAGATCACGCTGGACGGGTCGGGCTCGACCGACGACGGGACGATCATCAGCTACGTCTGGGAAGAGGCCGAGATCGAGATCGCCACGGGCATCGCGCCCGTCGTGATGCTCGACCACGGCGAGCACACGATCGACCTGACGGTCACCGACGACTTCGATGAGACCGACACCGACACCGTCGTAATCACCATTAACGCCACCACCCCGCTGACGCACCACTTCGGCGGCGGCGGCGACGGGGTGACCTGGCACGACGCGGCCAACTGGCTGGAGGGCACCGTGCCGGTGACCACCTCCATCGGCGACAACGCCGACCCGGTCATCATCGACGGGACCTACGACGTCCGCGTGACGCAGGATGTCTGGGCCGTCGCGTCGGTCACGATCGACGGCAGCGCGACGCTGACGGTCGCGTCGGGGCTGGACCTGGGGACCAACAGCCTGACGGTCAACAGCGGCGGGCTGATCCTCGAGGAGATCGGCGGCGTCGGCGCGGATGTGCGCTGGGCCAAGGCCAACCGCGGGCATCTCTGGGTCGAAGCGGACGGCTACATCGCCGGCGCCGGCGTCATTCGGACGATGACCGGCGGCGGCGGGATCGAGCTCCGCTCGACGCGGGCGGCCGAGTTTGACATGACCGCCATCGCGCTGCAGGTCGCCTACGGCGAGCACCTGCGGGTCGCCTCGGCCGACCTCGGCCGCCAGTCGCCCGACGGCTGGGCGGCGGGCAACTTCGCCCTCGGCGAGGTGTATTTCACCGACCGGCGGTTCGACCACAAGCTCTACAACGCCGACGGCACGATCGGCGGCGGGGTCAACGCCCTGTACTGCCACGAGCTCCGCTTCGGCGGCGACGCCGACGAGACGGCCTCGCTGGACCTGCAGGGGATCCACCTCTACGTCCGCGACCGGATCACCTGGGGCGACGGCAGCGTCACCGACACCGAGGGCCCCGTCGCCGTCGCCACGGCGCCCGACCCGTACGTCAAGACGACCGCCGTCTACGACGACGACACCCCGCAGGCCGAGGCCTACCTCGGCGTGCCGGCCAACCTCGCCCCCACCGCCGACGCCGGCGAGGACGTGGCGATCGTCCTGGGCGGCCCGGCGGTCCTCGATGGGACCGTCACCGATGACGGCATGCCCGACCCGCCCGGCGCGCTGACGGTCACGTGGTCGCAGCAGTCCGGGCCCGGCACCGCCGTCTTCGACGACGCCGGCGCCGTCGACACCACCGCGACGTTCGACCTCGAGGGCACCTACGTGCTGCAGTTGGAAGCCGACGACGGCCAACTGACCGCCGCGGACACCGTCACCGTCACCGTCGACCTCCCCAGCGCGACCGCCTGGAACTGGACCGGCGCCGGCGACGGGGTGAGCTGGTCCGACCCGGCCAACTGGCTGGAGGGGACCGTCCCGCTGACCACCTCCACCGGCGACGACGCCGGCACGGTGAGCATCAACGGGACCTATGACGTGTCCGTCGACGCCGATGTCGTCGCCGTCGCCGGCATTACCCTCGACGGCGACGCCGCGGTGACCGTCGAGCCGGGCGTGCTCATCCGCACCAACGGCGTGACAATCATCAACGGCGGGCTCATCCTCGGCGAAAGCGGCGGGGCGACCGGCGCGCTGCGCTGGGGCAAGGTCAATCGCGGCTCGTTCGTCGTCGAGGCCGACGGCTACGTCGCCGGCAGCGGCGTGATCGAGACCGGGACCAACTCCAGCGGCGCGCAGTTCCGCTCGACGCGGGCGGCCGACTTCGACATGACCGACATCACGCTGGAGGTCCGCTATTACGGCGGGATCGATCTGGCCTCCGCCGACGTCGGCCGCGCCGACGGGGCCGGCTGGGCGGCGAGCAACTTCGCCATCGGCAGGATCTTCTTCGCCGACCGCCGCTTTAACCACGCCCTGTACAACCAGGACGGCTCGATCGGCGGCGGGGTCAACGCCCTGTACTGCCTCGAACTGCAGTTCGCCGGCGACGCCGATGAGACCGCCGGGATGGATCTGCAGGGCATCAACGTCTACGTCCGCGACAAGCTGACGTGGGGCGACGGGTCGGTCGTCGATACGCCCTGCCAGATCCCCGTCGCGACCGTCAAGGACCCGCTGATCCCCACCACCGCCCTCTACGATGACGATACCCCCCAGGCAACCGCCTGGGTCGGCACCGAGGGCGGCGTGACCAACACCGCCCCCGACGTCGACGCCGGCAGTGACCAGACGATCACCCTGCCGGCCGGGGCGAACCTCGACGGCACCGTCACCGACGACGGCCTGCCCGACCCGCCCGCGGCGGTGACGGTCACCTGGAGCAAGGCCTCCGGGCCCGGCACCGTCACCTTCGGCGACGCCAATGCCGTCGATACGACCGCGTCGTTCTCCACCGACGGGATCTACGTCCTCGAACTCGAGGCCGACGACGGGGCCCTCTCGGCGGCCGACACGGTCACCCTCACCGTCAACCCCTCCGGCGGCGGGGGCGGCGGGGCGGTCTCGCCGCTGCCGCTGACCAACCGCCTGGCGGGCATCTCCGTGGCGCTGTCGGGCACGAACGGCACCGACTGGGCCGTCGAACACACCTACCACGACGGGGCCGTCGCCGACCAGACGATCTACCTGCACGGGGATGTGGATATCTCGCTGGCCCACAACAGCAACAACACCCTCATGAAACGCGACTCGGTCGCCTGGGACAACTGGGACCCCATCGACGGACCCTACGGCAACGGCGAGGCGGGCGACATCCACTACAAGATCGACCGCGACATGCAGGCCCACGCCTACCACGAGCCCGGCCTCATCCCCTCGTGGGCCCCGCTGTACAGCGCGCCGTTCGAGTTCAACACGCTCACCTACGACGGCGTGATCGGCGTCCTCGGCGCCATCGGCGACAACGGCGGGCCCTGGGGCTCCAGCCCGCGGGGCACGACCGAGCGGTTCGCCTACGGCCAGTTGGACGCGTTCGGCAACGAGTGGCACACGCTGACCTACTGGGACGACGATGAGCCCGTCTATGACTCCATCCCCGAAGGCTCGGACCGCGTGGGCGCGTCGGACGGCCACTGGGTCTACGTCTGCGTGAACCCCATCACACCGGTGATCCAGTTCGTCGCCCCCACCGCCGACGATCAGTACTACACCACGCCGCTGAAGACCTACCACGTGCCCAAAACGTGGGACCAGACGACCTACCTCACCAGCGGCGTCGAGATCCAGTTCCTCAATCTCACCAACGGCGAAACGGTCGAGTACCGCGTCGACGGCGGCGCGTGGCAGGCGTTCGGCGCGACGAGGCTCGTCGCCTCCGAGCTCCTCCCCGCCAACGATACGCCGATCCTCCTGGAGTTCCGCAACGGCTCGACCGGACCGGTGGCGTCGCGGACGATCGTGATGAACCCCTCCACGCCCGGCGCCTCGGAAACCCACGGGTTCCTCCTGTGGGCCGACGCCGCCGAGAAGGCCGACATCACGACCCGGCTGACCACGATGCAGCCGTTCGCGACCTCCTACAACACCTTCCGCAACAGCTACTACCAGGGCTCCGACGCCGTCTACAGCGACGCCCGCGGCGGCTGGCGCAGCGGCGCGGGCATGGCCTCGTCGTCCCTGGCCAACGCCTTCGCCGTGGCCATCGACGGACCCGGCGCCCAGCCGGACCTGGCGGCCCTGGCCAAGGAACGCCTGCTGCGGATGGCGCGTCTGGAAGCCGTCGGGTTCGAGGACGGCGTCTCGTCGGCGACGCCCGGCAAGGATTACCTCAACGAACTCGGCCAGACCATCCAGCAGTTCGCCGACGCCGGTGTCGCCTACGATCTGCTGGCCTCGTGCTACCGCAGTGTTCATGACCCCGACGGCATGACGCCCATCGAGGAGCTCCGCATCCGCGACGGCCTGGCCGAGATCGCCAAGACCATCCTCCAGGTGCGCGCCAACTGGTCGTTCACCGTCGGCGGCGGCGATACCCACTGGGCGCACGGCTACGAGCTGGCGTTCGGCACGATCGCCGCGGCCATGCCCACCTACGCCACGCCCTACTTCGGCGTCAGCGGCGGAGACCTGGCCACCGTCAATGATCTGTCCGAAGGCGGCTACTACTGGAATCCGTTCCCCGACCAGGGCGTCACCTGGTACGAGGCCGCCACCGATCCGTCGATCGACACGCCGGGCCATCCCAACGTGAAGTACCCCCTGCGGGCCGAGGCCCTCATGACCGACGACGGCTGGTGGACCGGCCCCAACGACTACCAGGGCGACGGCGACCGCTACTACGACGGCGTCAACCGC
>CAZHRW010000118.1:0-2919 GCA_964535025.1 uncultured Planctomycetales bacterium
TCGGCTCTGCCGCGGTCGATGCATTGACGATGCGCCCGCCCCCGCAGACATGCGCGCGATCGCCCACGGTCAGGACGTGTTCGGCGTCCGCGGTCAGCAAGGCCCCCGGCGTAATCACCAGTTCCAATCCCGCCACCCCGGAGGCATCGACTGTTTCGTCGTACGTCCCCGGCAGCACCACGATCCGCCCGCCCGCGTCACTGTTGCTGACGGCCTGGCCAACCGTCGCCACCGGCGCGTCGATCGCCCCGCTGTTTTCGTCGTTGCCGCCGGCCGACGAGACCCACTGCGTTTCCCGCTCGGCGGTCAGGCTCTCCAGCGTGGCCAGGCCCGAGACATCAGCCTTGAAATCGCCGTAGTCGCTCAGCGTCAGCGTTGCCGCCTCGCCGCCGTGCGCCCCGTCGGCCAGCGTGACCGTCCCGGTGATCGTGCGCGCCTCGACCGACCACACATCCGCCGCCGCGTGCGTGCTCAGCCCGTCCTGGATCGCCGTGATGGCCGTGGCGTTCGGTGCGTCGATCAGGTCCATCTCATCCCCGGCCATCGCCAGGCTGTCCAGGTCCAGCCCCCCCGCATCGGAGATCGCCAGTCCGCCGGCCGCATCGGCCGCCGCGTCGGGCAGTGCGGTCCAGCCGCCGTTGGTCGCCTTGGCCACGTCGAAGACCACCTCGGCCGGATCGATCGTCCCCTCGGTCCCGCGGACGATCAGCGGCCCGAGCGTATCGGTATCGGCCGCGGCCAGGTCGACGTAATACCAGCCGTTGGCGATCTCCGTCGCGTTGGTCGCCCCGCCGTCCGGGTTGGCGAACGCCCCCCCGTTTTTCGACAGTTGCACGGCGATCGTCTTGCCGGTCGCGGCGGTCACATGGTCGCTGCTCGTGAACGCCTTGAACACCACCCGTCGGCCCGTCGATTGTGCGATCCGCTCGTACATGTCACATGCCCAGCCTCACGCGGCTCAGTGCCGCCCCGCCGTCGCCGCCGCCCGAATCGGTCGGCGTCAGTCCGGCCGTCGCGTAGAAGGTCGTGCCGGTCTCGGTCCCGAGCGGCACATCCAGGTCGACCTGGATGCGCCGTCCCTCGGCGTCGCTCGTCAACGAGAAATCCCCGTTGGTGTCGTCGGTGTACCCGTCGCCGGCGGCGTCGATATCATGCTCCCCCGACGGGAAGTTATTTCGCGCCCCGGACGTATTGTTGTAATACAGGTTCCCGTCACAGCTGCCGACCATCGGCGCCCCGGCCGCATTGACCCCGTAGCCGCCGTTATTGGTCAGCCGGCAGCCGTTCAGGGACCCGACATTGGGCGCAGCGGCATACTCGATGGCGTCGCCGCTATTGCCGTCGCAGACGCACTGGCCGATGTTGACGTGGCCGTCGCCACCGTAGCAATAAATCCCATCGCCACCGTTGTCTGAGAAAATCGACTCCAGGAGATTGCTTTGGTAGCTCGCCCCATAGAACCCGTGGCCGCCGTTGCCGACAAACACACTGCGGCGGATCACACTGCCGTAGGTCGGCGAACGATACAGGCCATATTGGGTTGAACCGGATGCCTCGATGTGATCGAAGACCACCGTGCGCCAGCCATACATATCTTCCCAGGCGGTATCCCCCGAGTTGACAACCTTTACATGCTCAAATCGCCAGTAGTATGGAAAGCTGCTTCCCTTGATACCGTAGGTCTTCGGCGTGTCGATCTCCACGTATCGCACGTGCCACCCGTCCACGCCGCCGACGGTGATGCCGTCGCACGCCGAGTCACAATCGAGGTACGCATGTTCGTCCGTCGTCCAGTCGCTGGCCACCCCTCGAAGCGTGATCGCCCCGCTGGTCGTATCCCCGCTGGCGGCAAAATCCTCGCTGATCACAATCCCCGGATAGCTCGGATTCCCCACGGCGTTGAGGCTCTCCGGCCCGCCGTTGATCAGGAACGCCTCGTAGTCCGTCCACGAATCGTCCACGCCGGTCTCACCGAGTAAATAGGAATTCGTCACGATCACCGCCACGCGGAACGTCGCCCCGTAGTCCTGGCCGACCAGTTCGTCGCCCACACTCACATCGCTCGAATCCGTAACAAACATCTCCGTCAGCCGGTCCACCGTCTCGTTGTCCGCCGGCGTCGGCGCATTGGCGACGTAGATCGTTTCGCCCGCCGCCACGGCCGCGACCGCCCGCAGCAGCCCCGACGCACCACCCCACGGCGTCCCGGACGCCGTCCCGTTGTTGGCGCAGGGGCTCTCGTACGTCGCATCCATATCCACGTAATAGGTGGTCATTTCTCAGCCACCTCCGCTCGCGTGATCGCCAGCGCCGCCGCCTTGGCCTCGACCGCCGTCGCCGCGTCGAGCGTCCCCTCACCCCGGCGCACCGCCACGCGTCCAGTCACGCCCTTCCCAACCCAGTGCCCCCGCGCCAGCCGCATCCGCCGCGTCGCCTTGACACCCGTGCCCGTCATCTCGCCGGTCTCGGCATCCTCGCGGGCCTCCTCGAACAGGATCTGCGAGATCTGGCAGTGGTCGAGTTTCGCATCGGCCACGGGCTCGCCCTTCCCGTCGACAAGCAGCCGGTTGGTCAGGTTGCACCGGACGAATCGCACATCGCCCTCGACGACCAGCGGCGTCAGCGGCCGGATCGCCGACAGGTTGCACCGGACGACCTCGAGCGATTCCCCCGCCGGCGCCTCCAGCCGTTGGGTTTCGATCAGGTTTCGATTGCGGATTTCGGCCATGCTCATGCCACCTCGACGACGACCCACTCGTCGTCCTCGCTGACCAGTCCTCTGACGTGTCGGCGGACAGCCGTTCCTCCGACGCGTTCGGCCACCTCGATCTCGTCGCTGCCCGTATCGAGCTCACGCGACAGGATCCCCAGCAGCCCGTCCTGGATCGCCGCCACCGTCATCCGCGGCCGACCGACCCC
>CAZHRW010000119.1:0-5162 GCA_964535025.1 uncultured Planctomycetales bacterium
GTGCTTGCCGGTCGAGCCCTCGTACTTGCCGGTCGGGCCGTCCTGCTTGCCGGTCGGGCCGTCCGCGGCCGAGTCGTCGCGCTTCACGGTCCGGTCGTCGCCCTCCGGGTCGTCGCCGGTGACGCTGTCGCGCTGCACCGACGGGCGATGGGGCGGGGTCCTGGTGATCTGGTTCATCAGCGCCACCCCGGCCTTCTCCATTTCGTTGACGACACCCTTGGCCCGGCGGGACAGGAACGCGTGGATCAGCAGCGACGGAATGGCCACGATCAGGCCGAACTCGGTGGTGATCAGCGCCTCCGAGATGCCCCCCGAGAGCATCTTCACGTCGCCGGAGCCGAACACGGTAATCAGCTTGAACGTGTTGATGATGCCCGTCACCGTCCCCAGCAGCCCCAGCAAGGGAGCCGACGCGGCGGCAACAGCGATGAACGGCAGCCACCGGTGCAGCTTCAGCCGCGTGGCCAGCACCTGCTCGTACATGACCTCCTCGACCAGTTCGCGCGGCTCCCGCAGGTGCGCGATGCCCGCGGTGAGCATCGTGCCGACGGGGCCCTTGAGCTTGCCGGCCTTCGCGCGGGCCTCCGCCTCGTCGCCCCGGGCCACCGTCTGGAGCAGCCCGTCGATCTGCCGGCGGGAGGGCTTGGGCAGCACCGCCAGGCTGACCCACTTGACCAGTGCCACCCCCAGCGCCGCGGCGGCCAGCGCGAGGATCGGAACCATCACGGGTCCGCCCTTGCGGATGTGCTCGACGAGCGTCTGGCGGGTCGATTCGATCTTGTGGGCGTTGCCCAGCGTCGGGTCCAGGGGCAAGCGGCCCTGGTGGTTGAGGATCAGCGCCGCGGCGGCCTCGGCGTCGGCGGGATGACCGAACGCAACGACCGCCGGCTCGAGCGAGCCGACGTGCTGTTCGGCGGTGCCGACGACCTGTCCGTCATCCGCCCGGAACAGTGCCGTCGGCCCGATCAGCGCGAACGTGCCCTGCTGCACGGTCCCGGTCGGGTCGACCGCCGTGCCGTCGAACGTGTAGCCGCCCAGCGCCTCGTCGAGCCGATCAAGGGAGGTTTCCACCAGGGTGACCTGCTCGGCGAAGACCTCCCGCGGCGACAGGCTCGTGTTGTCCGCCGCCAGCCGCGCCCGCTCCACGACGTCGCGATATCGCTGAAGTTCGGCGATGTGAAGACGCGACTCGAAGCTGCGCAGGTACTCGCTCAGCAGGTTCGACAGGTAGGTTGACTCCTGCTTGAGCCGCTCGATGTCCGTCCTGAGGTTGCCCAGTTCAAGCGTGGTGGTGTCCAGGTCCCGCGAAACCTCCTGGTACTCGCGGCGAACCTCCAGCAGTGTCTGCTCGCGCCGGCTGAGACGGCGCTGCAGCGGGACCAGTTCCTCCTTCATCTGCTCGCGGAGTTGCCGAAGCTCCTCCGTGCTTGCGTCGAGTTGCTGTCGCACGGCGTCGGCGGCTTCCTCGTAGGTCCCGGAGGCGGCCACTTCGTTCACGTCCGCCGGTTCGGCACGACCCGTGAGGGGGACGGCGAACAGGAGAAGCACAAGGGTGATCGTTTTGGCATTCATGGCAGTTGGCTTCCCCGCTTAGTGGATCGTGACCGGCAGTTGGACGAAGGATGCCGGCTGTTCGTTGTTCAGGATCGCGATGGCCTGGGCAATCTGGGCCGCGGCATCGTTGGCCTCCGTCCACACCCAGCCTTCCGATGAAGGTGCTCCGTACCCGGCCACCCCACGGTCGGCACTGGCGTAAAAGGCGTAGCCGATGCCGATGTAGACGGCCGTCACCTCCACGGAGGTCTCGTTGCTCCGCTGCCGCAGTTCGTTGGTGACTGTGATCTCGCCGTTGAACTTGTTGACCAGGTCAAGGATGCCGATGACGTGCTGGAACCGCTCGCCCACAGTCAGCTTGGTTTCCCCCGGGTCGTCGGGGATCCGCTGGCTGAGCGGCTTGACGCGATCGGCAAGCGGAGCGGGTAGCCGCTCAAGCAGGGCGCGTGTGCGATTCTCCAGAGCCGCTACCCGCTCGGTAAGCGTATCGGAGGCCTCCTTGAGCGTACGGCTCTCGTCGAGCATCTCTGTCTGCTTGCCGCGGGCCTGCTCGATGCTCTGCCGTGCGTCGTCGATCTTCCGGCGGACCGAGGCGATCTCGCCGTCCATCAGGGTGATCCGAGCGTCGAGCATCTCGCGGATCAGCGCCAAGTCCCGCCGCTCCTGGCTGATCAGCCGGCGGTTGGCCGTGATCTGTTCCAGCGCGGTCCGCGTGCGGCCGAGGTCGACGGCGACGTCGTCGCCCGACAGCGCCGCCGAGGCCCACAGGCTGACGACTGTGACGGCCAGCGAGACCGCCGCCCAGCGGCCTGTTTTCCGTGATTTTGTTGTCATGCTCGTCTGATCCATCATGGTCTCCCTTGCAGGACGCGTCTCGACGCGTCGGACGGTTAGAACGCTACCCCCACGCTCAGTGAGAACTCCCTGCCTTTGCTGTAGCTTGTCTTGGCCCGGTCTTGGAGGCCGTCGGCGCGATACACCGTTTCGATGTCCGGGTCGATCAGGTTCTTGGCCTTGAAGCTGACCGTCCAGTTCTCTCCAAGCTTCTGCGACACGGTCAGGTTGAGCGTGCCATATTCGGACTGATACACGTTCGGAATGAAGCTCGAGCCGGCCTGCCCCGCACCTTGCAGCAGTGTGTCGCCCGTGACGGTGTAGAAGAGGCCCACCCGGGTGCCGATGCGCTCCAGGTCGTACGTCAGGTACAGGTTGTAGAGGTATTCCGGCGCGTTGGCCATGTCGCGCGTGTGCAGGGTCACGCCCGCGTTGCGAAGGATCTCAACGTCCTGGTCGGCCAGCGTCACCTCTGAGTCGATGAACGTGGCATTGGCCCCGACGGACAGCCCGTCCAGAGCCTCCCAGAACTGTCCCAGGTGCTGCCGGACCTCGACCTCGAAGCCGGTCAGTTCGCCTTCGGGGTAGTTCACGGGGGTGGTGAACGAGAAGTTCGTCACCCGCTGCACGTATTCGATCGGGTCCTCGACGTCTTTGTGGAACCATGACAGCGACACCAGGCCGCCTTCATGCGGGGTATAATCCACACGCAGGTCGTAGTTCCTCAGAGCGCTCATCCGCAGGCCGGGGTTGCCGATGAACACGTCGCCGCCGAGGTACTCCTGCTGCAGGATGGGCGTGAGTTCCTTGAAGGTCTGCCGCGCGACGGTTTCGCTGTAGGCCCCGCGAAAGGCGATCTGCTCGAGCGGCCGCACAACGAACCCGATCGACGGCAGCACGTCGTTCTGCCGGAAGGACGTGTCCGCCACACCCGGCTTGAGTTGAACCATCTGGTTGGTATCGTGGCTGTAGTACTGCAGGCGATCGTTGTTGTCGGGATGGTTGACGATGTCCAGTTCGGTCGACTCCCAGCGGACGCCGCCGATGATGTTCAGGAACGAGGTGACCGGCAGATCCAGCATCGCGTAGTAGGCCGAGATCTTCTGGTCGCCGTCGTAGTCCACGTCGATTTCCGCGGCCTCGAGTGTCGGCGGAATGTAGACCTCGCTCCACAACTGGTCCCACGCGTAGCCCTCCTGCCACGGCTCGGGCGATCCCGGGACCGAGTAGGACTCCTGGCGGTATTCCCTTGCCACCGTGTCGCTGAACAGGCCGAGCTTGACGTAGCCCTCATCCTCGCTCCACTGCTCGAACGGGAAGGTCAGGTCGATCGCGCCCTGCAAGCTGGCTTCCTTGATGTCCTTCCAGATCCGCTGCAGGTGGCCGATGTTGGCATTCTGGGCCTCCTTCAGCGGCCCGTACTGGGCCGGCACGTCGCCCGGGGGAACCCAGGGAAGGCGCCCCGGATAATAGTAGGGTGCCTGCCACAGCGAGCCGAACTGGCGCTTATCGGGTTGATACAGGCCAGCGGAACTGGCGGCCAGGACCCAGTCCACCTCCGGCGGCAGAAACGTCAACCATCGGTGATTCTGCCATGCATCGATCGGCAGCGTGTGGGAACCTTTCAACTGGAGCGTTTCGGTGGTGCGCTCCGCGTATGTCAGCGTCTCATAACGCAGGTAGGGCGCGGAATTGCGGTGATTGCTGTCGTGCGCCGGGTGATCAGGGTTCGACGGGGCGTATGGGGGAGCGTCGGGATAGTACGTCCGGGCGAACCAGGCCTTGCCCCGCGTGTCTTCCGCCAGCGTCGCGGTCGACTCCGCCATCCGGGTATACATGTACACCAGCGACAGCTCATGATCCTCTACGCCGGCCCCAGCGGCGAACAGCCCGCCCCACTGCACCTGGTCGGTCCCCTGCGTGATGTCGAACAGCGCGGTCTTGAAATCGCCGTCCGGCGGCCGCTCGCCGCCGTACTGCGGAATGAGTTTATCATCCTTGACCCAGTACGAGTCGTCGATCCCGTCGTCAATGTACGATGCATCGCGTTCATAGAACACGCTCGCGAATCCGCCAACCGTCACGCCGTTGTTAAACACGTGCCTGCCTCCGCCGGACAGGCTCATGTTGTAGGGCCAGGAAGCATCGTCACGCTCGACGCCAAAGGAAAAGGGCTGATGCGTGATCTCGCGCTCCGACAGGTTCCGATCGTCCTTGCCCCAGCAGTTCACCCCCCCGCCGCTGTAGGTCAGGAAATCGTTCGCGCCGGAGGTCTGGGTGTTGTAGCTGGTGCCGACACTGAACGAGAGGCTCGTCTCGTCCGGGATCCCGCGCAGAACCACGTCGACGGCACCGCCGGAGGCGTCGCCCTGCTGGTCGGGCGTGAAGGTCTTGCTGACCTGAATGCTGTCGATCACCTCGCTGGGAAACTGGTCGAGTTCAACGGCCCGCTTGTCGATGTCCGCCGTCGGCAGACGAACGCCGTTCATCTGCGAACTGACGTACCGGTCCGGAAGCCCGCGAACGACGGCGTACTTGCCCTCCTGAACCGTCGTGCCCGACACCAGCGACAGCGCATCAACGGCGTTGCCCACGCCGGCCTGCTTCATGAGATCGGCGCTGACCGAGTCCACCAACTGCGGCGCGATGTCGCGAATCTGCAGCAAGCCCAGTTCCGAACTCGTATCAAGGATGAAATCCTGGACGATGAACTCCTCCATCTCGACGAAGTCCCCGGTCAACCAGGCATCGACCTCGGTCATCTGCCCGGGCGA
>CAZHRW010000120.1:0-20455 GCA_964535025.1 uncultured Planctomycetales bacterium
CCGACTTCTTCGGCACCGGCGGGACCGCCTCGCGGATCGTCTACGTGGTCGACGGCTCGGGCTCGATGGACAACGCCCTGGGCACGCCCGCCTCGCCCGGGCCGGTCCGCCGGGAGCTGATCGACTCAATCCGTCGCCTGGGGCCCGCTCAGCAGTTCCAGGTGATCTTCTTCACCACCGAAGCCCCGAAGGCGTTTCCGTCGAGGGGCCTCGTCGCCGCCACCGACGACGCCAAGCGCCGGGTCGCGGCGTTCCTGAACACCATCCGGCCCGACGTGGGGACCGACCCGATCCCCGCCCTGCGGGCCGCGTTCGCCTCCCTGGCCCGCGCCGACCGCGGCGACGGCGAGAAGGTGCTCTACCTGCTGACCGACGACTTCGAACTGGACCACCGGCGCCTGACCGAGACGCTGGGGCGATTGAACGCCACACGGTCCATCCGGGTGCACATCGTGCTGTGCGACGAGCTGCCCGCCGCCGCGCGGTCGGGCTCGTGGCTGCGGGACCTGGCGGCCGAGCACGGCGGGCAGTTCCGCCGGGTGTCGGCCGACAGATAAGGGATGCCGGACGAGGAGACTGCATGCGACGAAGCCATCAACTAGTCTGGACGATCGCGGTCGTGGGGGGGCTCGCGCGGACCGCCTGGGCCGCCGACGAGGCCGCGCGGACCATGTTCCAGCAGTTCATCTGGCCCGGTGGCGGGGTGATCGGCCTGCTGCTGATTGTGATGAACGTGGTGACCTGGGCCCTGATCGTCGAGGCGTTCCTCGCGGTCCGCCGCGACACGATCTGCCCGGCGGCGGTCCGCAAGGAGATCGCCGACCTGTTCACCCGCAAGGCCTACCGCGAGGCGATCGAGGTGACCGCCGTGGAGGGCAGCTTCCTGGCCTACGTCCTCCACACGGCTCTCACCGAAGCCGCCCACGGCTACGCGGCGATGGAGCGGGCGCTCGCCGAGGCGGTCGAGGAGCGGACGACGCGGCTGCTGCGGCGGATCGAGGTGCTCAACATCATCGGCAACGTCGCGCCGATGCTCGGGCTGATGGGCACCGTGCTGGGGATGATCCTGGCGTTCAACGCCATCGTCGCCGCCGGCGGCGTGCCCGACGCGCCGGCCCTGGCCGATTCGATCGGCATTGCGCTGGTGACGACGTTCTGGGGGCTGGTCGTGGCGGTGCCGGCCCTGGCGGCCTACTCGGTGATCCGCAACCGCATCGACGCCCTGGCCGCCGAAACCACCGTCGCCGCCGAGGAACTCATCAGCACCTTCCGACCGGCGGAAACGCAATCCGCCTGAGCGAGCGACCGATGCGCGTGCACGGCTACCGACGCCACCATCACACCGCCGGCGGGATCAACCTGACCGGGATGATCGACGTGACGTTCCAGTTGATCATCTTCTTCGTCCTGGCCGGCACCTTCGCGGCGGCCGAGCGGATGGACCTGACGCCGCCGACGCTCGAGGGAACCGAGCACGTGGCCGACCTGAAGTTGCCCCACGCGATCGTCGTGCAGGTGGCGCCGTACCCGCCCGAGCGGATCGCCGACGCCGGCGCCCTGCGCGGGGCCGCGGCCGCCTGGCGGGTGGGGTCGACGGAACTGGCCCCCGGCGACACCGCCGGCCTGCTGGCCGCCCTGGAACGCGCGCGGCAGACCTTCGAAGCCGCCGCCGGCGAGAAGGCCGTGCTGGAGGTGGAGGTCCGCGCCGATCACGCCATCCGCTACGCGGCGGTCGAGCGGGTGCTGGCCTGCATCGAGGGGGCCGGGTTCGGCCGCGTGCATTACGTGGCCATGGGCTCGGAGGTGCGCTGACGTGGCCGCCGACCGCAGGCATCCCGACGTCGCCGACCGCCTCCGCGCGGCCCGCGGGGCCCGCCGTCGTCCGCGCGGGCGGCTCCAGCCGCCGCTGACGCCGATGATCGACGTGACGTTCCAACTGCTGCTGTTTTTCCTGCTGACGATGCGCTTCGCCCCGCCGGAGGGCCAGTTGCCGGCCGACCTGCCCCGCGCCGAGTCGTCGGCCGCGGCGGTCGCGCCGCTGGAGCCGGTCCGCGTGGATGTGGCGCGGACGGACGCGGGGCTGCGGATCGACATCAGTCGCTACCACCTGGCGGTCGACTCGTTCGCCGCGCTGCACGAGGCGCTGGTGGACCTCCGCGAGCGGTTCGGCTCGGGCGATCCGCCGGTGGTGATCGTTCCCGCCGCCGGGGCGACCTGGGCCGATGCGCTCAACGCCCACAACGAGGCCCGCCGGGCCGGGTTCGCCCACATCGCCTTCGGCCGCCGGACGGCCGAACCGTAGGAGCTGACGCATGCTCTCCCGTCGTGGCATCCTGGCACTGATCGCGGCCTTGTGCCTGGCGCCGGCCGCCGGGGCCGCCGACGAGCTCGCCCGTCGCGAAGCGGCGCTCACCGAGCGGATCGCGCGTCGGGCCGGGGCGAGCGAATCGGACGAGATCGTGCGGTGGTACCTCGACCGCGTCGCCCTGGCGGCCCTGCCGGCCCTCCAGCGGGGTGCGGCGGCGGCGCATCGGGTGCGCTTCGACCTGGCCGACGCCGCCGACCGCCGACAACTGGCGGCGCTGGCGTCGAAGTCGCTGGCGGCGCTGGAGGAGCTGGTTCGCGAACTGGATGCGCGCCTCGCCGAGGCCCGGCGGGACGCCGACCAAATGATCGTCGGCCTGCCGGACAAGCTGGCGCCGGTGCGTGATGCGGCGGTCTACCGGCGGGCGTGGGTGCGGCTGTACCTGGCGCTGGTGCTGCCGGAGGCCCCGGGCGCGACGAGCCGTCCGGCCGCGGGCCTCGACGCGCGGCGCCGGCGGCTGCTGCTGGACGCCGCGGCCGACGCCGCCCCATTCGCCGAGACGTCCGCCGACCCCGACGTGAAGCGTGCCGCGGCCTTGCTGCGCGGCACGGCGCTGGGGCGGGCCGGGCAGGTCGACGCCGCCGAGGCCGTGCTCGAGCCGATCGTCGCCGACGACCAGGCCGGCGACCTGGCCGTCGAGGCGGCGTTCGAGCTGGCCAGAGCGGCGATCGATACGGGGCGGTGGGACGTGGCGTGGCGGCGCTGCGAGGCGTTCGTCCGCCGCTGCGAGCCGCGGGTGGCGCCCGACCGGGCGATCGCCGTGCGGCTCTACGGGGCGGTCCTGGTCGACCGGCTGGGCCGCCGCCGGGCGGCGGCGGCGTCCGATCCGGCCGAGAAGGCCGCCTGGACGGCCCGGGCCGACGGCGCCCTGGGCCAACTGCTGCTGGACCACCCCGACCACCTGCCGGCCCTGTCGGCGGCGCTGGCGGGCCCGTGGCGCGGCCGCGATGACCTCGACGCGCTGCCCACAGCGGTCCTGATCGCCCGCGGGGTGGCCGACGGGCCGGACGCGGCGATCGCCTGCCTGCCCGTCGTCGTCGCCCGCGACGATCGGGCCGCTCGCGTCTTCGCCGCCGAGTGCCTCTGGCGGCTGGCGGCGGCGCGGTACCGCCGGGGTGAGGCCGCCGGGGCCGACGGGTGGCCCGACCGCTCGGCGGCGGCGGCGCGGTTCGCCCAGCTCGCCCGCGACCACGGCGACGACGCCCGCGCCGCCGACGCGGCTGCCAACGCCGCACGGATCCTCCTGCGGCACATCGACACGCTCGACACCCAGCACCGCCGGGTCGACGCCGATCTGCGGCGGCGCTGTGCGGCGGCGCTCGAACGGCTCATCACCCGCTGGCCGGCCCGCGGCGAGGCCATGGGCGCCGCGGTCGCCCTTGCGCGGCAGTACGAACGGCTTGGCGACCGCGGCCGTGCACTGGAGGTGTACGCGGGGGTGGAGTCGACCTCCGAGCACTACCTGGCCGCGCGCTACGGGGAACTGGCCCTGCGAAGCGACCGGCTGATCGGGTGCGGCGCGGCCGACGCGAAGGCCGAGGCCGAGGCGGTGGTGGCGGCACTGACCGACCTGGTCGAGCGGGCCGGCGAGCACGCCCGGGCGCAGCCGGACGCGCCCCAGCGGGATCGCATCGAGGCGCTGGCGGCGGCGGCGGATGTCCGCATCGCACGGCTGCTGGCCGACCCGCTGGGGCGGACGACGGCGGCGCTGGAGCGGTGCCGGCGGATCGTCGAACGGTGGGACGGCCACGAGCCGGTGGTCACGGCCGCCGAGGCGCTGCGGATCGAGGTGCTGCTGGCCGACGGGCAGCTCGACGCCGCGACCGCCGCCCTGGACCGGCTCCCCCCCGCCGCCCGCGGCCAGGCCGCCCGGCGGCAACTGGTCCTGGTGACCCTGGAGATCCGTAAACGCCTCGAAGACGCCGCAACGACCGATGACGCCAGGACGGCGCTGGCCGAACGCTATCTCCGCCTGGCCGAGCGGGCCTGCCGCGCCACCGCCGAAAAGGATGGGGCGGCCGACTATCCGCTGGAGCAGATGCGAGCTGAAGCCCTGGTCGAAAACGGCCGACTCGAAGAAGCCGAGGGGCTGTTCGAGCGGCTCGCGGGGGCGCGGCCGGACGACGCGCGGAACCTCGAGGGCCTGGCGCGGTGTCACTGGCTGGCCGGACGGCATGCCGAGGCGATGGGGCTGTATGAACGGGTCCTGGCGGCCCTGGAGGCGGGCGAGCCGACCGATTCGTGGTGGCGGGTGCAGTTGGCGCTGGCGCGGTGCGCCCGCGACGCCGCCGCCGGCGACGCCGACCGGCTCAGGCGGCTGGAGATCCGCCTGGCGCAACTGGAGGCGCAGGATCGAACCTTCGGCGGGTACCGGGCGCAGTTCCAGGACGTGCGGGCGAAGGCCCGCGGCGGCGAGGGAAAATGAGCGCGGGCGGCAGATTTGACAATCGACCGGCAGGCCTTATACTTGACCACGCGGCTGGGGGCTGCCGGCGACGGCAGCCGTCCGGCCGTGACAACAACGCATTGATGGCGGCATGGCGAAGTGGATTAACGCGGCGGATTGCAAATCCGTTATCCGTGGGTTCGAATCCCACTGCCGCCTTTTACTTTTGAGGGTCAACCCGCAAGGGGCTGTTCTGAACGGGGCGGAACCATTCGGCAGGTGAGCGAATGGCGTTGGACTCGGCTGAAGGAGAACTGAGATGAACCGCGTGATCCTCTCCGCCGTGACGGCGTCGCTGCTGATGGCCGGAACGTTACCGGTGCGGGCCCAGACGAAGCCGGCGACGCGACCCGACGACGGCCTCCCCGTGGCCGCCGAGACCGCCGGGAGCCGGCCGGCCCGCGATCCGGCATCGGTCGAGGCGCAATACGCCCGCCGGGCGGCCGACCTGGCCGCCGACGACGTCCGGGGCCACTACGACCTGGCCCGCTGGTGCGGCGAGCGGAAACGCTATCGCCGGGCGCGCGAGCACCTGCTGGCGGTGCTGCGGCTGAACAGCGAGCACGCCGAGGCACGGTTGATGCTCCAGCGGGTCGAAGCGCACCTGGCCGACCCGGCCGCCTCCCGCCCCGCGACCGAGCCCGGGACGCTGGCGGGCACGACGATCCCGCGGGACCACCTCGTCAGCGACGAGGACATCCTCCGCATCCGCCTGGCGGAGCTGCGCAGCAAGGACCGGGTGGCCATCACCTTCCGCGACCGGGCCGACTACCGGTTCGTCGAGGCCATGCACGGCTCGGGCCGGTTCGCCGACCGCCACTACGAGCAGGCCTTCATGGCCGCGACGCCGGTGGCCAAGGCGATCGAGATGCTCAACACGCCCCAGGCGACCGACCTCCGCGACGATATCCTCGTGCGGACCAACCCGCGGTTCATGACGACCTTCAAGACGCGGATCTGGCCGATGCTCGCCGAGAGCTGCGCGTCGGCCGAGTGCCACGGCAGCGCCCACGGCAAGGGCGCCAGGCGGCTGCGTCTGTACAACGCCCGGTCGCAGGCCGACGAGCTGTATTTCACCAACTTCCTGCTGCTGGACGCCTTCGAGAGCAGTCGCGGCAGGATGATCGACCGGGCGCACCCCGCGCGGTCGCTGTTGCTGAAGTTCAGCCTGCCCGCCGACGACGCCCGGGCGGCGCACCCGGTGCCCATCGAGCCGATGTTCGGCTCCACCGACGACCGGCGGTACGAACTGATCGACGAGTGGATTCGCATGCTGGTGCACCCGCACCCGCAGTACGCCCTCGATGATCCCTTGCCGGGCCGGTCGGATCGGCCCCGGCTCGCCGCCGAGCCGCCGGCATCCGATGCCGACGAGGCGCCGGCGTCGGCCCCCGACGCCGCACCGGAGACGGCAAGGCCCTAGGACCGCCGCTGGGAGAAGGATTCATGCAGGTGTTGTACGTCGTCGTCCTGTCGGTAGGCCTGGGCGGGTGCATGCTCGTGCTGGCGGCCATGGCCGTGGCCCAGTGCCGCCGTCGCAGGCAACTGGTGCGGCTGGCGGATCGCTGCGGGCTTCGGTTCTCGTGGCGGGACCCGTTCGCCCTGCTCCAGCGGTACGGGGCCTGCCGCGTGATGCAGGCCGGCCACAGCGGGTATGTCGACGCGGTGCTCTACGGGCGGTACCGGGGGTGGAACGTGCGGATGTTCGATTTTCATTTCGAGGTCGGTCACGGCCCGCGGCGGCTGGTGCGTCGCGACTGCGTGATCGCCGCGGAATTGCCCGAGGCCGTCGCGCCGGTATTGGTCTGGCGGGCCGACCGGACCGAGGCGGCGGCGCCGTTGCCGTCGGCGCGCCGGTTGGAGGGCCCCTGGCACGGCAGCGGGGACGCGGCGCTGAGTCGGGCGATCTGCCGCGCGTGGGGTCGGCGGGAGCCCGGCGTGGTCGTCGAGTGCGTCGGCCGCCTGGCGTTGTTCGCCACCGGCGAGCGACTGGACGGCGGCGACCGGTTCGCCCACCTCAACGCCGTGATCGACTGCCTGGAGCAACTCGTTGGCCTGGAGCATTGCATCAGCCCCGAGAGTATGTTAGAAAGGATGCCGACCGTGGAACCCCCTACGCCCACCAGGAGGTCGGACCAGTGCACAAAGTAGCGTATCCGCTTATTTGCATGACGGTTGCGTCGCTTCTCGCCGGTTGCGGCGAGTCCGCCACGACCCAGGCGGACGCCGAGCTTGCCGCGGCGATTGACACGGCCCAGCAGCAGTATCTGCGCGCCGTCGGTGCCATGGGCGTGCTGCCGGAGACGACCGACACCGATCCGCAGGGGGCCGTCGGCGAGAATCCCGAGGTGTTCGAGGCCCTCGCCGATGCCGAAAAGACGCTCACGGCCGCCCTGACCGCCAACGCCGACGCCGGTCGCGAGACCCGCGCCCGCGCCGGGCAGCTGCTGACCGACGTCCACATGGCGGCGGCCGATTACCATGACCTGCTCATGGGCCGCCGGTCCGCGGCGGTGGCGGCCGCCCAGGCCCGGGTCGCCGACGAGGCCGAGCGCGTGGAGCGCCTGGCGGCGCGGACCGAGGCGATGCGGACCTTCGTGGCCCTCAGCGACGGGCCCGATCCCGACAGCGCCCGGCCGAAGGCCGCCGAGTTGAAAGCCGGGACCGTCCAACGGCTGGCCGACCTCGACGGACGGCTGGCGAGCCTCCGCGAGCAGGCGGTGCAGATCGACGGCCGGATCGACACCCTGCGGGCCCTGGCCCAAGAGAAGCAGACCGAGGCCGCGGCGCTGCGGCGGGAGCTCCCCGCCGCCACGGGCATGATGCGCCTGGAACTGGACGAGCGGGCCAGCGCCCTGGAGGCCGAGGTCGAGAAGGCCGAGGGCGAGATCGCGATGGAGGAGGTCGACCGGGAGGAGATTGCCTCGGCGATCGACCAACTGCAGGTGCAGCGGCGGACGGCCGAAGACCTGGCGGCGTCGCTGGACGCTTGGATGAACGGCTTGGCGGACCGGCGGGCGGTCATCCGGGCATACGCGGCCGAGTTGCAGGATCGCTTGGCCGTCCAGGCGAAGGACCTGGCGACCGAGGCCGACGACCTGGCCGACCGGTTCGCCGCCCTGCTGGCCGAGGGCGAGGCGGTCCTGGCCGCCGCGGACAAGGCCGGCAGCGCCAACACGAGGGCGACCGCTTTGCTGCGCCAACTGCAGCAGGAGGCCCAGGCGGCCAAGCGGGAGCAGGCCGGCTCGCCGATGGCGCCCCTGCTGGAGTCGATGTCGTCGCAGGGACGGCTGGCGGCGGTGACGAGGCAGGCCGGCGACGTGGCCATGCTGAAGGCCTCCGTCCAGCACCACCTGGTGCAGGCCCACCTCGACCTGGTCCACCTCACCCGGCGCGTCGACGGGTTGTGCCGCCAGGCGGGTCTGTCCGCCCCCAAGCGGCTGATTGAGATCGCCGAGGCCGACGAGAAGATCAAAACGTTTGCCGAGCAGGCCGATCAGCACTACCAGGCGGCGGACAAGGCGTTCAACGACGTCGCCGAGCGGATGCTGACCGGGGCGCCCGTGAACACGAGGACGACCGAGTGGATCTACCGGGGCGCCCAGGCGCGGGCGCTGTACGGCCGGTACCGACTGGCGGTGCTTCGTAACGACGCGGAGGCCGCGGGCAGTCACCGCCAGAGCGCCAGCGCCTTGGTGGAAACACTGCTCCAAGAGCACCGGGGCGATCCCGACTACGCCCCGATCGAGCAGATCGCCAGGAGCCTGGGGGTCGACTGAGACGTTTTTTCTCGCTTGCAAACCGCCGGGGGGTTGGTATATAGGGGGGTGGTTTGAGACGCGCGCACGTTACGCGTTGTGACGGTGCGTTCGCACTTATGGCTTGCCATGTCTGGGGGCATTGCCGAACGCGGGGATTTCATAAGCCGGGTGCTCATCAACGCCTTTCGTCGCTGATCTGGCATCGGGCGGTATAGGATTCGCTTGCAAAGACACCTGTATTATGGAATGATGGGATGGCGCGGATGAACCGCGCCGTCCCGTCGAGCGTAGGCACAACGGACGGGGGTGACCAATGCGTACCTATCAGTATCGGGTCATGGGCGAGTTGAGCCGGCAGTTGGCACGAGGTCTGCTGCGGCTGCGGATGGGGTATATTGACGCGGCCGAGGACCTCATCGCCCTGATCCAGCCGGAGGAGGACTATCCCTACGAGTTCGTCGTCTTCCGGATCACCGGCTACAAGCCCCGCGGCGGACAGGCCGAGGAGACCCTCGCCGGCAAGGCCCTTCGCCGGGACCTCCAGACGCTGATCCTCGACCTGTGCGACAGCTTCGATTACGGCGTCGGCCTGTCGACCCAGCGGGTCTACGATACCGAAACGCTCGCGGACCACTTCTCGGTGTCCACCAAGACGATCCAGCGGTGGCGCAAGCAGGGCCTGGTCGCCCGGCGGATGATCTTCCCCAACGGCAAGCGGCGGGTGGCCTTCCTGGAAGGCAGCGTGGAACGTTTCCGGTCGACCCGCCCGGCGCAGATCGAGCGGTCGGGCCGCTTCACCCAGTTGACGCCCGCCGAGCGCGACGACGTCGTCCGGCGCGCCAAGCGGATGGCCGCCCGCTGCGATTGCTGCCTCAACGACGTCGCCAAGCGGATCGCCCGCAAGACCGGGCGGGCCCTCGAGACGATCCGCTACACGATCCGCAACCACGACAAGATGAACCCCGGCGACGCGATCTTCCCCAAGCTCACCGATCCGCTCGACGAGGTGACCAAGAACGTCCTGTACCGCAGCTTCCTGCGGGGCGTCCCCGTGGCCGAACTGGCCCGGCGGCACAAGCGGACGCGGTCGAGCATCTACCGCGTGATCAACGAGATGCGGGCGCGCCACCTGCTGAACCTCGAGATCGACTACCTCTACAACGAGGAGTTCGACGCGCCCAACGCCGACCCGGTGATCCTGGCGCCTGTGCCGCCGTCGCAGAAGAAGACGCGGCCGGCCAAGCCCCCCAAGGACCTGCCGGCCTACCTGGCCAGCCTCTACAAGGTGCCCCTGCTCGAACCGGCCCAGGAACGCCACCTGTTCCGCAAGTACAACTACGTTAAGTACAAGGCCGACACCCTCCGCAAGAGGCTCGACCTCAACCACGTCCGCATGGCCGACGTCGCGCGGATCGAGGCGCTGATGGTCCAGGCCAACGCGACCAAGAACCAGATCATCCGCGCCAACCTGCGGCTGGTCGTCTCCATCGCCCGTAAGCACCTGGCCAGCGGCGCGCAGAACCTCTTCGAGCTGATCAGCGACGGGAACCTCTCGCTGATGCGGGCCGTCGAGAAGTTCGACTACTCCCGCGGCTATAAGTTCTCCACGTACGGCAGTTGGGCGATCATGAAGAACTTCGCCCGGTCGGTGCCCCGCGAACGCTATCGCATGGGCCGCTTCATGACCGGCCAGGAGGAGGCCCTCGAGATCGCCGCCGGGCTGGCCACCTACGACCCCAACGAGGCGTCCCTGCCGGAGATCCGCGAGAGCCTCGACGCCGTCCTGGCCCAACTGTCGCCCCGCGAGCGGGCGATCCTGATCGGCCATTACGGCCTGTCGGACATGGGCGACTCGGCCACCCTGGAGGAACTGGGGCGGCGGCTGGGCATCTCCAAGGAGCGCGTCCGGCAGATCGAGATCCACGCCCTCAAGAAACTCCGCGCCATGCTCAGCCCCGACCGGGCGCTGCTGATGCGCTGAGCCGGGCGACCACAAGCATGCGATGAGCGAAACACGCCGTCCCATCCTGAGACATCCTCTATGGTGGGGCGGCTTGTGCGTGACGGGCGTGGTGGTCGGCTGGTTGATCGGCGCCGGCGGCCGGCCGGCGGCACGGCGGCGGGCGACGGAGCCGTCCTCCGCGCCGGCGACGGCGAGCCGTCCGGCGACCGGGCTGCACCCGGCCGAGGCGATGCGGCGGGAGGCCCAGCGCATCGCCGCGTCGCTGCGCGAACGGCTCGACCCCTCGGCCGCCGTGATCGTGGACGGGCCGTTCGTCGTCGCCGGCGACCTGCCCGAGGCCGAGCTGCGGCGGTACCTTGCCACGGCCGTCCGACGCCCGGCCGAGGCAATGTGGGGCTCCCTGTTCGAACGCCGTCCGACGCGGGTGATCACGATCGTGCTGCTGGCCGACCGCGACAGCTATCTCGCCGGGGCCAGACGGCTGTTCGGCGACGAAACCGTGCCCTACTACGGCTACTACCGCCGGCGGGAGCGGGCGGCCGTGGTGAACATCGCCACGGGGACCGGCACCCTCGTCCACGAGCTGACCCACGCCCTGATGGCCTTCGACTACCCCGACGCCGCCGACTGGCTCGCCGAGGGCATCGCCGGCCTGCACGAGCAGTGCCGCGTCACCGACGAGGGGATCCTCGGCCTGCCCAACTGGCGCCTCGACGGCCTCCAGGCCGCCATCACCGACGGCTCCCTGCGGCCCCTGGCCGCCCTGCTGGCCGACGAGGACTTCTACGGCCCCCTGCGCGGCATCAACTGCGCGCAGGCCCGCTACTTCTGCCTCTACCTCCAACACCGCGGCCTGCTCGCCGGCGTCTACCGCGCCTGCCGCGACACCCCCGCCACCCGGCCGGCCGGCCTGATCGAACACCTCACCGGCGAGCCCCTCGAGACCACCGACCAGCTCTTCAGGGACTGGGTCATGACGCTGGCGTGGCCGGAGCCGTGACGGACGTCCTCACAGCCCGCCGAACAGCCGGTCGCGTTTTTCGTCGTCCAGCGGGCCGCCGTATTCGCAGATCTCGAAGGCTTCGGCGTACTTGATGCTGTCGGCGCGCTGCGGCCCGTAGCGCCGCGTCAACCTGGTGCGGAGCCGCTCGGCCAGGTCGGCGTCGAAGCGGCCGCGACGACCGGCGAGCCACGCGCGCCGTTCGGCGTCGCCGGCGGGGACCTCGTCGGCGATACCCTGGTTGAAGGGGATCCACTCGTACATCTGGCTGGTGTGGGCGTGCAGGGCGTCGAGCTTCGTGTCCATCACGGCGGTGACGTCGATCACCAGGTCGGCCTGGAACGGACAGGGCTTCTCGAACCGGTCGGCCATGTAGGCGATCACGGGATTGTAGTCGAGGGCGGGCGTCTCGGGGCAGTTGTTCGGCACGGTGACGAGGTAGGCCGAGTCCTGCACCAGCAGCGAGGTGTTGCGGTGGTCGGGGTGGTAGTCCCACGGGCGGTGGGTGATGATCAGGTCCGGGCGGAAGCGGCGGATCATCCGGATGAACATCCCGCGATACTCCAGGGAGGGCACGATCCGCCCGTTGCCGATGGGGAGGATTTCGCTTTCGACGCCGAGGATCTCCGCCGCCCGCGCCGCCTCGGCCGCCCGTCGGCGGACCAGTTCGATCCCGCCGATGCGGTGGTGGCCGGTTCCCCCGTCGGTCGCGCTGACGAAGCGGACCCGGTGGCCCGCCCGCGCCCACAGGCACGCCGTGCCGCCGACCCGCACCTCGCAGTCGTCGGGGTGCGCCCCGATCACCAGGATCCTCGCCGCGTTGCCCGTCGTTTCGCCGTCGTTCATGGATCACCCTTTCCGCCGCTGGCAGGGGCCGGGCCCAGCGTGCCGACGCTGTCGAGTGTAGCGGCCGGCGGAGGCTTGTCAACGATCGGCGGGCGTCCGCGCGGCGGCCTGCTTGAGCAGGCAGGCGTGGCGGTGGGCGGGATCGTCGGCCAGCGGCTGGAGGGTGGGGCGCTGTTCGGTGCAGCGGCGCATGATCCGCACGGGCGTGCCGTCCGAGTCGATCGTGACGGTGTCGGCGGCGTCGGCCTCGGCGGCACAGCGGCGGGTATAGGGGCAGCGGGGGTGGAACGGGCAGCCGGCCGGGGGGTTGACCGGGCTGGGGACCTCGCCTTCCAGCGGGATGCGGCGGGTCGTCGCTCCCGGCTCGGGCTCGGGGACGGCCGAGAGCAGCGCCTCGGTATAGGGGTGCGTCGGCGCGCGGTACAGCGCGTCGCGCGAGGCGAGCTCGACGATGCGGCCGAGATACATCACCGCGACGTCGTCGGCGAAGTGCTCGACCACCGCGAGATTGTGCGCGATGAACAGGTACGACAGGCCCATCTCGCGCTGGATGTCGTTGAGCAGGTTGAGCACCTGGCCCTGGATGCTCACGTCCAACGCGCTGACCGGCTCGTCGCAGACGATGAAGTCCGGCTCGACGCTCAGCGCGCGGGCGATTCCGATCCGCTGGCGCTGCCCGCCGGAGAACTCGTGCGGGTAGCGGTCGACGTAGTCCGGCGACAGGCCCACCCGCTCCAGCAGCGACGCGACGCGGCCCCGACGCTCGCCGCGGCCCGCCAGGTGATGCACGGCCATCGGCTCGGCGATGATCCGCCCGACGGTCATGCGGGGGTTGAGGCTGCCGAAGGGGTCCTGGAAGATGATCTGCATCCGCCGCCGCAGCCGTCGCAGCTGGCCGGGGGCCAGAGCCAGCACGTCGCGGCCGTCGAAGCTGACGCGGCCGGCGGTGGCGTCGACCAGCCGCAGGATCGTCCGGCCGACCGTCGTCTTGCCCGAGCCGCTCTCGCCGACCAGCCCCAGCGTCCGCCCGCGGCCGATCGAAAAGGACACGCCGTCGACGGCCTTGACGTGCCCGTGCACGCGGGAGAAGACCCCCCGGCGGATCGGGAACCACGTCACGAGGTCCTCGACGCTCAGCAGCGGTTCGGATGTCGCCGGGGCGCTATCGATCATCCTGGCGGGTCCCTTTCATCACGGTGGCGGTCGGGTCGGTCGGCTGGGCCTCGGCGTAGCCGGGGCACTCCCAGCAGGCGGCCCAGTGGCCGGGCTTCACCTCGCGCAGTTCGGGCTCTTCCGTGCGGCAGCGCGGCTTGTCGCGGCCGACGGGGCAGCGCGGGTGGAACTTGCAGCCGGTGGGGAAGTGCAGCGGATTGGGCACGATCCCCTCGATCGTCTCCAGGCGGCCGTGCGTACGGCCGAGGCGGGGCAGCGAGCGGAACAGCCCCTGCGTATAGGGGTGCAGCGGGTCGTGGAACAGCGGGCCGACCGCGGCCTGCTCGACCATCCGCCCGGCGTACATCACGCCGACCGCGTCGGCCGAGGCGGCCACGACGCCGAGATCGTGGGTGATCAGCAGGATGCTCAAGTGAGCCGAGGCCCGCAGCTCGTCGAGCAGGTCGAGGATCTGCGCCTGGATGGTCACGTCCAGGGCGGTGGTCGGTTCGTCGGCGATCAGCAGCTTGGGGTTGCAGGAGATGGCCATGGCGATCATCACCCGCTGGCGCATCCCGCCGGACAACTGGTGGGGGTACTCCCGCGCCCGCTGGGCCGGCTCGGGGATGCCGACCCGCCGGAGCATCTCGACCGCCAGGTCCCACGCCCGGCGCGCGCCGAAGCCCTGGTGGAGCCGGATCGCCTCGACGATCTGGCTGCCGACGGTGTAGACCGGGTTCAGCGAGGTCATCGGCTCCTGGAAGATCATAGCCACGTCCTTGCCGCGGACCCGCTGCATCTGCTTTTCGCTCAGCGTCAGCAGCTCCCGCTCGGCCAGGGCGATCCGCCCGTCGGTGATCTCGCCGGGCGGGATGGGGATCAGCCGCAGGATGCTCAGCGCCGTGACCGACTTGCCGCACCCGCTCTCGCCGACCAGGGCGAAGGTCTGGCCCGGCTCGATGCGGAAGCTCACGTCGTCGACGGCCTGGACGGTGCCCTCGTCGGTGTTGAAGCGGGTGCGCAGGCCCCGCACCAGGACCCTGGGGCCGTCGGGATGTCGTGGGGTGTCGGTCATCGCGCTACCCGGCATTGCGAAGCTTGGGGTCCAGGGCGTCGCGGAGGCGATCGCCGAAGATACTCAGGGCCAGCACCAGCACGAACATCGCCACCACCGCCGCGGTCAGTTCCCACCAGCGGCCCACCATCAGGTCCATACGGGCCGCATTGATCATGGTGCCCCAACTGGGGGTGCCCACCGCCACGCCGATGCCCAGGTAGCTGAGGATCACCTCGGCGCTGACGGCCCCGACGAAGCCCAGGGAGAACTGGATGATCGCCAGGTGCAGGACGTTGGGCACCACGTGGCGCAGGAGAATCGCCCCGCGCCGCACGCCCACCGCCCGGGCGGCCGTGACGTAGTCCAGCTCGCGGATCTTCATCACCTCCGCGCGGACCAGGCGGCACATGCCGACCCAACTGATCACGCCCAGGGCGATGTAGATCCCGTGGATGCCCGTCAGGTCCAGCCCCGCCACGCTGACGTCCTTGAAGGCGTACTTCATCGCGATCAGCAGGATGATGCCCGGGATGCTCGACAGCGTCGTGTACAACCAGACGATCATATCATCCACCCGGCGGCCGAAATAGCCGGCAATCGCCCCCAGCAGCGTCCCCAGGGGCACGGCGATCACGTTGGCCATCAGGCCGACCGTCAGCGAGACCTTCGCGCCCATGACCGTCTTGACCAGCACGCTGCGGCCGGCCCAGTCGGTCCCCAGCCACAGCCGCCACGACTCGGCCGACGGCGGGTGGTTGGCGCGGTCGTAGTCGGTCATCTCCGAGAACGTCGGGACGTGCGGCGACCGGGCCGCGACCACCTCGTAGGCGGCGACCGCCAGGCTTATCGCCACGTACAGCACGATCACCGCCAGGGCCAGCATCGCGCCGCGATCGCGCCGCAGCCGCCGCCAGGCGTCGGCCCAGAGACTCCGGCCCGTCCGCGGACGGCTGTCGGGGGCGGCGTCGGGTTGTGGGGTTGCGTCGCTCATCGTTCTCACTTCAGGCGGACACGCGGGTCGAACACCGCGTAGCTCAGGTCCGTCACCAGCAGGCCCACCGTGTAAATCAGCGCCGTCAGGAACACCAGGCCGTTGAGGATCGGCTCGTCGCGCCCGTTGATGCTGGTCAGCAGCAGGTCGCCCAGGCCCGGAATGCCGAAGTAGGTCTCCGCCAGCAGGTTGCCCATCATCAGAAACGGCAGCGCCAGCACCAGGTTCGTCAGGATCGGCAGCATGCAGTTGCGCAGCACGTGGTGGAACAGCACCGACGGCAGCGCCACGCCCTTGGCCCGGGCCGTGCGGACGTAGTCCCGGCCGACCTCGTCGAGGATCACCGTCCGGTAGAACCGCACCGATGCGCCCAGCCCGGCGACCACGGTGATCATGATCGGCACGTAGATGTTGCTGCGATGGAACAGCCCGTAGGCGTACGACGGGGCGATGGTGAACATCAGCCACTGGCCATAGATCATGAACGCCAGGTACGGCACGCACATGCCCAGCACGCTGAGCAGCACGCCCGTCCGGTCCACCAGGCTGCCGCGATAGTACGCCACGACGCACGCGATCACCATCGCCAGCACCCAGCCGATCGCCAGGGACGGCACGGTGATCGCCAGCGAGTTGGGGGCGCGCTCGGTGATGATCTCCGTCAGCCGCTCGTGGGTCACCAGGCTGCGGGCCTGGAACGTGACCGACTTGGCCAGGTGGTCGACGAACTGCGAGGCGAACAGCTCGCGCCACCGCCACGAGCGGATCCCCGCCGTGACGCGGCCGCCGTTGTCGGGGTGCGCGACGATCGCCTCGGCCAGGTCGCCGACGGTGCGGAGGTCGCTGAAATCGACCAAGAACGGCTCGCCCGCCGACGGCGCCACCCGCATCACCGCCGGCCCCTCGCCCCCCGCGCCCGCCGTCAGGGCCGTCAGGGGCTCGTCGGCGGCCAGACCGAGGATATAGCGCCCGGCGAGCTGGTCGGTCGCATCGTCGTCGTCGAGACTCACCGGGACCAGCGCCACCGCGTCGACCGGGCCGGCGGCCGCGTCGTCCGCGGCGTCGGCGTCGGCGGCCCAGAAGGGCTTGTCCCCGTCGCTGTGGTCGGTCAGCACGAACCGGTCGTGCACGTTCACCAGCAGCGGGCGGTCGTAGCCGTACCGCTGCCGCCAGTCGGCCTTCTGGCTCTCGGTCGCCCGCACGCCCAGGTGGGCGGCGGCGATGTCGCCGGCGACGGCGCGGAACAGGGCGAACGTCACGATCATCACGCCGAGGATCGTCACCACCGCCTGGGCCAGGCGCCGCAGGATGAACGCGCCCATGCTAGCGCCCCCCCGCCCGCCGCCGCGCGTCGGTGTCGATCCGCATGTACCGCGTGTTGCCGTAGCCGATCGGGTGGGGCTTGTAGTTCTTGACCCAGTCGTTGATGAGCACGAAGCTCACCGGCTCGTGCAGTAGCAGGACGGGGCAGTCCTCGTTGAGGATGCGAAGCATCTTGACGTACAGCGCGGTCCGCTCGTCCGACGGTTCCATCACCGCCGCCTGCTGGTACAGGGCGTCGAAGGCCGGGTTGCTGTAGCGGGTGGTGTTGGTGCCCTTGGCGATGTTGGGCCCGTAGTAGTTCTGGAGGAAGTTCTCCGGGTCGGGGTAGTCGGCGTGCCAGCCCATCATGTACAGTTGCACCTGCCCGTTGTCGACCTTCTGCTGGAGGGTCGGCCAGTCGTTCATCTCGACCTCGAGCGTGATGCCGATGCGGGCGAACTGCTCCTTGGCGAACTCGGCCATGCGGCGGGCCGACTCGTCGGTGCTGCCGGTATCGAGCGTCAGCGGCGGGATCGGCGCGCCGGGGCCGATCACGCCGGCGGCTTCGAGCTCGCGGCGGGCGTCGGCGAGCTTGGCGCGGGCCGCGTCGGGATCGAAGCGGGCGTACGGGCTCGGCCCGGCCTGGCGGTAGCCCTCGAAGCTGCTGGGCACCATGGTGACCGCCCGCCGCCCGCGGCCGTTCATCAGCAGGCTGATATGGCTCTCGACGTCGTAGGCCAGCAGCAGCGCCTGGCGGAGCGACTTGCTCGACCCGAGCACCGGGTCGCGCAGGTTGACCCCGTACCAGTAGACCGCCGGGTAGCCTTCCATCTTCACCAGCCGGATGCCCCGCCGGCGCCACTGGTCGGTCAGCTCCTGCGAGGGCGTGATCACCGAGTCGTAGATGTCGCGGGGGATGCCCGAGGTGTCGCTGAGCTGTTCGCGGAACATCATCCACGCGGGGTTGTCCTCGCCGACGTAGGTCAGGTACTGCACGTCGATGAACGGCACGCGCCGGCCGGCGTCGTCGAGCAGCCCGGCGGCGCGGTCGCCCGGGGCGCCCTCGGCGGGGTAGTGCTGCTCGCGGAAGTCGGGGTTGCGTTCGAGCACGATCCGCCCGCCCCGCAGCCATTCGGTGAGGATGTAGGGGCCGGTCGAGACGATCGCCTCGTGGTTGCGGATCTCGGCCGTGCGCTGCGCCATCGGGATCGGCTCGCGCCCGCCGTCGCCGTCGTCCTGGCTGGCCAGGTGGTAGTCGATCAGCTCGCGGGGGATGGGGGCGTACGAGGCCATCGCCAGCACGTAGCGCAACTGCGGGAACGGCGTGGTCAGGCGGATCCGCAGCGTCCGATCGTCGACGGCCTCGACGCCGGCGATGGACAGATCGTCGTAGCGGCCAAAGTCGCCCGCCGGGTACCAGCGGGTCGCGTCGCGGTAGTCGTCCAGGCCCTCGATCTTGCCGGCGATCAGCGTCAGGGCCAGCCGCGAGTTCACGTGGAAATCGGCGATCCGCTTGAACGCCAGGACGAAGTCCCGGGCCTCCACCGGCCGCGTCTTCGCCCGTCCGTCGGCCTCGACGCCGAAGCACGGGTTGCGCGCGTAGAGGACATCGTCGCGGAGGCGGATGGTGTAGGTCAGGCCGTCCTCGCTGACCTCGGGCATCGCCGCGGCCAACTGGGGCACGACGGTGACGGGCCGCTTGAGATAGTGGTAGGTGTAAAGCCCTTCGTAGAAGTTGCCCTGCAGCGACGCCGACGACGTATCTCCGGCTGTCGCCGGGTCGATCGACCGGATCTTCGAGGTGTAGACATCATAGCGGACCATCTTGCCGGCGAACCGATCGCGCTGGGGCTTGTCCAGCAGGGCGAACGGCGACAGCGCCATGGCCGTCACCGCGCCCAGGGCAACCAGGACGAAGGCCTTATGCATAAGTCACCTCTACGTCTTCACATCGGTCGATTCACCGGGCCGGTCCAGCACATCGGGTCACCGGCGTCGCCGCCGTCACACCGTCCTGTCCGTGCAAGTAACGGCGACGCCCACCGAAACACTACGAGCCGTCAGCCCGCGTGGATCGGATCGAACCGGACAACCCCGCCGACGGCCGCGGCGTCCGTCGGTCCATCGGCGGCGCCATCCCGGCGCGCACAGGCATTTCAGCCGGACGTGCGAAAAAGAAATCGACGACCCGTTCGCCGCGAAGACGGCTTGTCACTCCCGGCCGGCCGTCTCGGTCGAGCGGGGCAGCAGCATCGGCTGGGGGATGCCCAGTTTCTGCAGGTCGCCCTCGGTGCCGGGGCCGCCGACCAGCTCGCGCATGGCGGTGGCCGCGGCGCGGACGGCGTCGACGTCCCCGGGCGGCAGTTGCCGCGAGACGGCGCCCGAGCCCGAGCCGGTCAGGTTGCGGACCGCCCGCTCGCAGCGGACCAGGAGCATCACCACCGCGCCGGCCGGCTGTTCGAGGCGCTCGTTGCCCCGCGGGCTGACGACGATCGACAGCTCCTCGAACGCCGCGGCGGCGTTGCCGGCGACGTTGGCGATCGCCCCCAGCAGGGGCTTGCGGCCCTCGTCGTCCAGCGCCATGCCCATCGACGCCAGGGCGTCGACGCCGAACGTCGCCGCATCGGCCATCGCGGCGTCGCCGTCGCGGACCGCCTGGAGATGGGCGGCCAGCAGGTCGTTGATGATGATCCCGATCGCCCGGTCGCGGGCGGCGCTGATCGTCCGCGGGTTGACCGCGTCGGCGTCGAGCTCCGACAGGTCCAGCGCCTGGGCCAACACGCGGACCAGCGCCGGGTTGCGCGTCCGTTTGGCGAAGGCCTCGAGGGTCGCGAACATCTTCTCGCTGTCGGCCTCGCCCGCCGCCACCACCGCCGGGGCGATCCGGTCGAAGCCCTTCACGCCGTAGTAGTGCACCGCCGGGTTGGTCGGGTGGTCGAGCATCTTCGCCAGCAGCGGCGCCTGCGCCGGCCGCGCGATTTCGGCGACCACCGCCGCCGCGTTGACCTGCACGGCCGGCGGCCGGTCGGGATGGAGCGCCACCGGGACGAACAGCCGCTCGGTCGCGTCGGCGAAATACCGCACGAACCCCTCGCCGCCGCCGCTGTAGGCGCTGATCATCGCCTGGCGGCAGGACTTGAGCACGGCGGGATCCGACGCCGCGTCGGTCATCCTCTCGGCGTACGACTCGACGAACTCGTCGACGGCCGCCTTCTGAGTGTCGGTCAACTCGCCGGTCGCCATCCGCGTTTCGTCGGGGATCACCGTCGTCTGGCCCGCGGCCGGCTGCGCCGCCAGCAGGGCGCCCGTCGTCGCAAGGATACACAACAGCCGCTTGGTCATCAGTTTGCGTCCTTCTCTCGGGAGTCGCTCAGCACCTCGCCGGCGCCCCGCGCTCGCGCGCACGACACCTCGCCGCCGCCGGCGATGCGGTATCCCCCGATGGTAGCGGCCGGGGAACACGCCTGTCAAGGACATTGGCCCCGCCGCGAGCCGGTTGCGTTGTTGCGGAAGGCCTATGGTTATTGGGCTCAGCGAGGGTGCTCCAGACGCCTTCCCCGCCAGGGAGCCTG
>CAZHRW010000121.1:0-22145 GCA_964535025.1 uncultured Planctomycetales bacterium
GCCGGGCGCCCCGGGGGCCCGTGCGCCCTTTGCCGGCGGGCCCCCCCGGGGCGAGACCGACCCCCGCCGCAGCCGCGGGATCCGCCGGAGGTGCTCCCAGCGGGTGTGGACCGGCTCGCAGCAGCCGTAGCAGTTCAGGCCGAACCGCTCGAGCAGGGGCAGTTGGTACGGCAGGATGAACTCGGCGAACATCGCCGGGGAGATGCCGACGGTCTCCTGGCTTTCGGCGAAGCCCCAGACGTCCTTGAGGCGGACCGGATCGCCCTCCGTCCAGTCGTCGGCGGGCAGTTCGTCGGTGTAGGCGACGCCGCCGGAGCCGACGTAGCCGTCGGTGGTGTTCAGCGTGAGCAGCCCCTCGCGCTCGAACCAGGTGAGGTAGGCCATCTGGTCGTCCCGCAGGAACGCCATCAGCCGGTGGACGTTGTCCGGCTCGTCGATCATCGCGAGCATGAAGCGTTCGAGGCCGACCAGGTAGATCGCCACCATGGTCAGCCCGCAGGTCCAGCCGAACCAGCCCTTCAGCCGCGGCGTCAGCAGGTCGCCGAACAGCTCGTCGGCGCCGGCCATGCGGCGGGCGGTCTCGGCGCGGTCGACGGTCGGACGGCGGGGGTGGACCCTGGCCAGGTCGGCCGGGAGGTTCTTCAGCGGCGGGTCCCATACGTAGCTGCCGCGATCGGCGCCGTGCGTGTAGGGGATTTCGACGCCGTACCCGTCGTCGCGGACGATCCACCGCACGTCGAAGCACGGCTCGAGGGCGTTGTCGTCGTCGATGTGCTCGGCCCAGAAGACCTTCCCGCGCATCTGCAGCTCCCACGCCCGCAGGAGGGGGTCTTCGCACTGGCACGACGCGGGCGGCACGAGCTCGGGCCAGCTTCCCTCGGGGAAGCACAGCACGACGGGCCGGCCGGGCTCGAGGGCGTTGAGGGCCTTGAGGCGGGCCTTTCGCTCGGCCATCTCGCCCCGCTCCGCGTGGGCGCGCAGCGTGGCGGCCAGGCGGCGGAGGATCTCGCGGTCGCGGGGCGTGACGGGCATGGGGTTCCTCACTTGCAGGCGGCGTGCTCGATCCGCTCGACGTCGATCGTCCCGCTGACGATCTCCAGAAACGGCTCGCCGTCGCGGACCCCGGCGGTGCCGTAGCCGGTGGCGGTGGCCAGGAAGGACCGGACGTCCCCGCCGACGCGCGGGGCGATGGTCAGGACCTTCGTGACGGCATCGTAGCGGATGCCCGTCAGCCCTTCCAGCAGGGCGTACGAGGCCAGGGCCCGCGCGTACCAGTGGCCGCACTCGAATTCGTTGAAGGGGTTGCGGACCCGCCCGTCGTAACGGTCGCGGCAGGCGCGGACGATCCGCAGTCCCTCGTCGACGCGGCCGGCGAACATCAGGTGCGAGGCGACCTGGTACTCGATGCCGGTCCATACCTCGTTGGAGTAGACGAACGGCAGGGAGAGCGCGCCGCCCTTGGGCCACGTGCACAGCAGCAGGCCCGCTTCGTCGCCGAGGGCGTAGGTCGGCCGCTGGGGGTTGGTGTGGTCGAGAAGGCTCTCGCGGAAGTTGTGGGCAAAGACGGCCTGGAGGTGGCCGGTCACCTTGGCCGGGTCGAGGATCTCCCCCACGCCGCACACCGCCGCCAGCCACGCGCCCAGGACGCCGTCCGACAGGCAGCCGGTGCCGTACTGGTACTTGGGGCCTTCGGCCTTCAGCAGCTCCAGCGCCTCGGGCGTGTAGGACTTGTGGATCGACTCGACCCGCGTCGGGTCGCCGGCGTGCAGGTCCGCCCAGCGGATCCGCTGGATGAAGTAGTCTCCGTCGAACAGTTCGGTCTCGATCGCTCGGCGGGAGCGGTCGCGCAGCTCGGCCCAGGCGGCGGCGTCTTCGCCGAGCGCCTCGGCCATCGCGGCCGCGGCGGTCAGGGCGCCGAGGTAGATCGACGAGCACATCCCGTCGGGGCCCCAGAATTCGATGTCGTAGGTGTTATGGTGGGGCTCGACGAGCAGCCCCGTGCGGTCGGGGTCCCAGGTGGCGATGCAGTAATCCAGCGAGGCTCTCACCCGCGGCCACAGGCGGCGCAGCCAGTCGAGGTCGCCGCTGATCCGCCAGTCGCGGTAGACCTTCATGATGCCCCCGAGCTGCCCGTCGGCGGCGGCGTGGAAGCTGTGGTCGCTGTGGGGTCGGATCGGCAGGGTGGCCCGGAAGACCTGGTGGCCGCGATCGTCCTGGTTCTCGTGGAACTCGGTCGCCCGGAGGGACCGTTCCAGCGACGGGAACAGGTGGGCCAGGGCCTGGGCGTAGTTCCACACGTGCGTGCACGAGCCGGCGCAGCAGCCGGCGCTGTCGCAGCAGCCCTCCCAGCACCACAGGCGGCCGTCGTCCTGGCGGAGCACCGTGGGGCTCTTGAGGATCGTCAGGTTGGCCGCGACGGCCTCGACGACCTCGTCGGGCAGCGTCGTGTCGTGGAAGCAGTCGGCGAAGCGGGCCGACCGCTCGCGCAGGGCGTCGTACTGCTCGGCCCACGCGGCGGTGACGGCCTCGATCGCGTCGAACCGCGCGGCGTACCAGGGCCGGTAGGTGGCGGTTTGACATCCGCCGGCCGCGTGGCCGGGTCGGTCGGGGTCGGGGGCGTAACAGACGTCCGAGGCCGGCACATACCACGCCAGGCGGACGCGGACGGTGCGGCGTTGGCCGGCGGCGAGGGTCATCGGCACGTAGAGGCTCCCGCCGTCGGACGGCGGGCCGTCGGCGTGGGCGGGCCGGTCGGGCGCCTCGCCGCGTTCGATCGTCCGCCAGAGCATCGTCAGCGGGTCGAACCACCCCCTGCGAAACCATGCCGCGTCGGCGCGGACGTCGCCGTCGTCGGTGGTGACGCTCAGGGCCCCCTCGGCGCCGGGCCGCTCGGGCAGGGCCCCCTGGCGGAGGATGACGCCGCCGTCGGTCCGCTCGACATGCCGGGCGGCGCCGTCGGTGTCGGCCAGGACGTTGCGGGCGTGGAAGGAGAAGACCACCTCCAGGGCGCCGCCGGTGGGGTTGGTCAGCGTGTATTCCAAGGCGGCGACGGGCCAGGACGTGGCGTCGGCGTCGGGGGGCGTGAAGGGGCTCCAGCCGGTGACGGCCGCGTCGAGCGGCATCGCCGGGTCGGTCAGCGTGACCGTCGCGAAGGGGAAGCGCGCCTCGAAGGCGGCCCGGCGGAACCGCCGCAGGCCGAACTGCGTGTGAGCGCCGCCGGTGCCCGCCCCGGCGGTCGGGTGCCAGGGATGCATCACCTTCCAGCCGGGCACGGGCCCTTCCAGGACGCGGGCGCCGCCGGGGGCGCCCTTGACGGATGCCGCGGCGAACAGGGCCGGGCGGGCCTGGATGTCGGGTTTGTGCCGCAGGGACGTGTGCGACAGCCCGCCGGTCCCGTCCAGGCAGATCATCCCGGCGCCGATCCCCCCCAGGGGGAACGCCACGTAGTGGAGGTGCTCGCCGGTGTACGGTCCGCGATAGGCATGGGCGCCCATGGTTCGATCTCCGTGGAATGCAGGGACAGGCCTTGTGCCTGCCCGCGACGGCGGCGCACGGTGCGTCGGGGGATAGTCGCGGGCGACCACAAGGGTCGCCCCTACAGTCAGAGCAGGTAATTCTTATTGATCCGCGCGTACGGCTTGATTTCCTTGGCGAGGTCCTCGTAGCCGTCGCGGCCCATCAGGGCGAAGGTGGCCTGCTTGCCCAGTTCGACGGCGGGCTGGTTGTAGGCGTTGATGTCGAGCAGCTCGCCCATCAGGCTGGTGGTGTACTCGTAGAGGTAGAAGAACTCGCCGACGGCGCCGGGGGTGATCTCGGGGAACTTGATCGTCACCGTCGGGCGGGCGGAGACGGCCATGGCGTATTCGGTGGCGACCTTCTCGGCGGTGATCAGCTTGCTGAGCCGCTGGTTGCGCAGGTAGCCCAGGCCGGGGATCTCGGCGAAGGCGTCGGGGACCCGCACGTCGCGGGGGTGTTTCTTGACCTCCAGGAAGATCGTCAGCTTGTCGTTGGGCCCCTCGCGGTAGAGCTGGATCTGGCTGTGCTGGTCGGTGGCGCCGAGGGCCTTGATGGGCGTGGGCCCGACGAAGACCTCCTCGCCGCGGCGATTGGCGGCCTTGCCGAGGCTCTCGGCCCAGAGTTGGCGGTACCAGTCGGCCAGCAGGTACAGCCGGTTGGAGTAGGGCATCATGACGTGCATGGGCTTGCCCTTGCGGGCGGCCATCAGGTAGCTGATCGCCGCGAGCATCCCGGCGGGGTTGGCGGCCCAGTCGGCCTCGGCGCAGCGGCGGGCCATGTCGGCGGCGCCGGCGAGCAGGGCGTCGATGTCGATGTTGCACATCGCGGCGCTGAACAGCCCGACGGGACTGAGGACGCTGAACCGCCCGCCGACGTCGCCGGGGACGACCAGCGTGGCGTAGCCGTCCTGGCGGGCGATGCGGTTGAGCGTGCCTTGCTCGGCGTCGGTGGTGGCCACGATGTGGCCGGCGAACGACTCGCCGAGCCGCCGGCGGAGCAGGTCGCGGAAGATCATGAACTGGCTGGCCGTCTCGGCGGTCTCCCCGCTCTTGGAGATGACGTTGAAGACGGCCGTCTGCAGGCGGCGGCCCAGCAGGTCCATCACGTCGCGGATGGCGGCGGGGTCGACGTTGTCGAGCACGAACAGCCGCGGCGCCTTGCGCTTGGCGTTGGACAGCAGGTTGTACGTCGCGGGGTTCAGCGCCGCCTGGAGGGCGATGTTGCCCAGGGCCGACCCGCCGATGCCCAGCACGACCAGGTCGGTGCAGCCAGGCTGCACGTTGCCCACGACGGCCATGACGCTGTCGCGGTAGTCCCGTCGCGACGGCAGCGTGGCGTAGCCCAGCTCGCCCCGCCCGACCTGGGCGGCCACCGTCTGCTGGGCGGCGGTCATCCGATCGCCGATCCACGCCAGGTCGCCGGGGGTGATGCCGTGCTCGGCGCCGACGACCTTGTCGGTCGCGTGCTTCCAGTACAGTTGGATCATGATGCGTTCCTTTGCGTTATGGGTTGGCTGACGCATCCATCTCTATCGCCGACCGCCCGGCGATGCAAGGCCGCACCGATGCGCTTGAAACCGGCGGCGGCGCTGCTAAGATGGCGACCATGTCACGCAAACCGACCACACCCGCCGGCCGCCGGCCGGCGATCACGTATAAGCAGTCCGGGGTCGACATCGACGCCGGCGAGGCCATGGTCGAGCGGATCAAGCCCCTGGTCCGCCGGACGTTCGGCCCGCGGGTGATGGGCCGGTTGGGCGGGTTCGCCGGGCTGTTCCGGCTGGACTACAACGAGAAGCTCTTCCAGCGGAACTATCGCGATCCGGTCCTGGTCGCCTGCACCGACGGGGTCGGCACGAAGCTCAAGGTCGCCTTCGCCGCCGAGAAAGTCGACACCGTGGGGATCGACCTGGTGGCGATGAACGTCAACGACCTGATCTGCTGCGGGGCCGAGCCGCTGTTCTTCCTGGACTACCTCGGCGTCGGCAAGCTCGATCCGGCCCGCATGGAGGCGATCGTTCGCGGGATCACCGACGGGTGCCTGGCCGCCGACTGCGCCCTGCTGGGTGGAGAGACGGCCGAGATGCCCGACTTCTACGACGCCGACGAGTTCGACATGGCCGGCTTCGCCGTCGGTGTCGTCGAACGCAACCGCATCATCGACGGGTCGACCGTCGAGCCCGGCGACGTGGTCATCGCGCTGGCTTCCGACGGGCTGCACTCCAACGGGTTCGGCCTGGCGCGGAAGGTGCTGCTGGAGCGGGCGGGGTTCAAGCTCGACGACGCCCCGGCCGAGCTGGAAGGCGCGTCGATCGCCCAGGCGCTGCTGGCCCCGACGCGGATCTACGTCAAGCCGGTGCTGAACGTCCTGCACCACTACCGCGTCAAGCGGGTCGTCAAGGCCATGGCGCACATCACCGGCGGCGGCCTGGGCGGGAACCTGCCGCGGGTCCTGCCGGCGGGGCTGACGGCTCGACTGAAGCGCAGCAGTTGGCAGATCCCGCCGATTTTCCGTCTCATCCAGGACGCCGGGCCCGTCGACGAGCCGGAGATGCACCGCGTGTTCAACATGGGCGTCGGCTTCGTCCTGGTCGTCGCCGCCAGCTTCGCCCCGTCGGTCATGGCGCGCCTGCGCCGCGGCGGGGAGCGCTGCTGGGAGCTGGGCAAGATCAAGACCGGCGGCGGCGAGATCGAGTGGTCGTGAGCCGCGACGAACGATCCCGAAGGAGGTTTCCCATGCGATTGCGATTGACCCTGTGCGCCGGCATGCTGATGGGCCTGGCCGCGACGGCCGCCGCCGCCCCGGTCGACCTGCTGCGCACGCGGGCCGTCGCCCTGCTGACCGGGACCGCCGGGCCGACCGGCGGGCCGCGCCATCGGGCGGCGATGGACGCCCTGGAGGCGAGGACGACGTCGATCCTCGAGCGCGAGGTGGCGCTGGACCTCGCCGGCGTGGACGACGTGCCCTACGGCGACCGGCTGGGGGCGTTTTTCAATCCCGCCGCCGACCTGGCCCAGGCCTATCGCACGCCCGGCGGGCGCTGCGCCGGCCACCCGGCCGTGCTGGCGAAGATCGAGGCGTACCTCCGCGCCGGCCTGCCCTACGTGCGGCCGGACAGCCCGCGGCCGGGCAACTGGCACAACTACGTCATCAGGATCCCCCGCAGCCTGACCGTCGTCGCCCTGCTGGTCGGGCGCGACCTCGACGAGGAGGTCCGCCGCGACCTGGAGACCTGCCTTCAGTCGCTGCTGGTGGACATGCAGCTCACCGGCGCCAACGCCGCCAGCGAGGCGCGGAACCACCTGTACTACGCCTTCTACACCGGCGACGCCGACCGCGTCGCCGCCGCCGTCGCCCACGTGCTGCCGGCGATCACGATCGGGACGACCGGCGGCGTGCTGGAGGACTACGCCTACCAGTTCCACGGGCGGATGCTTTACGCCGGTGCGTACGGCTCGGGCTACGTGGGCTCGCTGGCCACGATCGCCTACCTGGTGGATGGGACGCCCTGGGAGATCCCCGCCGCCCGCAAGCGGATCCTCGTCGGCACGGCGCTGGAGCACATGCAGTGGGTGGCCTACGGCCCGGCGTGGGACCTGTCGGTGACCGGCCGCGGCCACGACGACCGGCGCAACGCCCGCCGCCTGCTGGACGGGATGCTCTACCTGGCCCGGCTGGACGACGTGGACGCCCGCGCGCTGGAGCTCGCCGCCGCACGCCTGGTGCGGGACTATGACGGGCTCGGCCTCGAGGTCGCCGGCATGGCCGACGCGGTCGCCGAACTGGACCCGCCGCCGCTGGAGGGGTTCCGCTACTACCACACCAGCGATTTCGGCCTGATCCGCAACGAGCGGTTCTACGTCAGCGTGAAGATGGTCTCCAGGTGGATGCAGGACTACGAGTATCTCACCGGCAAGGGCCGCTTCGGCTGGAACCTCTCCAACGGGCTGACCTACGTCTCGCTCGGCGACGCCGAACTGTGGGCCGGCCCGGGTCGCCCGCCGATCCGCGCGTGGGACTGGGACCACCTGCCCGGCACCACCAGCCGCGTCGGCGCCAACCCGCTCAACCCGACCGGCGACATCAGCGACACCGGCGGCAGCCTGAACTTCGGCCGCGGCGACTTCAGCGGCGGCGCCGGCGACCGGGAGGGCGGGGTGCTGGGCTTCGAGTTGATCCCCACCCACGGCGACTTCGTCGCCCGCAAGGCCTACCTGCTGTTCGAGGACGGCCTGGTGGCCCTCGGCGGCGGGATCACCGCGACGGCCGACCGGCGCGAGCCGGTGCACACCACCGTCGCCCAGTGGGCCGCGGCGACCGACGATGCGCCGCTGCACGTGGCCGGCGACCGCGTGCTGACGGCGTGGGACGAGCCCCGTGCGCTGGACAACGTCCGCTGGGCGTGGCTGGACGGCGTGGGGTACGTCTTCTTCGAGCCCGTCACGCTCCACGCCGAGCGCCACGGCCGCCTGACGGCGCTGTGGCTCGACCACGGCGCCGCCCCGGCCGACGCCGCCTACGCCTACGTGATCCTCCCCGGCGCCACCCGCGAGGCGACGGCGGCGTTCGACGCGGCCGCGCGGTTCGAGATCATCGCGACCTCGGCCCGCCAGGCGGTCCACGACACCGCCACCGGGGTCCGGGCGGCGGTCTTCCACGCCCCCGGCAGCTTCGGCCCGCTGACCGTCGACAAGCCCGCCATCGTCCACCTGCGGCCCGGCGACGACGGGGCGACCCTGGCCGTGCAGAACCCCCGACACACCCGCGAGCCGCTGACGGTGACCGTGGCGGATCTGCCGCCCGCGACGGCCTGGCCGGAGGAGGCGACGGTCGAGCGCGACGGGTCGGTCACCCGCGTGACGCTCGAGACGGCCCTGGGCCGGTTCTACCGCCTGGGCTTCGGCCCGGCCGGCGCCGCGGTGGCGCAACAACCGCGAGAGGACCTGCTGGCGCTGCACGCGTTCGCCGTCGAGGCCGAGAGCGATCCGGTCGCGACGGTCCTGACGGTGCACCTGCCGGAAGGCGTGGCCGACGGCGACTATCGCCTGACGATTCGCGGCTACAAGGGCCACAACCTCCACACGCTGACCGACGCGGACCTGGTGGACCGGCCCCTGCCCGACGTGGTGCGCTACCGCTGGGTTCGCCCGGACGGCAGCCCGGACGACCGGATCGTCGACCAGGCGGCCGGCAGTTTTCGTTTCGTCCTGATCGCCGGGCCCTACCAGGCGACGGATTACTTCTCCGTGCCGCCGGTCGACGCCGACGGCAACGCCCTGTCGACCGAGGGGCTGGAAAGGGACCTGACCCGCCCGCCGTACGAGTAGCCGACGCGTTGCGAAGGAGCGATCGGTGACGGAGCCAACGCCGGTCCTGTCGATCGTCATTCCCGTGTACAACGAGTTGGACACGTGGCGCGAACTGCTCGGGCGGGTCGAGCGGGCGGACCTGCCGCGGGCGCGCAAGCAGATCATCCTCGTCGACGACGGCTCGTCGGACGGCACCGCCGAGCAGCTTCGCGCCTTCGCCGCCGAGGTGGACGCCGGCGGCGGCGTCGGGCGGATCGACTATCGCGTGATCCACCACGAGGTCAACCGCGGCAAGGGCGCCGCCCTGCGGACCGGCTTCGCCGCCGCCACGGGCGACTTCGTCGTCGTCCAGGACGCCGACCTCGAGTACGACCCCGCCGACTACCCCCGACTGCTCGAGCCCCTGCTGGCGGGGCGCGTCCGCGTCGTGTACGGCAGCCGGTTTCTCGACGGGCGGCCGCGGGGCACCCTCAAGAACTACCTGGCCAACCGCTTGCTCACGTGGCTGTCGAACCGGATGACCGGCTACAAGCTCACCGACATGGAGACGTGCTACAAGATGTTCCGCCGCGAGGTGATTCAGTCGCTCGAGCTGCACCAGGACCGCTTCGGCTTCGAGCCGGAAGTGACCGCCCGGCTCGCGGCCGCCGGCGAGCCCATCGTCGAGGTGCCCATCGCCTACGCCCCGCGCACCGACGCCGAAGGCAAGAAGATCGGCTTTGCCGACGGCCTGGAAGCGATCGGCTGCATCTTGAAATACCGCACCCGGTTCCGACGCGGAAAACGCTAGGTCCCGCGGGGCGCCGTCATGACCCTAGTCGTCGGTCGGCGGGCGGCGGCGCTGCTTGGTCTCGCTGCGGCGCTTCTTGTTCTCGATGCGGCGGCGCCTGGAGGCGCGGGTGGGGCGGGTCGGCCGGCGCGGCTTGGGGGGCGTGGCGGCGGTGCGGATGAGCTCGACGAGGCGGGCGACGGCCTGGTCGCGGTTGCGGCGCTGGGTGCGGTGCTCGCGGGCGGTGATGACCAGCTCGCCCGCGGCCGTCCGGACCGTGCGGGCCAGGGCCAACAGGCGGCGCCGGACCGGCTCGGGCAGGGACGGCGAACCGGCGGCGTCGAAGCGGAGCCGGCAGGCGGTGGCGACCTTGTTGACGTTCTGCCCGCCGGGCCCGCCCGCGCGAACGTAGCTGAAGGTCAGTTCCGATTCGTCCAGCGCGATGGAGCGGGTGACGCGGATCATCTCATGCTTGGAGCCCGCCGAACCGCCGGTGGCGCCGGCTGAAGGCGCCGATGGCCCTGTGCAGCTCGCCGGGGTCGAAATCGGGCCAGAATACGTCGGTGGCGTAGAACTCCGCGTAGGCCGCCTGCCACAGCAGGAAGTTGCTCAGTCGCAGTTCGCCGCTGGTGCGGATGATCAGGTCCGGGTCGGGCACGCCCGAGGTGGTCAGGTGGGCGTCGATGACGGCCTCGTCGACGTCGTCGGGCGCGAGGGTCCCGTCGGCGACCTTCGCGGCGATCCGCCGGACGGCCGCGACGATCTCGGCGCGGGAGCCGTAGTTCAGCGCCAAACACAGGAACATGCCGGTGTTCGAGGCGGTCACGCGGACCGATTCGTCCAGCTCCCGCAGCACCGACGCCGGCAGGCCGTCCCGCAGCCCGACGTGGCGCAGGCGGATGTTGTGGTCGATGCAGGTGCGGCGCTCGCGGATGAGGTACTCGGCGTACAGCCCCATCAGCGCCTCGACCTCCTCGCGGGGGCGGGACCAGTTCTCGATGGAGAAGCTGTAGAGCGTCAGGGCCTCCAGGCCGAGGCGGGCGGCCTCGGTGACGATGGTGCGGACGACCGTGGCGCCCTCGGCGTGGCCGGCCACGCGGGGCAGGCCCCGCTCGGTGGCCCAGCGCCCGTTGCCGTCCATGATGATCGCGACGTGGCGCGGGATCCGCTCCTCGGGGATCCCCAGGTCGGCGCGGGCGGCTTTGACGGCTTGGGGTGAGGTGTCGGCGGCCATGGCGGCGGCGTTCCTCCGAACGGTCAGGGGGCCATCAGGTCGGCCAGGGCGGAGTTGCGGGTGATGGTCTGCCTTCGCTTGGGGCCGACCGACACGATGCCGATGGGGCGACCGACCAGCGTTTCGAGGCGCTCGACGTAGTCGCGGGCGGCCTGGGGCAACTGGTCGTAGCGGGTGCACGCGGAGATGTCCTCGTCCCAGCCGTCAAGCGTCTCCCAGACGCACTCGACGCGCTCCAGCGTCGCGGCGGTGGGGTCGAACCCCTCCAGCGGCTTACCGTCGAGGGTGTAGCCGGTGCAGATCTTCAACTCGCCGATCGTCCCCAGCACGTCCAGCAGCATCACCGCCAGTTCGTCGACGCCCGACAGGTCCGCCGCGTAGCGCCCGGCGACGGCGTCGAACCACCCGCAGCGCCGCGGCCGTCCCGTCGTCGTGCCGTACTCGTGGCCCCGCTCGCGGATCACCTCGCCCGTGGGGCCCTCCAGCTCGGTGGGGAAGGGCCCGGCGCCGACGCGGGTGCAATAGGCCTTCAGCACGCCGACCACGCGGCCGATGTCCCGTGGCGACACGCCCGCGCCGGTCGGCACGCCGCAGGCGGTGACGGCCGAACTGGTGACGAAGGGGTACGTCCCGTGATCGACGTCCAGCAGGCTGCCCTGGGCGCCCTCGAAGAGGATCCGCTCGCCGGCCCGGACGGCCTTTTGGAGCAGGGTGCCGGTATCGCAGACGAACGGCGCCAGCGCCTCCCGCCAGGCGGCGACCTCCTCGAGAAGCGCGTCGGCGTCGGCCGCCTCGGCGTCGTAGAGGGCCGCGAAGATCGCGTTCTTCTCGGCGACGACGGCGCGGATCCTGGCGTCCCAGCCCGGCAGGTACAACTCGCCCACCCGCACGGCGGTCGAGCGGTTGGCCTTGTCGGCGTAGCAGGGGCCGATCCCCCGCGCGGTGGTGCCGATGCGGGTCGCGGTCGACCGTTTCGCCTCGCCGAGCCGGTCGGCGGCCTTGTGGTAGGGCATCACCACGTGGGCGCGGTTGGACAGGTGGAGGTTCGATCCGCTGACGGAAACGCCGCGGTCGCGCAGGCCGGTGATCTCCTCCAGGAGCACCGGCGGGTCGACCACCACGCCGTTGCCGATGACGTTGTGGACATCGCCGCGAAGGATCCCCGAGGGGACCAGGTGCAGGGCATAGACCTCGTCGCCGACCGTCACGGTGTGGCCGGCATTGGCCCCGCCGCAGAAGCGGACGACGTAATCGAACCGCCCGGTCAGGGCGTCGACGATCTTGCCCTTGCCCTCGTCGCCCCACTGCAGACCGATGACGGTCAGGTTCGTGTCATTCATGGTGCTGTGCCGTTCCTCGTTCATCCTCGCGCACCACGTGACACCCCGGCCACCCGTCCGGCGCGCAAGCAACCCCACCACCATAGGCACTGCCGCCGGGAGGTCAAGCGTTCAGAGGAACGAATCCGGCGCGGCGTGCGACCTGGCGCCACCGTCGGCGGACAGGTCGCACGCCGCGCGACCACGTCGAACCTGACGCGGGCAGAATCTGCTAGTCGACGAGGTCGACGCTCCAACCCAGTTGGCGCCGGCCGTCCACTTCCAGAACGAGCGTCGCTTCGGTCGCCTCGGTGTCGGCGGGGACCGTCAGCGACACCGCCTGGAGGTCGGCCTGCGGGTTGGACGCCGCGGCCGAGTCGGCCAGGACCGTGCCGTCCGGGGCGAGCAGACGCAGGGCGACCATCGTGTCCTCGGGCGCCGGCCCGTGCAGGCGGATCTTCATCTCACCTCCGCGGGGGACGGCCCGCCGGGACTGCTGGTCGGTCCAGCCCTTCTGGGCCACTTCTTCTTCCGTGTAGTACCACGTGTCGTTGGTCCCGTCGACGATCAGCGCGACCACGCCGGGCACGACGCCGACCAGCAGCCACAGGCAGTCGTAGATCACGACACTGGTATCCAGGGTGTCCGAGAGGGGTGTGTCCGCCGTTCGGGGTACAGAATGTAGCCGCAACCGGTCGTGGCCACCAGCAGCGCTGCCAGCATCAGCCAGGACGTGAGTCGTACGGTCTCCTTGCTCATGGTCTTTCTCCCAAAAGGTCCAAAAGGTCTGAAATGAGGAACCGCTGTTCTCTCTACACGCAATGGTATGCGCGCGTCGCGACGCGGGAAAGGTCCCCGGCGACTTCGGCCCCGCCGGCGCTGCGGGTGTCGGGTGGCGACCACGTGCGGGGATCTGTGCTCGGCCGGCGGCGTTCCGCGATCCGCCACCGCGGGTTCACTGTGAGGCAACCGTCGTACCTCTTGTCTTCAGAACAGATTGTGTTTCACGGCTCGCCGGGCGCCGGCCGATTGCGATCCGGGGGGTTGCTTTGGGAGGGGTAAGCGCTAGAATGAGGGTAAACCCGAGGTTGCGTACAACATTCAGAGGTATTTTTTGTGGGACAGCCAGAACGCGTGTGTGCCGGTTTCCTCGGTCTCGGTCTGGACGGCGACGACGGACACATCCGGGTGAGCCGGGCCGAACATTTCCACCTGGTCGGCGGCAGCCACCAGACGCACGAACAGATGCAGGACTCCTGCATCCTTTTCAACGAGAAGCTGAAGGCTCGGGGCAAACGCCTCGATGACCTTGACCCGCGCGAACTGGTGGACCTGGCGGCCGAGTGCGGCATGAACCTGGCGGTGAGCCCCCCGCGTCCGGAAGGAGGGACGTAAGGGCTCACCGCCGGACGGATCGTTGCCGGTGATGGCCGGGCCCGCCGCCGCCGGCGGAGCGCCGGGTTTTTCCGCTTGGCGCGGGGGTCGGCTGATGGACATAATGGATGATCAGTGGCGCATGTCCTTACTGTGTGCTCACGTCAGTGTCACGGAGGATGAGGTTAAAAGGAGTCGTTCGGGTTCCTGAGGGAGGGACCGTCATGTCTGAGACGTTTCGCGTGGTACGCGGGTACCGCCCGGGCCGTCGGTCTGCCGAGGGTCCGAATCTTGGAGGTCGTGAGGCCGTGCGGTTGGCGAATCTGGAGAGGTATGTGCTTCGTGCCCAAGCGGGGCTTCCCATCTTCGACGATGCGGACAATCTGAAGCATCCACCCGCAAGCCAAGGTAAATCAACAGCGTGAGGAGGATCTGTACGGGGGGGGCCGAGTGGTCCTTCGACGACTCGGCGACAGTGGTTGGGGAATAAGTTTGCGCCATCGGCGGCCATAATCGGAAATCTTCCAATTCTCGGAATTCTCCGACCGGCCGCCCGCGGCGGAATCGTGCTGGCGTTCGACTCCGGCCGCGGCTACACTGCGGCGCGATGTCCGATCCTCATCATGGCGGCGATCACGACCCGGTGCGGTCTGCCCCCGCGGCGCCGACCGCGTCGCTTGGCGATCATCGCCTTCTCGCCCGCGCCGCGGCTAAACTAAATCTTATTCTCCGGGTCGGCGCCCGCGGCGGCGACGGGTTTCATCCGCTCGATTCGATCGTCACGAAAATCACCCTCTACGACGAGCTGATCTTCACCCCTCGAACGGATACGGCGGTGACGTTGACGTGCGACGATCCGACGCTGCCGACCGACGAACGCAACCTGGTCGTCCGGGCGGCGAAGCGGCTGCAGGCCCTGGGCGCCCGCGGCGGGGTGGACATCACCTTGCACAAGCGGATCGGCGCCGGGGCGGGCCTCGGCGGCGGCTCGGCCGACGCGGCCGTGACGCTGCGGGTTCTCAACGACCTGTGGTCGGTCGCCCTGGACGCCGACGCCCTGCTGGCGGTGGCCGCCGAGTTGGGCAGCGACGTGCCCCTCGCGCTGGGCGGCAGCGCCTCGCGGATCCGCGGCCGCGGGGAGAAGCTCTCCCCGGCGGTGGTGGCGCCGTTCGCGGCGGTGCTGGTCGCCCCGCCGATCCATGCGTCGACGGCGGCGGTCTACGCGGCCCTGGACGCCATGGGGGCCGGACCCCTCGAACCGGTTGATCCCGACGCCCTGGCCGGCGGGGCGGCCTCCACGTGGCCGGCGCGGCTGGTCAACGACCTGTTCGCCCCGGCCTGTCGCGTCTGCCCCGAGATCCCCGCCTGGGTCGGTCGTCTCGAGGCGGCCACCGGGCGACCGGTCCACATGACCGGCAGCGGCAGCGCCCTGTTCATCCTCGCCGACGACGAAACCCAGGCCCTGGCCCTCGCCGACCGGCTCGACACCGGGGCCCGCCGCCTCGCGCGGGTGGTGACGCGGAATCCTTGGTAGTGCGGCTTGACAGCCTTTCGGCCGATAAGTAGAATGGCACAACTTGGACGTTCTGTGGAGACACCGACGTGCAGCGCATGGTCCATAATCCGATCCTGCTCCTACAGCGGGTCGCCCGCTCGGGCGATGTGGCGCGCGCTGCCGGTGCCTCTGTTGTGCTGGTCGTTGTAGCCCGGGCCGTGCGCTGCTGAATCGAGCGTGCGGCCACCACTCCCCGAACGTTGACGGGCGGACGCCATTCGTCTATCAAGGCATCCGTCCGATCGTCTCCCTCATTGATGATGTGATGAACGATCAGAACGGACGAAGGCCCCGCGGGGCCTTGACGACCCGATGACGACAGGAGTACTGACCATGGCTAACGACAGCGGCGCGACCTTCGCCGGTACGACCGGGGCGAACCTGTTCCACGAGATGCTGCTCGAGCAGGGCGTGGACGTGATGTTCGGTTACCCCGGCGGCGTGGTGCTGCCGATCTTCGACGTGCTGTATTCCAGCCCGATCCGTTTCCTGCTGACCCGCCACGAACAGGGCGCCGGCCACATGGCCGACGGATACGCCCGCGCCACGGGCAAGCCCGGGGTGGTCGTGGCCACCAGCGGACCCGGCGCGTGCAATCTGGTGACCGCCCTGGCGACGGCCCATATGGACAGCGTGCCGCTCGTGGCGTTCACCGGGCAGGTCCGCAGCACCTTGATCGGCAACGACGCCTTCCAGGAAGCCGACGTCACCGGCGTGACCCGCCCGGTGTGCAAGCACAACACCCTGGTCAAGGATGTCCGCGACCTCGGGCGGGTGATCCGCGAGGCGTTCTACGTCGCCCGCACCGGACGACCGGGGCCGGTGGTGGTCGACATCGCCGTGGATGCGTCGACGTCGCTGCTGGACGGCGAGCCCGACCTCGAGATGCGCCTGCCGGGCTACAAGCCCCGCGTGGCGGGCCACCAGCGGCAGATCCTCGCCGCCGCCGAGGTGATCAACAACGCCGAGCGCCCGCTGCTGTACGTCGGGGGCGGGGTGGTCATCGCCGAGGCCGCCAACGAACTGCGGGCGGTCATGGCCAGGGGCCAACTGCCGGCCACCACGACCCTGCTGGCCCTCGGCACCGTCGACGAGGACGATCCGCTGTGCCTCCGCATGCTGGGCATGCACGGCTCGGCGGCGGCCAACTTCGCGGTGCAGGACTGCGACTGCCTGATCGCCGTCGGCGCCCGCTTCGACGACCGCGTCACCGGGACCGTGGAGACCTTCGCTCCCAAGGCGAAGATCATCCACATCGACATCGATCCGACCAGCATCGCCAAGAACATCCGCGCCGACATCCCCGTCGTCGGCGACGCCAAGGATATCCTCGGCCGGATGCTCGACGCCATCGAGCCCCGCGATCGCCGCCGGTGGCTGAGCAAGATCGCCGAGTGGAAGGCCCGCTACCCGTTCAGCTACGAGCCGACCGGGTCGATCAAGCCCCAGGAGGTCATCGATACCGTCGGCAAGCTCACCGATCACGAGGCGATCGTCGCCACCGGCGTCGGGCAGCACCAGATGTGGGCCGCCCAGTTCTACCGGTTCCGACGGCCCCGCCAGATCATCACCTCCGGCGGGCTGGGCACGATGGGCTTCGGCCTGCCGGCCGCGATCGGCGCCCAGGTGGCCTGCCCGGACCGGACGGTCGTGGATATCGACGGCGACGGGAGCTTCACCATGACCATGGTCGAGCTGATCACGGCCGTCCAGAACGACATCCCCGTCAAGGTGGTCGTCCTGAACAACGGCTACCTCGGCATGGTCCGCCAGTGGCAGGAGATGTTCTACGGGCAGCGGTATTCGTCGACGACCAACCCCAGCACGGACCTGGCCGCCATCGCCCGCGCGTTCGGCGCGACGGGGCTGACCATCACCGATCGGGCCGAGCTGCCCGACGCGGTGGCGCAGATGCTCCGCACCGACGGGCCGGTCGTCCTGGACGTGCACGTGGAGGCCGAAGAGAACGTCTACCCCATGGTGGCGACTGGCAAGAGCTTGGAACAAATGGACTTGGGACGACTGGCCTGACGGGCCCGGCGTTTCGATGGACTGGAGACGGAGTATGGAACCGATGCACAAGCACGTGATCACCGCCATGGTTCAGAACGAGCCGGGCGTCCTGGCCCACGTGGCGCAGATGTTCGCCGCCCGCGGGTTCAACATCGACTCGCTCGTCGTCGGGCGGACCGAACGGCCCGACGTCAGCCGCATGACCATCGTCGTCATCGCCGACGACCGGACGCTCGAGCAGGTCCGCAAGCAACTGGCCAAGATCATCGCCGTGCTGAAGGTGCGCGACTTCACCGACGTCGCCTACGTTCATCGCGACCTGATGCTCATCCGCATCCACGCCAATCCCGACAAGCGCGGGGAGGTGCTGGAGTTGACGTCGCTGTTCCGCGGGCGGGTCGTCGACGTGGCGCCCCACAGCGTCATGGTCGAGCTGGCCGGCGCCGAGGACAAGCTCGAAGCCTACATGGAACTGGCCCGCCCGTACGGCATCGTGGAGATGGCCCGCACCGGCGTGATCGCCATGTCCCGCGGGCGCCAGCCGGAGGGCGATACCTGACCATTGCCGCGACATCCATCCGACGGCCCCGCCGCCACGAAGCTGGTGGTGGGGCCGTTTTCGATCTTACGCGTGGTCCAGGCACCAGGCCACCGACCGGGCGATGCCGTCGTCGTAGCCGACGGTCGGCTGCCAGCCCAATTGGCGGCGGGCCTTCTCGGCGCTGAAGAAGCAGCGGCGGCCCATGAGCCAGACGGCATAACGGGTCACCAGCGGCGGGGTGGTGCGGCCGAACAGGTGCCCGAAGAACTCCATCATGAACGCCGCGTGGTAGGCCACCTTGTAGGGCACGCGACGGGTCGGCGGCGGCGCGCCGCAGGCGGCGGCGATCTTCTCGAAGTACTCCCGCTGGCTGATCACCCCGTCGTTGGAGAGGTTGTAGGCCTCGCCGACGGCGTCGGGATCGGTGGCGGCGAGGATGCAGCCTTCGGCCTCGTTGCCGGCGTAGGTGAGGTTCAGGCGGTTCGAGCCGTCCCCGAGCAGCTTGGCCTTGCCGGCGCGGATCGCGCGAATCAGGCGGGGCATCGACGCCCGGTCCCGCGGGCCGTACAGCCAGCTCGGACGGCAGACCGTGACCGGCAGGTCCCCGCGCTCGTGGGCCGCCCAGACGAGCCGCTCGGCGGCGACCTTCGCACGGCTGTAGTAGCTCCAGCGGTGCAGGCCCACGCCCAGCGGGGCGGTTTCGTCCAGGACCAGGCCCGCCCCGTCGGGGTGCCCGTAGGCGCTGATCGAGCTGACGTGCAGGAACCGCTCCACGCCGGCGGCGGCGGCGGCCCGGAGCATGTTGGCGGTGCCGTCGATGCTGACGGCGACGAACTCGTCCCACGGCCCCCAGTCGCCCACCCGGGCCGCCGCGTGATAGACCACGCGGACGTCCTTCAACGCCGCCGGCAGGGAGCCCGGGTCGGTGATGTCGCCGTAAGCCAACTCCACGCCCAGGCTTTCGAGGAACGACGTGTCGCTGCTGCGGCGCACCAGCGCGCGGGTCGGCTGACCGCGGCCGACCAGTTGTTCGCACAGGTGGCTGCCGAGCAGCCCGGTAGCGCCCGTGATGAGGTTCATGGAGGCAGTGTAGCGCGGCCGGACGGCCCGGTCAAGCGAACTAGAGCAAGCGGCGCGGCTTGGACAAATATCACAGGCGGACGGTCGGGTTTTCCCGCATTTGCCGCTGAATTTCACCCGCCCGCCGCGCCGGCCGTGGTATACTGGCCGCCCGGCTGGTTGCAGAAAAAGCCCCCCCCGAATAATTGGCTCAAAGGGGTCGCGGACCCTCAGCACGGACGCCAGGCAGATTAAAGGAATGAGTCGATCGGTGACGATGCGCAGTGCGTTGCAGGGGTGTCGTGTCCGGTGGACAACAGGAGTCATGATGCCGCGTTACGAGCAGAAGCGTTCGTCGAACCCGTGGACTCGCCTGGCCTTCGGGGCGGGGCTGCTGGCGATGTTCTGCGTCCAGTGCGTCAAGTCGGGCGGCCTGCCCGGCGGCGGCCGCCTGGTCGCCGCGACCGTGGCCGACCCGGCGAAGACCCCGCCGGCCGAGACGCTCACCACCCTCGAGGGTCTGGCGCGGACCGATCCGATGGGTCTGCTGGAACGCTGCCTGGCCCACTATGACCGCACGGTCGACGACTATACCTGCCGGTTCATCAAGCGCGAGCGGATCGACGGGCGCCTCGAGGCGGCCCAGGAGATCGACGTCCGCTTCCGGGATGAGCCGTTCTCGGTGGCGATGCGCTGGCGGGAAAATGCCCCGGCGGCCGACCGGTGCCTCTACGTCGCCGGCCTCTATGACGGCAATATGCTCCTGCGGCCCAAGGGATTGCTGAGCCTCGTCGGCACCGTGCGCCGCAAGCCCGACTGCGACCAGGTCATGGAAAACACGCTGCGGCCGATCACGATGTTCGGTTTCCGCAACAGCATCGAGCAGCTCATCGAGGTCTCCCGCCAGGCCGCCCAGCGCCAGGAGCTGACCTGGGACTACCTCGGCCGCCGCCGCGTCGACGAGCGGCTCGCCCTGGTGCTCGAGCGGCACCTGCCCGAGGACAAGGACTACCCGGCCTACCGCACGCGGGTGTACATCGATGCCGAGCGCCTCCTGCCGATCTGCGTCGAAGCCTGGGACGCGAAGGAGCGCCTGCTGTGCCGGTACGTCTTCGCCGACGTCAGGCTCAACACCGGCCTGACGGCCGCGGACTTCGAACCCCGCGCCAACGGCATGTGACCCGGCCGCACCACCACGGCAACCCCCTTGGGCTCCGTCGGGAGCCCTTTCGCTGCGCGGGGGGCTTGGGGTATAATGAACCTTCCTGCCATGCGCCGAAAGGAGCCGACGATGCGACGATGGGTGACAGCGGCCCTGGTCCTGGCGGCGGCGGCGCCGGCGGTGCGGGCCGACGCCGACGCGGCCGTGCAGCACTACGCCGTGTTCATGGACGACGTCAAGGTGGGCTCGCAGCACAGCGCCCGGCGGGTCGAGGGCGACCGGGTGATCCACGAAGAACGGCTGGCGATCCGTTTTCAGCGGTTCGGCGTGACGGTGCCGATGCGGATGGACACCCGCTACGTCGAGACGGCCGCCGGTGAGCCGGTCGAATTCGTCTCGTCGATGGAAGCCGGGCCGCTCGGTCGCACCGTGCGACGGGGACGCGTCGACGCCGGACAGCTCCACGTGACCGTCGAGGAGGCCGGCGGCACCCGCGAACGCACCATCCCCTTCCCGGCCGGCGCGCTGCTGCCCGAAGGGCTGCGCCTGCGGCGGCTGGCCGAGGGGTTCGACGCGGGGACGACGTACCGCGTGGCGATTTTCGATCCCCAGTCGCTCAAGGCCATGGCGGTCGAGAGCACCGTCGGCCCGGCCGCGGCGACGATGCTGATCGGCCGGACGGTGCGGGCCACCGAGGTCGTCAGCAAGGTCCGCACGCCCACCGGTGTCGTGCGGATGGTCGAGCACGTCGACGCCGACGGCACGGTCGTCCGCTCGTCCACGACGATGATGGGCATCGCCCTCCGCGTGGTCGCCTGCGAGGAGGCCTTCGCGACGGCGCCGACCCGCCCCTACGAGCTGCGCGACGCCGGCTCGGTGGCCTCGCCGCACCCGCTGCCCGAGGCGCGGCAGTCGGTGCGCGCGACGTTCACCCTCGCCCCGGCCGACGGCGCCTCGCTGGTCCTGCCGGACACGGGCGAGCAGACCGTGGAGGTACGGCCGGACGGGACCCTCGTCGTTCGCGTCGCGCTGGCGACGCCGGCGAAGGCCTCGCGGCCCTACCGGGGCGACGATGCGGCGGTCCGCGCGATGCTCGAAGCCGGCGAGCACGTCCAGAGCGATCACCCGCGGATGATCGCGCAGGCCCAGGCGATCGTCGGCGAGATCTCCGACGCCGGCGCCGCCGCGGCGGCAATCGAAGCATGGGTCGGTAAGCACATTGCCGACAAGTCGTTGGCCGTGGCTTACGCCTCGGCGCTGGCGACGCTGACCTCGGGGACCGGCGACTGCAGCGAGCACGCGGTGCTCACGGCGGCCCTGTGCCGCGCGGCGGGCATTCCCTGCCGCGTGGTGATGGGCGTCGTCTACAGCGACGCGTTCGAGGGCACGGAGCACTGCTTCATCGGCCACGCGTGGAACCAGGCGTACCTCGGCGGGCGGTGGGTCAGCCTGGACGCCACCGCCGGCGCCGACGCGGGGCGGATCGCCCTGGCCGTCGGCAACGGCGACCCGCTGGACTTCATCGGCATGACCCAGAGTTTCGGCCGCTTTACCATCACCGCCGCCGAGGTGGCCCCGGCGGCCGACGCGCCGTGAATTCCCCTTGTTCGCGACGGCCGTGCGGGTAGAATGGGGACCCTGGCCTGTAGGTACCGCGAATGCTTGCCAAACGGATCATCCCTTGCCTTGATGTGAAATCGGGTCGTGTGGTGAAGGGCGAGAACTTCGTCAACCTCCGGGACGCCGGCGATCCCGTCGAGGTGGCCCGCGCCTATGAGCGGCAGGGCGCCGACGAACTGGTCTTTCTGGACATCACCGCCAGCCACGACGACCGCGCCATCATGCTCGACGTGGTCCGCCGGGTGGCCGAGGAGATCTTCATGCCCTTTACCGTCGGCGGGGGGATTCGCACGCTCGACGACGCCACGGCCCTGGTGCAGGCGGGGGCGGAGAAGGTCTCCGTCAACAGTTGGGCCATCAAGACGCCCGAGCTGGTCACGCAGCTGGCGCGGCGGTTCGGGCGCTGCGCGACGGTGGTGAACATGGACCCCAAGCGGGTGCGGCGCGACGGGCGGGAGCGGTGGGAGGTCCACATTCACGGCGGGCGGATCGCCACGGGCCTGGAGGTGGTCCCATGGGCCCGCCGGGTCGAGGCGCTGGGGGCGGGGGAGATCGTGCTGACGGTCATGGACGCCGACGGTACGAAGCGGGGCTACGACATCGAGATCACCCGTGCCGTCGCCGACGCCGTGGCCATCCCCGTGGTGGCCTCGGGCGGGGCGGGCGGGCCGGAG
>CAZHRW010000122.1:0-3296 GCA_964535025.1 uncultured Planctomycetales bacterium
CGTCGATCTCAGCCGGGGGCGACGATTCCCGCGCATCGGTCACCCGCCACACCAGGAAGCCCGACCGGGCGCCGTACACACGCATGACCTGGGGGTAGAGCTCCCCCATACTCGTCGCCGCGCTCGATCGCTGGGACTCGTCCAACAGCTCGGCCGTCTGCATCGCCACCGACGGCAGCCTCTCGGGCTGGGACGCCAGGGTCATCGCCGCGCCCAGGACCAGATCCTGACGCAGGTCCACCCACCCCATCCATTCGTCGGCGGCCTCGTATCGGACCGGCACGTCGGCGGAGGCCGCCTCGACGGCCGCCTGCAGCGGGCTGGCCGTCGCATCGTCGCGCTGCCCGGCGGCAACCTCCTGCGCCCTGGTCAGCAGGTCGGTGGCCCACGTCCTGGCCAGCGTTTCCGCCTGCTGCCAGCGGAGACGGCGGCGTGCCTCGCCCTTCAGGAGGTACTCCGGCACCTCCTCGGGCTGGGTGGCCGGCTGGGTCTCGGCCTCTTGCGCCCGAGCGGCCCGGATCGCTTCGATCAGGGCGTCCCGGTTCGCCTCCTGATAGTCGCTGATTTCCTTGTCGGTCGGTTTCACGGCGGCGAGGGCCTCGGCGAACGGCACGTGGGCGTACTCCACCTTGACCTGGTCGGGCAGTCGATAGCCGAAGCCGAACGGGTTGGGGTTGTCCGACGAGCCCCGCCGGTAGACTTTGCCGGCCTCGAACATCGCCTGGATCTCCTGCTCGAACTGCTCACCCGAAGGCTCGGCCGGGATCTCATCGAGGAAGTCCCCCGCGCGGAAAACCAGCATGGCGACGTCCATCCTGGATTGCTGCTGCTTGAACAGGCCTCGCAGGTGCGCCTCCGGCGCGGGCGCCCCGCCGGCAACGGCGTCGAACGCCGTGGAGACGAGCAGCAGGTTCCCGACGGCCTCGCGGAACCGCTCGGGCCGGACGGTTCCTTCGTCGGACAGCCCCGCGAGGTACTCGGTCAGCGTCTCGTCGGTCACACCCAACCGCGTGGCCAGGTATTGATCGACCACGGGCTTATCGATTTCCAGGCCCATCCCGCGCGCCTCGTGGAGCAGCATCGCCCACATCTTGCCCGCCTGGCGCGGCTCGATCCCCCGAAGGTCGACGACGCGGCCGTCGGAGACGACCGGCTGGGCCGTCAGCATCAGCATCATCAGTTCGGACGTCGCGCCGCTGCCGGCCATCTGCTGCCCCACGGCGCGCATCATGTTGCCCAGACCCGCCCGACGGAGAAGCTCCAGGTCGCCCAGCGCCGCCTGACGCTCGCCCTCGGTCAGCTCCGTGTCGTCGCCGAACGTCGCGATCACCTCGTCGCTCATCCGGCCCCCGCCCCATGGGTTCGACCCGCCCAACGACGAGATGACGCCGGTGAGAAGAAAGGCGATCATCAAGGCCACCATGACCCAGATGACCATCTTTTCGTTTCTTCGGAAGAAGCCAAACGCCATCGCCTGCTCCTGACTTGCGTTCGTAACTGTTTGTCAAAGCGCTAAATGACCGACGGCAATCAGAATTGTACAGTATAGAGGTTCCGCCCGCGATTGCAAGAACCCGCACAAACGAATCCGGCGGACCTGAACAGACCGCAAAACGGAGGCCCCGTCGTCCCTAGCCTTTGACGACCCCCAACGGCGTAAGGCGCGCGACGACACGACTGAGGCCGGCGTCGCGGACGACGTCGACGACGGCGTCGATGTCCTTGTAGGCGGCGGACTGCTCCTCGGCCAGCCCCTGGCGGCCGTGAGCGCGGGCGAAGATGCCCTTGGCGCGGAGTTCCTCGTCGATCCGCCGTCCCTGGGCGGCGCGGACGGCGGCCTTGCGGCTGAGCACGCGGCCGGCGCCGTGGCATGTGGAGCCCCAGGACTGCTGCATCGCCGTCGCGGTCCCCAGCAGCACGTAGCTGGCGGTGCCCATGTCCCCGGGGATGAGGACCGGCTGGCCGAGGTCGCGGTACGCCTCGGGCAGTTCCGGGTGGCCGGGGCCGAACGCGCGGGTGGCGCCCTTGCGGTGCACGCAGAGGCGGCGGGGCTTGCCGTCCACGCTGTGGGTTTCGAACTTGGCGACGTTGTGGGCAACGTCGTAGATCTGCCGCATGTCCAGCGCGTCGGCGGAGGCGTCGAAGAAGCGTTCGAACGTGGCGCGGGCCTGGGTGGCCAGCAGTTGGCGGTTGCACCAGGCGAAGTTGGCGGCGGCCCGCATGGCGCCGAGGTACTCGCGGCCTTCGCTGCTGTCGACCGGGGCGCAGACGAGCTGGCGGTCGGGCAGCGTGTAGCCGTACTTGGCCGGGACGTTGCGCAGTCGCCGGATGGCATCGTCGCAAACCTGGTAGCCCAGCCCGCGCGAGCCGGAATGGATCATGACGGTCACGCCGCCTTCGCTCAATCCCAGGGCCTCGGCGGCGGCGGGGTCGAAGATCCGCTCGACCCGCTGAACCTCCATGAAGTGGTTGCCGCTGCCCAGCGTGCCGCACTGGTCCCGCCCGCGCTTGTAGGCGGTGTCGCTGACGGCGTCGGGGTCGGCGTCGGCGATGCAGCCGCCGGCCTCGGTGACCTCCAGGTCCGCCTGGCGCGCCAGCCCCCGCTCGGCGAGGGCGGGCGTGCCCCGGGCAAGCAGCTCCTCGAGCGTGCCGCGATCGAAGGTGAACGGCCCGCCGACGCCCACGCCGGCGGGCACGTCGCGGAAGAGCTGGTCGATCAGCGCCTTCAGCCGCGGGCGGACCTCGTCGGCGGTGAGGTTGCTCCTCAGGAGGCGGGCGCCGCAGTTGATGTCGTAGCCCACCCCGCCGGGGGAGACCACGCCCCCGGCGTCCGCGTCGGTGGCCGCGACCCCCCCGATGCAGAAGCCGTACCCCCAGTGGATGTCGGGCATGGCCAGCGACGCGCCGACGATACCCGGCAGGGTCGCGACGTTGGCGACCTGTTCGAGGGCCGGGTCATGGCGGATGGCCTCCATGAGCGGCCTGGAGGCGAAGATAATGCCGTCCACGCGCATGTCGTCGCGATAGCTGCGCGGAATCCGCCAGCGGGTCGGATCGATCTGTTCGACGGGCCCGTTCCATTCGTGCCTGTTTGCCATGGTTGCCTCCCGCCTACACGTCGAACAGGACGCGGGCATGCCAGCCGGAGGCGTCCTGTCGGACCTCGAGTTGATGATAGGTTACCGCCTTGATCTCCACGGCCAGGTCGTGGCGGTCCGGGTCGGCCGGCTCGGCGCGGATGGTTGCGTGCAGCGCCGTCGGCGACTCGCAGCGGACATCGACGTCGGCGATGACCA
>CAZHRW010000123.1:0-25359 GCA_964535025.1 uncultured Planctomycetales bacterium
AAACGCCCGTGCCAAACCCCGCGCCGCCGCCGGGCTCCCCCCGCCGCACCCCCGCGGCAAACGCGCTCCACGCCCTTGCTGTGTCTACGGTTACAGAAAATAGACCCGCCCTCGTTTTTTTGCACGTTCGCCCTGGCCCGCCCCTGCCCGCCGCCGGCCGCGACGGCGCAACTGTTGCCCCGCCAGGCGCAAGAACTGCGTGGTGCGGCCAGGCGTGCCCCTGCGTGATTTGATATTCGCCGTTCCGTTGGACCGGCCGCTCGCCGACGGTAGAATGGTGGGTTCAATGAAGATTCGACCTGCACGCATGACCGACGCCGTCGCGATCGGCGAGATCGTCAACTATCACGCCGAGCGCGGGCGGATGCTCCACCGCTCGCTGGAGGCGATCTACGATACGTTGCGCAACTTCCTCGTCGCCGACGTCGACGGGGAGGTGCTCGGCTGCGTGGCTGTCGAGATCGCCTGGGCCGACCTGGCGGAGGTCAAGTCCCTGGCCGTCGCGCCCCACGCGATCGGCCGGGGCCTCGGCGACGCGCTGGTGCGGGCGGCGATCGACGACGCCCGGAAACTGGGCGTCCGCCGTCTGTTCGCCCTGACGTACGTCGATGCGTTCTTCGCCCGGTTCGGCTTCAAGCGGATCGACCGCAAGCAGTTGCCCTCGAAGGTGTGGACCGACTGCGTCTACTGCCCCCGGCGGCACGCCTGCAACGAGATCGCCGTTCTGCTGCACCTGGCGCCGGAGATGCCATGACCGATGACGGACGCCCCATCATCGAGCTGGTCGACGTCTGGAAGGCCTTCGGGCCGGTCGAGGTCCTCCGGGGGGTCGACCTGGCGGTGCGGCCGGGCGAGACGACCGCCGTGATCGGCCCCAGCGGGTGCGGCAAGAGCGTGCTGCTCAAGCACATCGTCGGCCTGCTCCACCCCGACCGCGGGTGCGTCCGCTTCGACGGGCAGGACATCGCCGGCCGCGGCGAGGCGGCCCTGCGCCCCATCCGCCGGCGGATCGGGTTCGTCTTCCAGAGCGGGGGGCTGTTCGACTCGATGACCGTCGAGGAGAACGTCCGGTTCCCCCTCGTCGAACACCATCACGGCTCGCCCGACCAGTGGCCCGACCGCTGCCGCGACGCCCTGCGGGTCGTCGGCCTCGACGGGCTGCAGCAGACGATGCCCGCCGACCTGTCCGGCGGGCAGCGCAAACGCGTCGCCCTGGCCCGCGCGATCGTCACCGAGCCCGACGTGATCCTCTACGACGAACCGACCACCGGGCTGGACCCCGTCCGCGCCGACCTGATCAACGAACTGATCATCCGCCTGCACCGCCGCACGCGATCGACCGCCGTGATGGTCACCCACGACATGGTCTCGGCGCGGAAGGTCGCCCATCGGATCGTGATGCTCTACGACGGCCGGTTCCTCGTCGACACCACCCCCGAGGCCCTGGCGGCCATCGACGACGAGCTGGTCCGCCGCTTCATCGAGGGCCGGGCCGCGCCCGAGGAGATGCGAGAGCTCCAGACGACCCGCCTGGCCGAATCGAGGACGCCAACGCCATGACCGAACGCACACGCAACGTCGCCGTCGGACTGACCGCCCTGGGGGCGATCCTCGGGCTGGCCTACATGGTTCTGCTGTTCGGCGACCTGCCCGGTTTCGCCTATCGCGGCTGGCCGCTGCGGCTGCGGTTCGACGAGGTCGGCTCGCTGGAGCCCGGGGGCGAGGTCCGCCTCAACGGCATCCGCATCGGCACGGTGGCCGAGGTGGCCCTGGCCGACGATCCCCGCCGCGGCGCCGACGTCCGCTGCCGGATCGACCGCGACGTGCGGATCCCCGCCGGCGCCGTCGCCACGATCGGCCGTCGGGGCCTCGGCGGCGGGGCGTACATCCGCCTGACCACCCCGGCCCCGGACGGCCCGCTCGCCTGGCTGGCGACGGACGGCACGGCGACGCTGCAGGGCGCCGACACCGGCGGCGGGCTGCTGGGGCCGGAGTTCGCCACGCAGCTCGACGCCGTCGCCGAGGGCTTCGCGTCGTTCTCCCGCCTGGCCGACAACCTCAACGCCGTCCTCGCCACCGCCGACCAGGGCGGCCCGCCCGCCGAGGGTCTCGCCGGGACCATCCAGCGGCTCAACAGCGCCCTGGACGGCATCGGGCAAATCGCCAACGACCCGGACAACCAGGCCAACCTCAACGCCGCCCTCGACAACCTCCGACGCACCTCCGGCCAGGCCGCCGAGGCCATCGGCGAGTTCACCGCCATGGTCCGCCAGGCCCGCCGGACCTTCGCCACGCTCGACGACGGCGTCGCCGACATGAGCGACGCCGCCGCCCGCGTCGGCACCCGCGCCGACACCCTCGCCGGCAAGCTCATCGACGACGCCGACCGCCTCGGCCGCCTGCTCGGTGAGCTCCACCGCGCCGCCGCCCGCCTCGACGCATCCGACGGCGCCGCCGGCCGCCTGCTCAACGACCCGGCCCTCTACACCAACCTCCTCGAATCCACCGACACGCTCAACCGCACCCTCGCCGAGCTCGAGGCCATGCTCATCCAGTGGCGCGCCGAGGGGGTCAAGCTCAAGGTCAATTGACGACCCCGGTCACTCCTCGGCCGCCGCGGCCGGCTGGGTGGCGGTGATCTTGCCCGGCTCGGCGGGGCGGATGCGGACGACGCGGCTCTTGGTCATGCGGAGGACGTCGAGGCGGAGTTCCCCGCCGGCGGCGACCAGATGCTCGAACTCGGCCGCCGTGCTGACGGGCCGGTCGTTGACGTGCGTGATGATCTCCAGCGGCTTGACGCCCGCCACCGCCGCTCGCGAGCCGGGCTCGAGCGTGGCGATGATGACGCCCGGGTCGTCGGGGCGGCGGAGGAAGTAGCGGCGGACCTCGTAGGTCATGTCGCGGACGGTCATGCCGAGGCTGTCGCAGTCGAACTGCGGCGCCATGTCGTAGTGCCGCGGGCCCTGCGTGATGGTGAAGGTTTCCCGGAACGGCTTGCCGTCGCGGGCGAATTCGGCGGCGACGGTCGTGCCGAACCCGAGGTTGGTCAGGACGCGGTTGAGCTCGCTCTCGGCCGGCGGCCACGGGCGGGGCGGGCAGTCGAAGTAGTCCTCGGGCAGTTGGTCCCAGTGTTCCCAGGGGAAGGGCTGGTCGCCGCCCCAGCGGCGTTCGGCGCTGGTGACCTCGATGGGCATCGGCAGCTCGGCCACGTGCAGGCGGATGAGGACGTCGCCGGTCCGCACGCCCGCCTCGGCGGCCGGGGAGTCGGCGTAGACGTACGAGACCAAGCCGCCGAACTCGCCGTCGCGGGTCAGGTGCGAGACCTTGTTGATCCGCGCCAGTTCCGCATCGAGCGGCTGGAGCTCCACGCCCAGCCACGCCAGGCGGGCCTCCTGCTCGGCCGACAGCGGGACGTTGCCGGCGTCGACGTGGGCGGCCAGGTCATCGAGCAGCGCGGCCACGTGCGCCACCGGCGTGAGGATCGGCTCGTCGCGGCGGCGCCAGGGCTCGGACGGCTCGTTCTTGCGGCGGCGCGCGATCGGCAGCGCCACCAGCCGTCCGTCCGTGTCGAACAGCACCAGCCCCTCCTCGCCGCTCATCGAGGGGAACCGCCGCCCGCCCAAGCCGATCTCGTAGCCGCTGATGCGGCGGTGGCCGACGTAGGTGGTGATCTGCTCGCCCTGCTGGTGGACCTCGATGCTCAGCAGCAGCCGCCCCCACCAGTCGGTGATCGGGGCTTCGCTGCGGGCGATGGCGGCCTCGGCGCCGGCGTCGACGGTGGCGACGAAGGCGCCGTAGTCGGTCAGCGTGCCGGCGAACTCGGCGGCCACGCCCTCGCCGCCGCCGAAGAAGCGGATCCGTTCGAGTCGTGCGGTGGTCTTGGGCTCCAGCTTGGCCAGCACCAGCAGTCGTCCGTCGTCGATCACCCCGCCCAGGGTGTTCATCTCGGTGGGGGTCTCGTCGTCAGGCTGGTCGTACCGGGCGAAGGCGTCGCCGCCCTTCTTGGGGCTTCGAAAGCTCAGCCCCACGCGGCCGACCGAGCGGGCGAAGGCCGCTTCGAGGCGTTTCTGGGCGGCGGCGAGGTCGGCCGCGGAGATCATCGGCCACCCGGTGGGCGATCCCCGCCAGGTGTCGTCGGGGGGCAGCCAGCCGTTCATGCACATCCCCACCGGCGTGCCGTCGGCGGCGGTAATGAGGCTCTCGCCTACCGCCGGGCGGTAGACGCGGCCGCCATGGGTCACCGACAGACTGGTCGGCAGCCGCTGGACGCCCGTGGCGAAGTGGGCCCTGCCGGGGGAGTAGGTCACCGCGAACAGCGGCCCGTCGGCGGCCACGTCAAAGCGCAGCACGCGGGCCTCGTCGACGGGCTCGGCGAGCTTGAGCATCACGGCGCTGTCGGCCAGGCCGTAGGCCGCGGGTTTCGCGTCGATGAGCTTGTCGCCGACGCGGACGGCGATCCGCTCGATGAACCGCGGATGGATCATCGGATCGGGCATGAGCACCTCGGTGGTCGACAGGACGAACCCCGGCTCGAGGTAGGGGCGCTGCTCGTCGATGACCGCTTCCAGGTCGGTTCGGCTGCTCCAGCCGCCGTGCCGCCCGGCGGCGGTGGGCGTCCGGCCGTTGTGGGTGCGGAGGGTGAACTCCACGTCCACCAGCGACAGCCGCACCGCCTCGACGACGGCGGCCAGGTCCTCCGGCTGGGTGGTGGCGTCGTCGTCGGCCCGCACGGGACCGGCCAGCAGGGCGCCGGTGAGCATCACGGCCAGCAGTCGCATCATCATGGCTTGTCTCCTGGGCGGAGACGACCGCCGCGGGCGGCCGGTCCGCTAGCGTTGTTCGTAGTCCCGCGAGAAATCCAGCACCACCTGGCGCATCAGCCCGTTGCGCAGGACCGACACCACCACGCGGTGCTTGCGGCGGACGTTCTCGACGGCCCCGGCGTAGAGCCGCCGTACGTCGGCCAGGTCGGTGACGTCCTGGCCGTCGATGTTGAGGAGGATGTCCTGTTCCTGCAGTCCGGCCGAGGAGGCGTTGCCGGGGTACTTGACGCCGAAGATGTACACCCCCGCGGCCCGGTGGAAGTACAGGTCGGGGTTGTCGAAGCGGTTGATCGTCTTGACGGTCATGTTCCAGCGGGGGCAGTCGAGCTCCTCGCCCTCGACGTCGCCCTTGTCGCGGGGGGTGAACGTGAGGGTCATCGCCTCGCCGCGGCGCAGGAGGTCCAATGTAACCTCCTGGTCGGGCGGCAGCAGGCCCAGGCGGCGGCGGACGGCGGGGAGGCTCTCGTCGGTCAAGCCCGTCACCGGACGGCCGTTGATCCGCAGGATCCGGTCCTGGCCCAGCAGCCCGGCGTGCCGGGCGGGGCTGTGCGGGTCGGTGCCGGCCACGATGACGCCCCGGTCGCCCTCGAAGAAGATGTCGCGATCGAAGTCCCGCAGCGGCTGCAGTTGCAGCCCGGTCCACGTCCAGTTCGCCTTGCCGTGCTCCCGCAGACGGCCGACGATCAGGCCGACGATGTCGCTGGGGATGGCGAAGCCGGTATCCCCGCCGACCATGACCCCGCGTGTGTTGATCCCGACGATGCGGCCGGCGGTGTCGACCAGGGGTCCGCCGGAGTTGCCCGGGGAGATCGCCGCGTCGGTCTGCAGCCAGTGGGTGTATTCGCTGTGGTCGGGCAAGTAGCGTTCAGTGCAGGAGATAATGCCGATCGACACCGACCGGTTCATCCCCCACGGCGCGCCCATGGCCATGACGAAGTCGCCCTCGCGCAGGTCGGGCGAGCTGCCCATGGCCGCGAAGGGCACCCCGGCGTCATCGTCGGGCAGGTTCAACTGGAGCAGGGCCAGGTCGGTGTCCTTGTCGGTCCCGACCACCCGGGCGGTCAGTGCGCGGCCGTCCAGCAGCAGGCAGCGGACCTCGACGGCCCGGTCGACGACGTGCCAGTTGGTGAGGACCTCCCCGGCCGCCGTGATGATCACGCCGCTGCCGGCGACCTCCTCGGTGATCCGCCGGCCGCTCTCGTAGCTTTCGCGGAGGCACTTGATGTAGACGACCGCGGGAAACACACGATCCTTCGCCCGCTGGACGATCTGCCGGAAGTCGGCCGCCTCGACGGTCGCCGGCCGCGTCGTCGCCGGCGCCGCCGATCGGGTCGTGCAGCCGCCCAGGGCCGCCGCCAATACGCACACCAGGCTGATACGGACATGCTTCATGATCTAACCCGCCTTGGAAAGGTCAGCGGTCTTCGTCTCCGCATGGGACCATGGTACACCCCGGGCGGCAGGGACTCAAGGCTTGCCAACCGCTTACGATTGTCCCCTCGCGCCCGACCGGCAATCGGCGATTGACAAATCCGCCCGAGCGGCTCAGGATGCGGTGACGGGGGGACGGAGACGCCGATGATCGACGAGTGGGACCTGGCCGCGACGAACCTGCACCGCGCCTCGCGGCGGCACTACGAGGTGGCGGTGATCCCGACGGCGGCCGTCGAGGCGCACAACCGCCACCTGCCCGAGGGCCAGGATCTTCTGCACACCACGGCCATCGCCCGGCGGTGCTGCGCCGCGGCGTGGGGGCGGTGCGAATCGGTCCTGTGCCTGCCGACGATCCCCTACGGGGTCGACTGCAACCTGCTGGCCTACCCGGTGACGATCCACGTCTCGCAAGCCACGCTGGATGCGATGGTTCGCGACATCATCGCCTCCCTGCGCCACCACGGGATCCGCAAGATCGTCCTGCTCAACGGCCACGGCGGCAACGACTTCACACCGCTGGTGCGGCAGCTCCAGTGCGACCTGGACGTCTTCGTGTTCGTCTGCAACTGGTGGACCGTCGGTAAGGACCGCTGGGACGAGTACTTCGACCGCGACGACGACCACGCCGGCCAGATGGAGACCTCCGTCGCGCTGGCCCTGTTCGGCGACCTGGTCGAATTGGACGTCGCCGGCGACGGACAGCCGCTGCCGCTGGGCCTGGAGGCCCTGCGCCGCGGCTGGGTGCGGACCAGCCGCGACTTCGCCACGCTGAACCCCAACGGCGCCTGCGGCGACCCGACCGGCGCAACCGCCGAGCGTGGCGAACGTTACCTGGATCTGGTCTGTCAACGCATCACCGAGTTCCTCGTCGACCTGGCCACCTGGGCGATCGACGCGACCTTCCCCCTGGCAGGCCACGACGACCGAGGCCGGGGCGATTCGACGGGCGGTGAATGACCTGGGCCCAAGGCGAGTGCTTCATGGGCAACACGTACTTCTTCCAGCAGCCGTGAGGCACAAAGCGGTTGCGGCGGGCGGGCAGGTGGGCCCGGGCGAATGATGGCGCGTAAGTCCGTGCCTTCGAGTGAGAAAGGCTTATCGCCCCCGGCGACGGGCGGCGGCGCGGGCCGTCGCGGCCCGGCGGCGCGCACGACTGAATGATTGACCCACCCCCGTCAACCTGTTATCGTCAATGTTTGTCGACCCTTGGCGGCCGTGCCGCCGGGGCTCGTCGAAACGACCGGGTCGCCCCACCCAGGCTCGGACCAGGACGTGACTGAGCATCCGTACAAGGAGACTGCCTTTTGATCCCGCTGTTGCGCAGAGTGTTGATCGTCTGCCTGGTCGGTCTCGCGACCTTCTGGCTGCTCCAGGTGGCGTTCACGCGCGATGATGTGGTGCAGACGCATCTGACGCTCACCGCCAAAGGTACCGACGCCGAGGGCCGTCCGGTCCAGTGGCAGGCCGTCGTCACCGAGACCGGACGGATCAAGCGCGCCGGCCGCCGGATGACGCTGGAGGCGCTGGAGAAGACGCTGCTGGCCGCCGACGGCACGTTGACGGTCCGGGCCGTCGGCGCCGATCCCGCCGACGGCTGGGAGGCGACCGTCGCCGACGGCAGCATCACGCTGGACGGGGCGGCCGTCGAGGCGAGCGTCCTGGCCGACCGCCTGAAGCGCACCGCCACGCCGCCGCGGACGAAGGCGGTCACCGTGGCCGACGTGACGGCCAAGGCCGACGCCGGCGAGCTGCCCAGCCCCACACGCAGCCGCGTGTCGTTCCCGGAGTTCCCCTTCGAAACCGCCTTTCCCGACGACACGTATGAGACGTGCTTTCCCCCCGAGCTCAAGAGCGAGCCGGCCGACACCATCATCGAGGTCACCGACTTCCACGAAGCGCCCATGCTGGCGCACCTGGACGATCCGGCGCACACGGACCCGAAGTACCGGGGGTTCTTCCCCGCCTCGCTGCCGCCGGTGGACCAGCGCCTGCCGGTCAACCCGGCGGTGGTGATCGGGCCGGACAGCCCCGGCCGCTACGGCGGGGTGTGGCGCCGCTGCAACACCAATGCCGGCGATGTGGAGACCAAGCTGGGCTACGAGAGCTTCATCCGGTTCGACCCGGCCGGGCGGATTCAGCCGGCCCTGGCGTACCGGTGGGAGGTCGAGAAGAACAACACGGTCTACACGTTCTACCTCCGCCAGGGCCACCGCTGGAGCGACGGGGCGCCGTTCACGGCCGACGACGTCGAGTGGGTGTGTAACACGCTGATCGGCTCGTCGTACTGGCCGAGCAGCCCGGACTGGATGCGCGAGACCGACGGCCGTGTCCTGCTGTACGCCGAGGATGTCAAAGACTGGCAGGGGCTGGCCCGGGCGATCCTCGACGAAGCGAACGCCGACGGCCCGTCGTTCGGGCGACGCCTCAAGGACGTGCCCGGCGACAAGGACAAGGGGCTGCTCAGCGGCGAGCAACTGCTCGGCCTGCTGCGAGAGGTCGTCGGCGAGAATGACGAGGCTGCCGAAACGCCCCGCGGCGACGTTCCGGATGAGACGCTGCAGCTCAAAATCGTCGACGCCTTCAACGCGGCGTTCCGCGACCCGACGTTCTTCGACGCAGCGGCCATGGGCGGCGACGACCGCGACAGCGAGTTGCGAACGTTGATGGACCAGGGGTACTCGCGGCTGTCGGATAAGCAGCGCGACCGCGCCATCCTCCTGACCAACCGCAACGACCTGTTCCGCCGGGCCGCGGCGACCCGGGAGGCCGAGGCGCGGGGCGAGACGCCAGGCAACCAACTGGCGGCCAGCGAGTGGGCGCAGTTGAACCTGCTGCTGTTCCGCCTGCACTATGCCGACGTCGTGCACCGCGCCCGGGTCAAGCGGGTCATCGTGGAAGCCGACTACGCCGACGGCGACGAACCCGGCAAGCCCAGCATCGTCCGCTTCACCTTCCCCCGCCCCAACTCGATCTTCCTGGCCAAGACGGGCACGTTCATGTTCTACCGGGGTCTGTTCAGCCTGCCGAAGCACTTCACGGCCCAGTACCACCCCGCCGGCAGCCGGCGGCTGGCGACCACCGATATTCTTGACTGGAAGGAGCTGTTCGACCTGATCCGCCGCCAGGCCGCCTCGAGCGAGCCGTCGCCGGGCAAGCGGCTCTGGGAACGCCTGGACAACGAGGCGCGGCAGTTAATCGAGCAGGCCAACTTCGCCCTGTCGCTGGACGACCTGTCGAAGGAAGAGAAAGCGGCCGTCCGCGCGGAGCGGGCGAGGATCGTCGAGGCGCTCAACGCGGTCTTCGAAACCGACGACTTCTTTGCCGCCGAGGCATGGGCGGGCATCCCGTGGGACGCGCAGCGCAAGGAAATGGCCGAGGAAGGCCTTTCGACGTTCCGGCGCGACCGCGCCAAGATGGACCTGTTCCGCCAGCGGCTCCGGCGGGCCGACCTGATGGCCCGCGTGGCCGACGAGGGCCTCGCGAGCCTGTCCGACGAGGAGCGCTTCGACCTCCACGTGAGCCTGTTCCGCGCCGCCTACGACGAACGGGCGCAGGATAAGGCGCTGGTGGCGACCAACCGCGAGGAGGGGCTCAACGTCGCCGCCCAGAACCATCCCACCAAGTACACCAGTTGGGTCAATCTCATGCGGGGCCTGGGTAACTACGACCCCGAGGAGAACCCCAATCGGCCCACGCTCCGCCCGTGGCGGCTGGTCTCCGAGCCGATCGACACCACCCAGCTTGCCGTGCGCAACCCCTACTATTACCGCGTGGACGCCCAGGGCAACCAACTGCCCTACATCGACGTGATCGAGACCAAGGTCGAGCCGGAGAAGTCCAACATCCAACTGGCGATGGCCAGCGGCAACGTCGACTTCCAGGTCCGCGGGCTGACGTTCGACCAGTTCACCTATCTCAAGAGCCACGAGGCCCAGGGCGGCTACGAGGTCCTGCTGTGGGCCAACGACTACTGCGGGGAGGTCAACTTCTCCCCGCTGCAGAACCACAAGAATGAGGCGCTGGGGAAGGTCTTCCAGGACCCGCGCTTCCGCCACGCCCTCTCCTCGGGACTGAACCGCCAGGAGATCATCGACGTGGTGTTCGGCGGCCTGGGCGAGCCGGGCCAGTGCGCCCCGCCGGAAGGGTCCGAGTATTACCACGAGCGCCTGGCGACCGTCTCGGTGGCCTACGACCCCAAGAAGGCCAACCGGCTGCTCGACGAGATGGGGTTAACAGAACGCAACGCCGACGGCGTCCGCCTGCTGCCGGACGGCTCGCCGCTGATCATCAACATCGACGTCAGCGAGGAGTACCCCCTGCCGGCCGTCCAACTGGCCTGCGCGCATTGGGGGGAGATCGGCATCGACGCCCGCATGAAGGTCCGCACCCAGCAGTTGATCAACCGGATGATCGAGATCGGCATCCTGGACATCAGCCTGCGGAAGGAAGGCGGCAACTACCGCGCGCCGCTGCAGGCGGGGGCCTTCGCGCCCACGCACCCGGCCGAGTGCGGCCAATGGGGCTCGTGGGTCACGTATCTCCGCGGCGGCGGGCGCAGCGGCACGCCGCCGCCGGACTATCTCCGCGAGATCGACCGGCTCTGGGAGAACCTGGTGTCGGCGCCCACGGAGCAGAAGAAAATGGCCGCGTGGGAAGCCCTTGCCGACCGCACCGCCGAGGACCTGCCCGTGATCGGGCTGATGACCTCGCCCGGCAAGGTGGTGTACGTCCGTCGCGGCTTCATGAACGTCCCCCGCCTGTCCATGGCCGGCTGGATCGCCCACGAGCCGGGCAACACCTGCCCGGAGTCGTACTTCTTCGCAGAGGAGGAGCGCTAACGTGCTGACACGTTACGTCATCAAACGCCTGCTGATCGCGATCCCGACGCTGCTGATCATCTCGTTCGCGGTCTTCATGATCATCCAACTGCCCCCGGGCAGCTTCCTCGACGCCAAGATCGAGGCCATGCAGAAGGAAGGCGAGGTCGACTACGCCGAAATCGAGGCGCTTCGCCAGCAGTACCACTTCGACCGACCCCTGATCGTGCAGTACGGCTACTGGATCGTCGGGTTCGTCCAGGGCAACCTGGGCAAGAGTTTCGACACCGACGCGGAGGTCACGCAGATCCTCCGCGAGCTGCTGCCGGTGACGGTCGCCATCAGCGTGTTCACGATCCTGTTCACCTGGTCGATCGCCCTGCCGTTCGGCGTCATCGCGGCGGTCAAGAAAAACACCGTGTGGGACTACCTGCTGACGTTCATCGGCCTGGCGGCCATGTCGGTGCCGGGGTTCGTCATCGCCCTGGTCTTCCAGGTGGTCATGCAGAAGTTCTGGCCGCACTTCGACCCGACGGGCCTGATCAGCCGCCAGTACCAAGGGCAGCCTTGGACGCTGGCGAAGTTCGCCGACCTGATCAAGCACCTGTGGGTGCCGGTGTTCATCCTGGGCGTCGCCGGGACGGCCGGGATGATCCGTATCCTGCGGGCCAACATCATCGACGAGCTCCGCAAGCAGTACGTCCTCTGCGCCCGGGCCCGGGGCGTCCACCCGGCGCTGGTGGTGGTGAAATACCCCTTCCGCGTGGCGATCAACCCGATGGTCTCGTCGGTCGGCCTGATCCTGCCGCAGCTGATCTCCGGGAGCATGATCATCTCGATCGTTCTGGGGCTGCCCACCATGGGCCCGAAGGTCCTGCAGGCGCTCAAAAGCCAGGACACGTACCTGGCCAGCAGCTTCGTGTTCATCCAGTGCATCCTGGCGATCGTGGGCATCCTGATCAGCGACATCCTGCTGGCGGTGGTCGATCCGCGGATCAAGTTCGAGAGCAAGTAGGCGATTATGACCAACGAAACCGAAATCGGACAGTACGGCGACCCGCAGCGCGATCCGGTGGCGCCCAAGCCGACCGACCCGGCCGAGACGGCGCCGGTGCCCATGCCTGCCGAGCCCTCGGACAAGGTCGCCTTCTACGAAGCGTCCATGCGGCAGCTCATGTGGCGGCGGTTCAGCAAGCACAAGGTGGCGCTGTGGTGCCTGCACATCGTCATCGTGCTGTATATCCTCTGCCTCAGCGCGCCGTTCTTCGCCCCCCACCACCCCACGCGGATCCACAGCCAGTGGGTCAATCAGCCGCCGGTGGTGCTGCGGTTCGGCTTCGTCGAGGGCCACACGCTGCCGCGACTGTACTTTCACCCGTACATCATGGAACGCCACCCGGTCACCCTGGCCGAATTGTACCAGGTCGACCGGGACACCCGCGTGCCGGTGCGCTTCTTCGTCTCCGGCCGCGAGTGGAAGTTCCTGTGGGTGATCCCGACACGGCTGCACTTTTTCGGCAGCGACTACGTCCCGCCGGATCTGCTCGCCGAGCAGGGCCGCGACGATGCCGAGCAGGCGGCCCCGCCGCTGTTTCCGCTGGGCACCGGGCAGTTGGGCCAGTGCGTGCTCAGCCGCATCCTGTACGGCGGGCGGATCAGTCTGCTGCTGGGCCTGACGGGCGTGTTCATCACGTTCTTCCTGGGCATTCTGCTGGGCGGCATTTCCGGCTACTACGGCGGGAAGATCGACATGCTCATCCAGCGCCTGGCCGAGATGCTCCAGAGCGTCCCGAAGATCCCCCTGTGGCTGGCCCTGGCGGCGGCGATCCCGAAGCACTGGACAAGCCTGCAGGTGTACTTCGGCATGACGCTGATCCTCGCGTGCATGGGCTGGACCGGTATGTGCCGGACCGTCCGAGGCAAGCTGCTGGCGCTGCGGGAGGAGGACTACGCCCGGGCGGCGCTGATTGCCGGGGCGTCGGAGCGGCGGGTGATCTTCACCCACCTGATCCCCAACTTCTTCAGCCACATTATCGCCTCGCTGACCCTCGCCGTGCCGCACATGATCCTGGCCGAAACCTCGCTGAGCTTCCTCGGCCTGGGCCTGCGACCGCCGATGGTCAGTTGGGGCGTCCTGCTCCAGGAAGCCCGCGATCCCGGCGCCGTGATCGGCCAGCCCTGGCTGCTGACGCCCGCCCTGGCGGTCGTGATTACCGTGCTGGCGTTGAACTTCACCGGCGAAGGCCTGCGTGACGCGGCCGACCCCTATTCCACGTAAGCGCATGTTATGAGCGAACACACCGACGACAGAGAACGTGATGTGGTCCTGGAATTGCGGGATGTCCACGTCGACTATCCCCTCGACGAAGGGCTCGTCCAGGCGGTCCGCGGCGCCAGCTACAAGGTCTACCGCGACGAGACGCTCGCCCTGGTCGGCGAGAGCGGCTGCGGCAAGAGCCAGAGCAGCTATGCGGCGATCGGGCTGATCCAGCCGCCGGGCCAGACCCGCGGGCAGATCCTCTTCCACGACCCCCGCAACAACGGCCACGACCGGCCGGTCGACCTGCTGACCCTCGAACGCAACAGCCGCGAGATGCGCTCCATCCGCGGCGGGCGGATCTCGATGGTCTTCCAGGAGCCCATGACGGCCCTCAGCCCCGTCCACCGGATCGGCACCCAGATCGACGAAGTGCTCCGCCTGCACACCGACCTGGACAAGGAGGCCCGCTTCAAACGGGCCTGCGAGCTGCTCACCCAGGTCGGGATCCCCGACGCCGACCAGCGCTACCGCCAGTACAGCTTCGAGTTCTCCGGCGGCATGCGCCAGCGGATCATGATCGCCATCGCCCTGGCGTGCCACCCGGCGCTGCTGTTCGCCGACGAGCCGACCACGGGCCTGGACGTGACCATCCAGGCGCAGATCCTCGACCTGATCGCCGACCTGCAGAAGCAGACCAAGATGGCCGTCGTGCTGATCACCCACGACCTGGCCGTGGTCGCCGAGAACGCCGACCGGGTGGCGGTGATGTACCTGGGGCGAATCGTCGAGCTGGCCGACGTCAAGACGATCTTCCTGTCGCCCAAGCACCCTTACACCGTCGCGCTGATGCGCTCGGTGCTCGGGTCGCCGCTGGCCGAGGACGGACGGCTGCAGACGATCAGGGGCACCGTCCCCGGCCCCCTGGAAGACGTGCCGGGCTGCCCGTTCCACCCGCGCTGCGAGAGGTTCATCCGGGGCGTCTGCGACGTCCGGATGCCGGAATTCAAACCGATCGACGACAAGACCACCGTCGCCTGTCACCTGTACAACGACGACGCCGGAGAGTGAACACCGCCATGGCTCCATTGCTGGACGTGAACAACCTGCGTGTCTGGTTCCCCAAGACCCGAACGTTCTTCGGCAAGGTCACCCGCTGGATCAAGGCGGTCGACGACGTATCGTTCACCATCCACCGCGGCGAGACGCTCGCCCTGGTCGGTGAGAGCGGCTCGGGCAAAACGACGACGGGCCTGGCGGTCCTGCGGGCGCTGAGCCCCCGCGAAGGGTCGATCCGCTTCTGCCCCGAGGGCAAGCATACGTACGAGCTGGTGGGGATGACGCAGCCGGAAATCCGCCCGCTGCGCCGCCACATGCAGATGATCTTCCAGGACCCCTTCAGCTCGCTGAACCCGCGGATGACGGTCCGTCGGATCGTCGCCGAGCCCCTGGTCGTCAACAAGCGCGGCAGCAAGGCCGAGCAGGAAAAGCAGGTCCGCGACCTGCTGGAGGAGGCCGGGCTGTCCAAGCACTTCCTCAACCGTTACCCGCACGCCTTCAGCGGCGGCCAGCGGCAGCGGATCGTGATCGCCCGGGCGTTGGCGCTCAACCCGTCGCTGATCGTCTGCGACGAGCCGGTCAGCGCGCTGGATGTGTCGGTCCAGGCCCAGATCCTCAACCTGATGCGGGACCTCAAGCAGCGCTACGACCTGGCGTACATCTTCATCGCCCACGACCTGGAGGTGGTCCGCCACATCGCCGACCGCGTCGCCGTCATGTACGCCGGCCGCCTCGTCGAGCAGGGACCGAAGGCCAAGGTGTTCGACAACCCCCTGCACCCCTACACCCGCTCGCTGCTGGCCACCAGCCCCAAGCCCGATCCGACGGGCGAGAAGTCCTACCGCACCCTGCACGGGGAGGTGCCCGACCCGTCGAATCTTCCCAGCGGCTGCGTGTTCCACCCGCGCTGCCCCGAGGCGATGGAGTGCTGCTCGACGATCATCCCCGCCCAGTCGGAAGTGGACGAGCGGCGGGGGCGGGGCCTGCTGTACGAAGAGCAATTCAAGGACAGCCCGAAGCTGAAACGCTAGCCGCGCCACCGGCCCCGAGGCGCGCCCCTCGGCGCTCGCGGGGCCGTTTCATGCGCCGATTCCGCTTGACAGATCCCCAAAGTGCCATAATATCGAGGGTGCGAGTCAAACGTTTTAGCCGCGGCGTGACAGGCCTTCACTTCTTCGTGCGCCGTCGGCATGGCACATCATGACCTGGTATCGGTGGAGGACAAGCAAATGACACGCCTGACCCTTGTAGTGCTGGTGGTCTCCCTGATCGCGGCCGCAGCGCCGGCCCAGCCGGTGGCCCTGGACATCTCCAGCGCCTTCAACTTCGACGCCGTCGGCACCCAGACCGAACTGGACACCGCCGCCGCCTGGCACGCTGCCGGGATGGGCGACGGGACTGACTACTCCCTGCAGGTCGTCTTCGGAGCCACCGGCACCGGCGACTTCCATCGGGGCACCGACCACTGGTTCCTGAACCAGTACAACCAGCGGGCCTACGCTTACGACGGCACCGCTGATACGCTGGGCCAGACCGTCACCACCCCGTACGGCACCTATACGCTGGGGGTGTTCGAGGGCAGCCAGGACCTGGGCGACCTGAGTCTCGGGGCCAACGCCGTCCGTCTGGGCACGCTGCGCGGCAAATCCGAACCGGACCTCGACGCCTCGGCGACCGTCACCATCGATCTGATCGCCGCCGAGCAGCAGGCCTTTTCCAGCATCAACCTGCTGATGACCGGCAGCAACGCCGGCCAGATCGTCACGCTCAACGACGGGTTCGACACCAAGGTCCCCGCCAAGCGGGCCTGGCTGACCCTAACCGCCCATTATGCCGATGGTTCCAGTGCCGACGTGTGGACCAGCCCCAGGAGCGCTGAATACACGTACGACGACACCACTTACGAGATCGCCGGCGGCATTCCGCTGGGCATGGGGTTCAGCCCCCCCGAGCCGGGCATCTATGAAGACGACTACATCGCCGCCTACAACACCGTCCAGGTGGCCACCAGAATCCTGAGCATGCCCGGCGCCGGCACGATCGAGATCCCCAGGTACTCGTCCATCAGCCTGGGTGATGGCTTCATGTACGACGTCGCCGGCGGCATCGCTCTCGACGAAACCAAGGTGCTCACCGCCGTCACCGTCTCGGTCTCCAACGGACCCAACACATGGCGCAGCGGCTACCCGGAGGGCGACAGTGTCAACATCTACGGCCTTTGCGCCACGCCCGCCGGCACCGGCCCGGTCTGTGATCCCGGCGACGCGGACGGCGACGGGGACGTCGACCTCGATGACTTCGCCATCCTGAAGCGCAACTTCGGCACCTCCGAAGGCGCCGACTGCTCCATGGGTGACTTCGACGAGGACGGGGACGTCGACCTCGACGACTTCGCCCTGCTGAAGACCAATTTCGGGACAACTTACTGATCGCCCTTTCCGACGCTCGACCAGCCGCGACCCTCCGGGTCGCGGCTTTCTTTTCTTCTGGGGCAATGCTACACTCCGCGCCCAACGTCAACCTCGCTGCGGAGCAATGCCATGGTCGATTACCAACACGTCCGCATGGACCTGATGACCTCCAAGCAGGTCGCCGAGTATCTCAAGACCAACGACATGATCGTGCTGCCCGTCGGCTGCATCGAGATGCACGGGCCGGCGATCCCGCTGGGCTGCGACACCTTCCACGCCTGGGCGTCGGGGCTGCTGCTGGCCGATGTGTGGAAGTGCCTGTGCGCCCCGCCGGTCTACTACGCGTTCCCCGGCGCCTCGGGGCCCTGGCCGGGCACGGTGGATATCTCACCGGAGATCACCGTGGACTACCTCAAGGCCATCGTCCAGGCGCTGCTGGCCGGGGGGTTCAAGCGGGTCGTCCTGTACGGCACGCACGGGCCACTGAGCGCGATGTACCAGATGGTCCTCCGTTCAATCTACCAGCAGACCCGCCAGATCGTCATCGGCATGATGAGCCCCCAGTTGATGCCCGAGGACCTGATGACCGCTGAATTCGGGTACGGCCGCAAGGAGGACATCCTCGTCCTGGCGTCGTTGAAGATCCTCGGCCTCCACGGCGCCTACGATCCGGCCACGGACGTCGAGAAGCCCCAGACGTTCCCCTTCGACACCATCGGCGCCCTGAAGAAGCACGGCGCCCAGGTGCCCTGGATCTTCAGCGCCGACCACCAGCACACCGGCATCCGACCGGGCCTGGCCCTCGACGATGCCGACCGCGCCATCAAGGTGATGAAGCAGGCCGCCCAGCGCATGGCCGACCTGCCGGACAACTTCGCGACCTACCAGGCCCAGATGGCCGAATTGATGGCCAACCCGCCCTGGCAGCGCGACGACGCGTGGTCGATGTAGCCGCCGTTCGGCTCACAAGGCCTTGAACACGTGCTCGTGGGTGTCGGTCCCGTCGGTCACGTCGACGCGGACCTCGTCGAATTCGCCGCTGAAGTGGCGCCGGCACGATTTGATGTGCCAGGTCCGCCCGGGGCGGACCGGCTGATAGAGGGCCGCGAATTCGACGCGGGCCCCACGCACGCGAACCATGAACATCTCGCGCCGGTCGCCCGTGCCGTCGCCGACGGTGGGCCAGGTCGCCCGAATGACCTCGCCCGGGCGCCCGGCCGACACATCAGTTCGGAAGGTCCGCCCGTCCTGCGACCACGTCAGACTCACGCCCTCGGCCCCCATCGGCGCGGCCGCCGGGTCGGACAGGCAGTCGTAGGCCGGACGACCGGCCAGCGCGATGGGCGTCCAGGGCAGATCGCACTCGGCCGGACCGTCGGCGCGGGGGTGCACCAGCCAGTCGTAGGTGTGCTCGGCATCGGCGGCGAGCTGGAAAACGTCCAGGCAGTACGCATCGGTGACCGCCACAGCCCGGATCATCCGCACGCCCGGCGCCAAGTGGCCGTCCGGGTCAGCCATCGCCACGGCCTTCCACCCCGGCAGGTCCCGCCATTCGATGATCCCCAGCGGCCGCGGGGTCCTGCCCTGGTCCTGCTCGTCGACCACGACGGTGTTGTGCGCCCACGCGGTCCGGTTGAACGCCTCCTGGATGGGATCGGAGAACCCGTTGGTCGCCAGCGCCCGGCTCTCGACGTCCTCCGTCCACAGCCGTCCGTCGGCGAACACCTGCAGGCTCAGCGAATCGCGATGGTGGTGGACCCCCGACACGTCCCCGGTCAGCACCGCGACGGTGGGCCCGCCGGCGTCGGCGTCCCAGTCGTCGCCCCCGTCGCGACTGGTCAGCAGGGCATAGGCGTGTTCGATCCAGACCCGCGACCGCGCCGCCGGAGCGGCCGGGGTGCCGAGGTCATCGGCGCCGTACAGCAGCGCCGCGGCGCTGTCACGGCGGGCGCCCCGCTCGAGCAGCCAGGCGTAGCGCGGGTCGCCGTAGACGGCGTAACCGATCTCGTAGGCGTTCGCCCGGTTCCACAGCGGGGCGCGGTTCGCGTAGCAGTCGCCCAGGGCCGGCAGTTCGCCGTTGGGCAGCATCAGTCCCAGCGGCGCGTCGAACATCTGCTTGAGGCAGCGCCCGTTGCCGAACGTCTCGTGGTACAGGTCCCGCCCGAGCCGCGGATGGTGGCGCACCAGGTCGGCGGTCTCCATCAGTCCGCCCAGCGTGGCGAAATGATAGCCCGTGCTGGACTCGTAACACAGCCCGTCGTCGGTGATGCACCCCGGCAGCAGGTAGGCGAACGACCCGCGGCCGTTGAGGGCCGTGTCGATCCAGTCGTCCCGCCCCAGCACGAGACCGAGCTTGAGCAACGCCGCCTGGTGATGGGCCAGGTGATTGTTGTAGGGCATCCGGGCGAGCACCGTCCGCCAATGCTCGCGGGAGTCGCGGATCCCTTCGCCCGCGGCGGTCAACTGCGCCCGCCAGCGGGCGTCGCGGTCGGCCGACAGGGTCGCGGCGAAGGCCCGATAGGCCTCGGCGAAGCCGCCGACGATCTTGGCGAAGACCAGCCCGCAGTCGTGGTGGCGCACGTGGAAGCCGAAGTGATCCACCAGGTGGTCCATCCACTTCAGCGCCGTCTCGGCGTAGGGCGGGTGCTCGAAGACCCGCGCGGCGCGGATCAGCAGTTCCACATCCCACGCCAGCCGCATGAACGGCATGGCGTAGTCGTGAAACGCGCGGTACGTCCGGCCGTAGTCGCGATCCGGGTCGGCGTCGTACCACGACGTATCGCCCGCCGGCAGCGCCTGCGGCTCGGCGAGGCGCTTGTCGGCGGCGCTGCGCAGCGCCCCGGCGGCCGGGGCCCATCGCGGCTCGGTGATCCGCCGGCGGGCCCGCCGGCATTCGTCCTCGCTGAGCGTCAGAGACGGCCCTGGCATCGGTTCATCCTCATAGGCATCCTCGGGCGGGATCGTCATGGCTGCACGGCGGCGTGGTTCACTCCGTCCGGCCGCGGGCGACGGCCTGGCGGGGGCTGAACGGCTCGTCCAGCCCGTGGCGCAGGAAGGTCTCGAGCACCACGTAGAACTCCTCGATCGCCTCGTCGAACGTCCACTCGGCGATGGCCGCCTGCTCGAAGGTCAGCGAGAGCCCCCCGCTGGCCATCGACGATGCCGTCACCAAATTGATCCCCGAGTGCCCGCCCGGCCCCAGCGGCGGATGAGGCCGCAGGCCGGCGGCGTCGAGGGCCTCGTGCACCCGCTGCTGGTAGGCGAGGATCCGCCGCTCGTGCAGCGGGTAGCCCAGCATCGATGGGTGAAGCACCAGCCCGCCCCGCCCGTGCGAGTGCATGTGGAGGATCAGGTCGGCCTGCTCGTCGGCGATGAGCTTGAGCAGTCCCGCGGCTTCGGCGGTGCGGAGGTCGCCGGGGGCGGCGTCGTGCATGATGTTATACCCGTCGCCATTGGGGTACCCGCCGGGATGGCGGACCTTCTCCAGCGGCAACGGAGCGTACTGCTTGCAGTCGGGATAGCCCACGGGCGTCCCGTCGGCCCACACGCCCTGGCTGATGCGGACGAAATCCTCCTGCGAGGCGCCCCGCAGCGTATCGGGGCTCAGCGCACGGCCGTCCATGTTGACGCAGGGCAGCAGGACCAGGCGGTATTGCCCGATCAGCTCGACCAGGGCCGGCCGTTCGGCGCCGCGGAGGTCCTTGCCGGTTTCCATCAGGCTGATGAGATTCATCGCCCCGGCCGTCGCCTCGGGCTCGGCGCCGTGGACGGCGCCGACGACCATGACCACCTGCACGTCGGGATCGCGTGTGCGATAGGCCTCGACGTTGCGCGAATTGGATGCGATCGCCCACGTCCCGGTGCCCGGCCGCGCGCGCTCGTGGCCATACATCACGGCCCAGACGTTGTGGCCGTTGGGCGTGACGGCGATGCGAGCCACCTCGCCGGCTTGGACGGCTCCGACGGCGGCGTCGATCTCGTCAACGCGGACCCGCCACCAGGGCGGGCGGCTCTGCAGGCCGGGGCACGTGGCGGGTTCGAAGGCGGGCTTGGCGGTCATGCGTTCGGCTCCTTATCGATGATGGGCCGACTCTACCATCGTCGTGCCGCGACGGCAAGCGAGACTGCAGCGGCGGCGGGTTTGTGGTATGCTCTGGTCCGGATTTCGCGACAACCCCGGCCGCGTGCCGGTAGATAAGGACACCCCCATGCCAACCCGCAAGCCGAACATCCTGTTCATCCAGACCGATCAGCACCAACGGGACATCCTGGGCTGCTACGGTAACCCGATCGTCCGCACGCCCAACCTCGACCGCCTGGCCGCCCAGGGCGTGCGCTTCACCAACGCGTTCACGTGCACCGGCGTGTGCACGCCGTCCCGCGGGGCCCTGCTCAGCGGTCAGTACCCCCACAAGACCGGGATGATCTTCAACCCCGAACTGCCCGGCGGACGAGTCGGCCGGCGGCTGTGCACGTACGACCAGCCGATCACCCCCTATTCCAAGCTCCTCGCCGACGCCGGCTACGATCTGCACCACATCGGCAAGTGGCACATCGGCTCGTGGTTCGAAACCAAGCCGTCCCATTACGGCTTCAAGGGCCCGTTCTACCCCGGGTACGGCTACCCGTTCGACCACCCCCACTACAACCGCTACCTGGCCAAGTACGGCCAACCGGGGTTCGTCACGCATCCGGCCAGGCCCGCCCGCAACACGAAACGCTACTTCGCCGAGCACCGCGTGGCCGCCGAGGCGTCGATCCCGGGCTACCTGTGCAGCCAGGCGGTCAACGTACTCAAGCGGACCGCCCGCCGGGACAACCCGTTCCTGCTGGCGCTGAATTTCTGGGGACCGCACATCCCCGTGCGGATCCCGCCGGAGTACTTGTACCTGTACGACCCGGACGACATGCCCCTGCCGCCCAACCTCGGCAACATCACCGACCATCGGCCGGCCATCGTCGCCAAGGCGCATAACTGCTGGGGCGGCAAGATCCTGGACGAAACAATGGTCCGGCGGATCATCGCCGCCTACTACGGCTACGTGACGCTCATCGACGAGCAGATCGGTCGGGTGCTGGCGGCGCTGGAGGCGACGGGACAGGCCGATAACACGGTGGTGATCTTTACCTCCGATCACGGCTCGACCCTCGGCGCCCATGGCCTGCAGGACAAGGGGCTGATGATGTACGACGAGGCCTACCGCATTCCGCTGATCATCTCCGGCCCGCAGGTGGCGCGGCCGGGGTCGCGGGTCGACCCTTTCGTGATGAACCTGGACACGGCGGCCACGTTCGTCGACCTGGCCGGCCAACCGGTCCCCGACGTCTACGACGGCAAGCCGCTCACGCCTTACCTGCGCGGCGACCTGAAACACACGATCCGGCGCGAGGTCGTCATGGAGGCCTTCGGCCACCAGGTGCCCTTCGTCCAACGCGTGGTGCGGGATACCCGCTACAAGTACATCTTCAACACCACGGCCATCGACGAGTTCTACGACATCGCCGCCGACCCCTTCGAGACGACCAACCTGATCGACACCGCCGACGCGGCCCTGCTGCGGCGCTACCGTCGCAAGCTGCTCGCCTGGGGCGACGCGAACGACGACCACGCCACGAAGGTGTTCGCACGCCAGGCGTGGCGGGCGTGAGCGGGGCGGCCTATGTTTGTCCGTCACCTTTATTTACTTACTCGTGGCCGGCCGGTCACTTGTCCTGTTGCCGGCGGACGTCACGCCCAAAATGCCTCCCAGGCTTGCCGCCGGAGTGACCGGCTCGGTCGCTTCTCGGGGACATTCGGTGGGGCAACACGGAGACGATGATCCGCTACTGTTTTTTTTACAGAGGCTTATATTTCCATATGCCCCGAACGTCCCGGCGGGCCGGGCAGGAAGTTTTTTGCCGTGCGGCGGGAGAAATAGACGGAAGAAGCCCTTGACATTTTTCGCCTTGTGTGCATAATAGGGCTTGTGGTTGAGGGCGAGACGCCAACCCCCTGAAGCTCCGGGGGGGCAGCCTTCAACGGTGGCCAGACGGTTTGGCTCACGTGTCGTTTGGCCGGTAGGTCTTCGCTGGCAGATGCCAGCCGACAGCTTAAGCAGCATCCGAATCCGTTACGGGGTGCTGATCCGGAGGATTGTCGTTCGATTCAGGTTCACTCAGTTCTAGCTTAAGGAGAGATCAGGTACGATGAGGTTGGGGGGCAACCCTGCTCGGATACGCGGTTGCCCTTACGCTTCGGGACGCGGCCCTGAAAGCATTGGTTCGGTGCTCGTTCTTTTGTTTCATTGCCGCGGTGAAACATGATGGCACGTATGGTTTTAGTCACCTTGCACATTGCAAGTCGTTTCTCAAGAGGCTTTTGCAACCCGTTTCTAGCGAAGGAGAGAAGAATGAGAACTCTGTTTGCTGCTCTGACTATCGTCGCTCTCGCCGGCTCGGCCGTCGCATTCCCCGGTGGCAACACGGACAAGCCCCAGGGCCCGATGACCCTTTACATCGATGGCGCAGGCGCCGGCACCATCGTCAATGAAGGCGACAGCGCCTTCCAGTTCGACGGCTACACCATCGCGGGCGAGGGTGGGTACACGTTCAATGAAGACGGTGCCTTCAAGTCGCTCGGAAGCCGTGCGCCGACGGAGGCGGATCTCGCCACTAAGCTGGGCTTTGGCGTGTATTCCTTTGGTGCCCTGACCTCGGCGGACGGGATGATCTCCGATGCTTCGCTGAGCGCCGTCGCCATCCTTGGCGCCGGCGGCAGTTTCGATCTCGGTGATGTGGACTTCGCTGGCAACCCCGGCCAGGCCGACCTGACGTTCACCTACATCGACTCCGCCACCGGCGGCAGTTGGGAAGGCGCCGTCGTTCCCGAGCCGGCCACGATGAGCCTGCTGGGCCTGGGCGCGCTGGCCCTGATCCGTCGTCGTCGTTAAGCTGAACTGAAGCTGTACCTGAAGCAATCCGAGGCCCCCGGCGATGCGTCGTCGGGGGCTTTTTCCTGCGCCGACCCTGGCGCCGACCGCGGCGGCCCGAAAGGCCAAGAACCCGCTTGACAGAATTCGCATCTCGTGCTATAAGCAGTAGTAGATGGACCGGTCCCAACGAGGGCACATCCGCCGCGGACCGGCCAGACGCACCGTCGTCAAATCATGGAGCCTCGCGGGTCGGCTGTGTGGCCGGCCGTCGTAAAGGATGGCGGAAACGGGAGGGCTTACCGTTCTGTACGCATCCTCTCTGAAGCGAGGTTTGTACGGATGTGCTCTTGCTGAGAGAGAAAGGGTATCCTAATGAAGAAGCTGATTCCTATGCTGGTGGTACTGTTGGTCGCCGGGGCGGCCGTCGCGTTCCCCGGGGGCAACACGGACAAGCCGCAGGGCCCGTTGACCCTCTACATCGATACCGCCGGCGCCGGCACCATCGTCAATGAGGGCGACGCCGCCTTCCAGTTCGACGGCTACACCGTCGCGGGCGAGGGCGACTACACCTTCAACGAAGACCGTGCCTTTGTGTCACTCGGTAGCCGCGCGCCGGCAGAGTCGGATCTCGCCACCAAGCTCGGCTTTGGCGTGTATTCCTTTGGCGCCCTGACCTCGTTGGACGGGATGATCTCCGACGCTTCGCTGAGCGGCATCGCCACCATTGGCGCCGGCGACAGCTTCGATCTCGGCGATGTGGTGTTTGGCGGCAGCCCCACCCAGGCCGACCTGACGTTCACCTACATCGACTCCGCGTCCGAGGGCAGTTGGGAAGGCGCCGTTGTCCCCGAGCCGGCCACGATGAGCCTGCTGGGCCTGGGCGCGCTGGCCCTGATCCGTCGGCGTCGCTAGGCGGAACTGAAGCTGTATCTGATGCGACCTGAAGCCCCCGGCGATTCGTCGTCGGGGGCTTTCTTCTGCGCCGACGACGACGGTCCGACAGTTCGCCGCGGGATAATCCGCCTTGACGAGAATCGCATCTCGCGCTATAACCACGAGTAGATGGACGGGTTACGCGACAAGGTGCATCTGCCGCGGCCCGGCTGGACACATCGTCGGATGATGGAGCCTCGCAGGTCGGCTGTGTCGTCGGCCGTCGTAAGGGAAACGCGTGGCCTTACCGTTCTGCACGTATCCCTTCTGGAACGAGGCCTGCACGGATGTACTGGTCCTAAGGGAGAAAGGGTATCCCATGAAGAAGTTGATTCCCATGCTGTTGGTCATGGCCGTCACCGGGTCGGCCGTCGCATTCCCCGGTGGCAACACGGACAAGCCGCAAGGCCCGCTGAGCCTCTACATCGACGCCGCCGGCATAGGCACCATCATGAACGACGGCATCGAGCCGTTCCAGTTCGACGGGTACACCATCGCGGGTAACAATGGATACACCTTCAACGAAGCCGTCGGCGAAGCGAGGCCTTTCAAGTCGATCGGCACCCGCGCCCTTACGGACGGGGGCATCCTCGCCGCCAAGCTTGGTTTCGGCGTCTACACCTTTGGTGCGCTGACGAGCCAGGACGACCTGGTCTCGGATGGTTCGCTGAGCGGCGTCGCCATCCTTCAGCCCGGCGACAGCTTCGATCTCGG
>CAZHRW010000124.1:0-6962 GCA_964535025.1 uncultured Planctomycetales bacterium
TACCTCCTGCGGTCTCCTGGTCACCTGTTCTCTCTCTTGGATCATCGGCTTTGTTCAACAGCGCGATGAGTGGATCGTCCGACCACGCCTCCACGAAAGACCGGACCCTCTTTCGATCTGCCTCTTCGACGATCCATTCATATCGCATGGGTAGAAAGTAGCACAGCTCGACGCGACGGGCTATGTTTGAGCGGCTGATGCGACGAAGCCCCGGCCCACGCGACGACTGAGCCGGAAAAGTCCGTGCTTCCGGTCGACCCGGCGCTAGAATCGTCACAAAGGCCGACCGCGCCCATCGCCCGGACACGATCAGAACAAGTCCGCGAATAACGGGTGCCCCGCTTCGGGTGGCAACTTTCGAGCAGCGGAGAGAGGACGCCGATGCACTCAGCCAGAACCAAGTCATGCCTGCCGCTCCTTGTGGTCATCACGATTGCCGCGTGTGCGTCGTTGACGGTGTCGTCAGACCAGGTGCCTATAAAGGAGGCCTTCGGGCTAATGTTCCAGTCGGCCGGCGACTGGCCCGAAATGCCGGAGATCTGCCGCCGGCGAACGGCGGACCCCGACAGCGTGCACGAGGCGACGGCGGCGGAACTGGCGCCGCTGCTGGAACGGCAATCGCGGCTTGCCAGGCTCTCCGGCGCGATACGCGAGTTCAACGAGATCGTAGGCGATTCGCCCGAAGCACCCGGCGACGACGGCCTTCGAGAACTCAAGCTGGCGGTGGCCATCGCTGAAACCAAAACAACCCTTGTCGCACTCGAACTGAAACTCGCCGCCGCCGCCGGCGCCGATTCGGTACCGGCGATCTGGTCGAAAGTCCTGTCAACACGAAGCACGCTGGCCGAGCAGCAAGCTGCCTACTTCATGGCCCAGTACCATTCCGACGCCGTGCGGAAGCTCGATCAGCGTAAGCGGGCCACCGTTCGCCGGAAATTCCGCGGCGGGGTGCTCGCCGCGGTTCGCCGATGCGCGGAAATGCAGCGGTCCTTGGCCGCACCGGCCGAGCCGGGATCGAGTGCGCCGCCGATGCCGGCCGGATTGGCGAAGATGTGCCGCGACCTCGAACGGGACCTCGACCCGCCTTGGCCGCAGACGCACATGCAGGATGACCTTCGCGTTTCGATGGTGGCGGCCCCGCAGCGGCTGATCGGCGAGTTTGCCGGTTCCCAGGCCATCATGATGATCCCGCTGCAGGGGACGCACGTGCCTTACTCGTCGGAAACGTGCGTCGTCCTTCAGGTCCAGGGCGCTCTGGCCGCGTCTGTCCGCTGGTTCGACGCGCAGGGGCGAGCCATCGAGGTCAGCGGGATCCAGAAGGACTCCGGCGCCACCGGATTCACGGCCGTGCTGGCCGAGCCGCTGTTGGCCGGCTGGATCGTCGTGGACGGCGAGGAAGTCCGGATCCTCAACCTCCCGCGACTCACCTGGGAGCAGGTGGCCGGCAGGTCCGCGAAGGCGCCCACGAGCAGGCCGTTCAACCCGGAAGATCTTCCGCCGGATTGGGACCCGTCGGCACTGCTGATGCCCGAGAAGGACCCGCCCGCGCGGCTGGAGCAGGCACGCGAGGCCTTCGCCGACGCCGCGGACCGCGCCGCGAAGATAAGCAAGCTCCATTCGATGGAAGCCGCCGCCGATGCCGAACTGCGTTCGGCCAACGGCGCGCTGGCATGTGCGTTCGCGGACCTTCACGTGGCCGTGGCGTCGGTCCAGGCGGCTGAGGCGCAAGGCCCTGACGCGCCCCCTTGGCCTGATGCGTTGCTGTGGGCACGGGTGCATCACCTGCGAGCGAAGGCCCAGGCCGCGGAGACGGCCTACGCGGATAGCGCGCGGTACGAGTGGAAGCTGGCCGGCGGCCATGGCGCCGCCGCGGGCGACGGCGAGACCCCGCCGTCGGCCGAGCAGATCCGGCTCAGGCGGCAGCGCGATTCGCTGTGGGCCCAGTACGAAGCCGCGCATCGTTTCGCGCTGTCGCGGGAGTCGCCGGCCGGCGACCGCCTCGCTCGCCGGACGGCCGCCCACGGGCTTCTGGCCGGCGAACTGCGGCGCCGGGGTCTGACGCTTTCAGAGGCGGAGGGCGACTTCCTGCTCCAGTGCAGTACCGCGGTCGCCACGCTCGCGGCCTCCGTCGCGCGGGGGCCTTTTGATACCGCTTCGACGCTGGCCGTCAGCGAGCAGTATCCCCTCGTCGTTCGCTTCGTCCCGGACGAGGCCCTTTCAGCGCCGATGAACAGCAACAGGCGGTTGACCGGTTCGCTGGACGGGCGGACGTTCGAGATCGTCTACTCGGGGAAACTGTCGCCACGGATCACCGGCTCGGTGGGCGACGGCGCCGTTCGAATCGAGACAGGCCACGTGAAGGTCTCCGGAACCTTCGTCTCCGACGGCAGGACGCTGCAATTGAGATCCGGCCAGATGACCCTCACGACACTTGACGGCCGCCCCGCGTTCTCCAACGACGCCACCGTGAGGATCGGGCAGACCACCTACCTGTACAGCGACAGCCTCGACGTCTGGGTGAAGGTGCCGGGTAAGTCGGAGTTGTGATGTCCCAGGAGTTTATTCGGAAAACCTTGTATTGTATCGCGAATGAACACTAAGATATCGCCGGTTATAATAGCCACTCAACTACTGTGATGTCCTGTACTTCCACTGAAGTGCGTCAAGGATGAATCGTTCTGCCAAATCAAGGTCTCCCTCTCGCCCCTTGCAGTCGTGGCGTGTTGCGTTTAGCCTTCGGGCTGCACCACAGACTTCGCTGGCCTGCAACAAATCGCTTAGATCGAACAAGATTGTTGGTCCCGCATGGCGATGCAATCGTTCTATGGCAGTCGGCCTGCCCAGCGCGTCATATCGAAATGGGTCAACCGGTTCTTTACTCATCACGCGCAAAGGCACTCTGAGAAGCTTTCGGACCTTCGTAGCGAAGCGCGCAGTGACGGGCGTTGGGGGGCGTTCAACTTCAGGCAGGACACCTTCATGTAAGAACCCCACGTCCAACAGTCTAAGGATGAGGGCCTCAGTCTTTGGGGTCAGAACAAAGGTCTTTCAAGGCCAGCGAGTCGGGGGACATAAAGAAGCGCCTGCACAAACTGGCATGAAATAGAGGATGAAAGCGCCTTACGTCGAAGCAGTAACGACTCAGCACCGCCCAGACTGATAGGGGCATGCCGCCAAGGTCACGATGAAGCTTGATCACCCGCTTGCGCGTGCCGACCTCGTTGTGTGGCAGGATAGACAACGCTGCCGCCTCCGATTCGCCAGCGACCGTGCCCTTTGCTTTCGGCTTGAGTGAAAGCGCCGCTTCCCGCCAGCCCTTTCACTGCCCTCCCAGCAGGGGGATCCCCACGCGGATCGCGGCGGCTCGGAGCGGAGCATCGAGGGAGGCCAGCGCCAGGCCGCGTCGGCCCGCGACTTCGAGGTAGGCGGCATCATAGATGGACAGGTCTTGCGTTCTGGCCAGGCTGAGCAGGATGCCGCTGTCGTGATCGTGATCGATGGCGATGCCCAGCTCCTGGAGGTCCGTGAGCGTTGCTTGGGTGTCGGCCGGTTCGAGGCGGCCGCGCCGTTCGTTGACCACCAGGGCGTTCCGCAGTTCGTACCACCAGATGCCGGGGACGATGGCGCCGTGCTCGATGACCGCCTCCATGGCCTCATCGGCGATGGCGTTGTCCTCGTCGGCCAGGCACCATGCCAGGACCACCGAGTTGTCGATGACCAGGCGGCTCAAGACCGGTGCCCTTCGTGAATCGTGGCGATCAACTCGCCAACGGGCGCGCCCTTCAGGCGCGTCCGCCGTTGACGAAGGCGCTGGGCGGCCTTGCGTGCCCGCTCGACCTCGCCGGCGGCAAAGGGCACCAACTGGGCCACGGGGCGACCGTGCCGCGTGATGGTGACCGATTCGCCGCGCGATACCCTGTCCAGCAGACGGGGCAGGTGCGTCTTCGCTTCAAACGCCCCAACGGAATCCATGGTGTCCTTCCTCTCGCCCAAATCCCAATCAACCAGTCATTCCAACTAGTCTACCAGGACGGGCGCGCGACGTCAACCATCGCGGGGCGGATTCGCGCTCTCCTGGCGTTTCCGTAGGTCGCTGGCGCTTCGAACAGCCACGGCCAGGAGAGCCACAAAGGGCACAAAGAACGCAAAGGCACCAGCGGCAACGGCTTCCCAGGCTTTCGGAAGCGTTCTTATTGCCGTTTCTCTCTGGGCCCTCTGGGAGCTCTGTGGCGTGGCCTGGCTGTGTCGTTCCTGTTCTTGCCGTTCTGTCTTTGTGCCCTTTGTGGCTACCTCTGTCGTCGACGCCCACATGGCGCGCCAGACGTGTCGTGACTCTATCCCGTCTTGGCGACGCCGCCGGGGGCGCCAAAATCCTTGCGGTTTTCCCCCCCTCTGGGCTATGCTGGGGGCTGTTGCGGAGGCCTGCGTGGGGCATCCGGCCCGGTCGGGCTGAAAGCCCCCCAGGCGCAACGGAGGGCTGTGGCTCTATGGCGGTCGCGGCGACCAGTGCGTTGGGGGGCCATGTGCTGGTGTTGAACCGGTACTACGCGGCGGTTCGCGTCGTGAGCGTCCGCCGTGCGCTGTCGATGCTGTACCGCCGGATGGCGGAGGTCGTGCACGTCGAGGATAACGCCTTCGAGGGCTTCGACTTCGATTCGTGGCGGGAACTGAGCGACTATCGCGCCCGCTACCAGCGGACACGCCATGAGTGGATCCGCTGCGTCCGCTTCGAGCTGGCCGTGCCGCACGTGATCCGCCTGCTGTGGTACGACCGGCTGCCGCGACGGGTGGTCAAGCTCAACCGGCGGAACATCTACGCCCGCGACCACAACCGCTGCCAGTATTGCGGCAAGAAGTTCCCCACCAGTGAGTTGAGCCTCGACCACGTGATCCCCCGTGTCCAGGGCGGCACGACCAGTTGGGACAACGTCGTCTGCTGCTGCGTCAAGTGCAACGTTCGCAAGGGTGGGCGCTCGCCCAAGCAGGCCCACATGAAGCTCATCGCCGCCCCGATCAAACCCAAGCGCCCGCCGGCCATCACGCTGCGCCTCACGCCGGACCGCTACGCCTCGTGGAAGCAGTTCCTCAACGAAGCGTATTGGTCGGTGGAGTTTAAACAATAGGCCTGAGACTTGAGGCCTGAGGCAGTTGCCGTACCTCAAGCCTCGGATCTCAAGCCTCAAGCCTGTCGTTTCAAGCCTCAAGCCTGCCGTTTTCAAGCCGACGGTGGGGATCGAACCCACAACCTCAGCTTTACGAAAGCTGTGCTCTACCATTGAGCTACGTCGGCATTGCCCCTGGCGCCTGGCGTCGGGGGCGTGAAGTATGTATCATGATTGTTCGGTTCCTGCAAGCATAATTGGAGGTTGTCATGGCGCCCCTGCTCCCCGCGTTCGCCGTCGTTGCCGCCCTGATCGGAAACGGCCCCATCCCGGCCCTGCCGACGCCCCCGGCCCACGCGGTCGCCGAGGCCGCGTCGAACAGTTGGACCTACATGTATACGCACGATCGCTCCGCCCACACCAACGGCGCGGTCGACTGCGGGCGGACGTTCCTGCTGGCGGTCGCGTGCTGGACGGGCGACAAGACGGGCGACTACCGCCTGCTCAAGCAGATCGGCTTCAACCTCGAAGGCGACCACTGCCTGGTCGCCGCGGGCGGGTACGGCAGCCAGCACGAGCGGATCTTCACGGGCTCGTGCGTGCTCATTCGCCACACGCCGCGCCTGTGGGCCCAACTGACCGCCGACCAGAAGCACCGGATGGACCTGCTGATGAAGGCGGCGCTGGTCGCGTCGGCCTACACCACCAGCGACGCCGGGGCCGCCGACGGGGCCAACGGCGACCTGATGGGCGGGACGAACCTCAACCGCGACTGGAACCCGAACTTCCGCGAGGGGATGATCGGGATGATGATCGTCGGCACCATCTGGCTCGGCGGCGCCGACGAGGCCTACGCCTTCCTCGACAACTACGACCACGCTGCCTTCACGAAGCAACTGAAGGATGCCGGCCTGACCAACACCTACCGCACGTTCCACGCCGCGTTCGAGGGCGGCAAGGCGCCCAAGCCCGGGCAGATCGAGCGCGACATCCGCGACTACACCTACGATGACACCCGCCTGGACGACCTGATGGCGATCTACCACAAGCTCACGATGCGGACCTACGGCGGGATCGTCGCGGCGGGGCTCAATGACGGCGCCGGCAAGGACGGCGGCGGAAAGATCGCCTCGGGCGCCGACGAGCTGCCGAACGTCGGCAAGCCGGGGATGCTCTACGAGTTCGCCTCCGTCGACGGCGGCGGGCCGCGAAGCTCGATCACGTACGCCTATACCGGCTTCCGCCCGAACCTGATCAACCAGGTGGTGATGCTCGCCACCGGCTACTGGGAGCCCGGCGAAAAGGCCGACGCGTGCATCGAGCGGCTGAAGGTGGGGATCCCCGACCTGTACTACAAGCTCGAGCACGGCTACCTCAGCTACTCGCACGGCAAGCCGTCGAAGCGCCCGGTCACCCTCGACGCGGACGGCTGGGACTTCCGCCTCATGCGGGCGCTGTGGACCGACGTGGTCGAGCCGTTCCATGATGGGAAGGTCACCTGCGCCCGCGCCGGCGAGGATCGGACCGTCGCCGCCGGGACCGACGTGGCGCTGGACGGCTCGGGGTCGACCGCGGCGGCGGGCGCGACGCTCCGCGCCTACCGCTGGCGGATGGCCGACGGCCGGACGCTGGCCGAGACGGCCGCGGCGCGGGTGGCCCTGCCGGCCGGGGCGCACCGGATCGTCCTGGAGGTGGAAGACGCCAACGGGCGGACCAGCCGCGACACGGTCATCGTAACCGTACAATAGCTGACGGACTCCACAAAGGGCCGGGAGGCTTGCATTGGGTGCCTCCGTGCCCACAATGGGTGTGCCCGCCATGGCCGGCGGGGCGGCCGTTGTTGGTTAAACTCCCACAGAC
>CAZHRW010000125.1:0-3539 GCA_964535025.1 uncultured Planctomycetales bacterium
GGGACTTGCAGCGCCCGAATTCAAGCGCTTATGACGGCGAACGTTACACCGAAGGCCCGATGTGCCATACGCCCCGCGACGACGCGAGCCCGGCGCTGACCGGTTCCTCGTCGCGGGCGGGCGCCTCGGCGCCCTGTTCCTGCTCGAAATCGACCAGGCCGCAACTGGCCAGCACGAGCACCAGGTGTCGCGCATCGGTGCGGTTGACGTCCAGCGCCTCGCTGACGACCGTCACCATTTGGCCAAACCCGTCGGCCTTCTCGCAACGTAACTGCCGTCCAAAGCGCTGCATAAGCGGCGAGAGCACTTCCTGCGGGTTGTAAGCGGCTTGGATCATATTCATAGCTTTCGGTTCTCCGCGGCCACATGAATTATAGGGCGTCCACCCCGGAAAACCCGACCAGACCGATCGAATTGCCCGACGCCGCCCCCGCGGCGCGCGGCTCGCTTGGATGTGATAAGCTACTTCTGGAGCTTCGCTTGCGCCGGATCCGCCGCGGCGATCACCCCTCGATCCGTCGCTCGTCGAGACGGCGTTCGAGCATCGCCGCCCGGCGTTTCTGCGAGCGGGCGAACAGCCGTCGCAGCCCCGCACCGTCGGCCGCCTCCAGCAGCGTGCGGAACGCGTCGAGCTGGGCGCCCATGGCGTCGAGGGCCTCGAGCAGGCGGGCGCGGTTGTCCAAGCATATGTCGCGCCACATGATAGGATCGCCGCCGGCGATGCGGGTGGTGTCGATGAAGCCGCTGCCGGCGAGGTCGAGCTCGTCGGCGGTGGGCACATTGACCAGCAGGGCCGCGACGGCGTGGGGCAGGTGGCTCACCCGCGCCAGGGCGCGGTCGTGGGCGGCGGGCGACAGCTCGACAGTTCGCATCCCGACATCCTGCCAGAACTTACCGACGCGACGCCGCACGTCGCCCCGCGTGCGGGCCGTGGGCGTGAGGATGCAGGTCTTGCCGGCGAACAGGTCGGCCCGGGCGAAGCCCACGCCCCGCCGTTCGCTGCCGGCGATGGGATGGCTGCCCACGAAGTTCTTATGTTTGCCGAGGATACGTTCGGCATCCCGCACGACCGTCGCCTTGGTCGAGCCCACATCCGTCACGATGGCCCCCTCATCCAGGGACGGCTCGATCCGCCGCAGCAGCTCGGCGAACAGGCCGACGGGCGTGCAGAGCACCACAAGTTCCGCTCCGCGAACACCTTCGGCCGCATCAAGGCTCGCCGCGTCGATCGCGCCGATCTCGAGGGCCTCGTCGAGACTCGCGCGGCGATGGCCGATGCCGACGATCCGCACCTCGCAGTCGCAGGCCTTGATCGCCAGGCCCAGCGAGCCGCCGAGCAGGCCGACGCCGATGATCGCGACGGAATCGAACTCTTGTTCCGACATGACGTTGCACCCATTCTCCGCCCGGGATCCCGCCGGCGCGCCCCGCCGTCGCCGACCGCGGCGGCGGCCGTCTGGGCCGTCTGGCGAGGATAGCAGCGTCCCGCCGGGCGGTCAATTTTTTCTTGCCGTGCGGGCGCCGGCCCTCATAGGATATCGCCTGGAAGGAAGGATGCTTGCGGCATCGCCCCGTGTCCGGGCCGCCGCGGGAAGGGACGCCATGTCTTCGGATGATGCACTGAACCAGGCCGACTACACGCTGCCCTTCGAGCAGCCGATGGCCCGCCTGGCCCGCCAGGTCGAGGAGCTCGTCGCCAGCGGCCGCGAGAGCGGTCGCGATTACTCCGCCGAGATCCGGCAGTTGCGCGTTCAGTTGGTCAGCCTGATCAAGAAGACCTACGCACGGCTGTCGGCGTGGGAGACCGTCCAGGTGTCGCGGCACCCGCGTCGGCCGCTGGCGGGCGATTATATCTCCAGTTTTGTCAAGGACTTCGTTGAGATCCACGGCGACCGCGCCTTCGGCGACGACCGCTCGATCGTCTGCGGGTTCGGGCGGATCGGCCCGGAGAAGGTCATCCTGGTCGCCCAGCAGAAGGGTCGCGACACCAAGGAACGGATTGCCTGCCACTTCGGCTGTCCGATGCCGGAGGGTTATCGCAAGGCCTTGCGGGCCATGAGCTTGGCCGAGAAGTTCTCCCTGCCGGTGGTAACGCTGATCGACACCCCCGGCGCCTTTCCGGGCATCGAGAGCGAACAGCGGGGCGTCGCCGAGGCGATCGCCGTTAACCTTCGAGAGATGAGCCGCTTGCGCACGCCGATCGTCTCCACGATCATCTCCGAGGGCGGCTCGGGCGGCGCGTTGGGGATCGGCGTCGGCGACCGGATGGCGATGCTCGAATACGCCTACTACTCGGTGATCAGCCCCGAGGGCTGTGCCGCGATCCTCTGGAAATCCGCCGAGCAGGCCCCCCAGGCCGCCGAGGCGCTCCAATTGACCTCCCGCCGCCTGATCGACCTGGACATCATCGACGCGATCATCCCCGAGCCCCTCGGCGGCGCCCACCGCAACCCGGCCGAGGCCGCGATGAACCTCGAGCGGTACATCACCCGGTCGATCCGCGAGCTCAAGCGGCTCGATCTCGACGCGCTGCTCGAACAGCGCTACGCCCGCTGGCGGCGGATCGGCCGCTTCGACCGCCGACGCCTCCGCCCCGCCGCGGCCAGGGCGTAAGCCCTTTGACTCCAAGGGCATGGCGAAATCCGCCTATTAAGGGACATTATACGCACCGAACCCTCGCGGATTTTCCCTGCCACCCCGGCATAAAACCCGAATTCTCCGAATTCTCCGACCTCCATCGGGGCCTGTGTGTTGCTTTTGGGCAACATCTGCCCCCGGAGGTCGGCGGCCGGCACGCCTGAGGCCTTGCCCAGCCTGCCCATCCTGCCCAGCTTACGTGATAGCAAAACGCAAACGCCGGTTTTTGCCGTATTCCGTCCCCACATAGATGCGCGCGCCTTGCATCCGGCATAAAACCCGAATTCTCCGGTATTCTACCCAGCTTCCCCAAACCCCGCAGCCCACCACAGGCATTTCGGTAGCGCGATGCAGGAATAAGATTGTTGAGCCCCGGCTTCACTTTATTCGCGCCGCGGCTCATTTTATTGGCCGCAGGCCGCACAATGTTCGCGCTTGGCTTCAGGATGTTCAGCCAGGCATCCATTCTGTGATGGTCCGGCCGGCGAGTGCGGCCTCTGCTTCATCATATCGAGCGGGTCGGGCGGTTCGGCCCTGTCGCGGCGGTCGGACGGCCGGCCGGCGGCGCCGCAGGCCCGCCAGAGGCGGCGACATATCCTGTCCCTCGTTGATTCGCCCCCGCCTCACAGCGGGCCTGCCGCCCGGGGCGAGGCGCGCGCGGCGGCCGCGGCGGCGGGCGCGAAGCAGCAGCCTCCCGCCGCTCGTGGCGACAGGAGGCTGCTCATAGCGTAGTACGGCGACACCTGGCAGGGCCGGCTGGAGTCTCAGGTGCCGAAGTTCTGCTTGAGGATGGCGAAGTCGTCCAGGTCGGTATCGCCGTCGCCGTCGCAATCGCCGCCGTCGTCGATGCCGAAGGAGAGCTTGAGGATGGCGAAGTCATCGAGGTCGACATCGCCGTCGCC
>CAZHRW010000126.1:0-11300 GCA_964535025.1 uncultured Planctomycetales bacterium
GGGGCCTCGCCGCGCCCCATTGGCCCCCCCCGGCGCACGGCGGGGGCTGCCCCCCCAGCGACCCCACGCCCCCGCCCGCCAGCGGCGGGGCGGGCCGCCGGCCGTGCTCGAGGTAGTGGAAGAAGCTGAAGCACTCGAAGCCGTTCAGCAGGCGGATCGTCCGCTTCGGTCGCGGCAAGCGGCCGGCGGCGATGAGCCCCTCGAGGATCCGGGCGATCTCGACGCAGGTAGCCACGCCCGCGGCGTTGTCGGAGGCGCCGGGTTCGGCGGTGTGGGCCAGGCCCCAGACTTCCTCGTCGGGGGTCCGGCCGGCGATGGTCGCCATGACCAGGTCGTGCGTGCCCATGTAGTGGTGGACGTCCACGTTCAGGTGGACCTTGACCTGCCGGTGTTCGGCGATCAGCCGCCGCAGCTCGGCGCCGGTTCGCGCCGACAGGACGAGCCCCACCAGGTGGCGTCCGGCGTGATCGAGCGGGATGCCGCCCCAGCCGAACTTGGTCCACGGCGTGACGTCGTCGCCGCACCGGGCCGGCTGGTCGACGATGACGCCGATCGCGCCGCTGTCGGCGAACGCGCCCAGGTGGGGCCGCGCGGACAGCTTCGTCAGGATAATCTTCCCGGCCAGCGGCCGTCGACGGCGCAGGCGGGCGAGCTGTTCGAGCGTGTCGGCCACGACGACCTCGGCGGTCAGCCCCGCGGCGTCGGTCGCGGCGGTCCACTGGATGACCTGCCAGGGGTTCTTGCTGTAATCGAGGATCCGCCGTCGCACGGGCTCGACGACGTCGACCGTCGCGGCGCGGACATCGGCGCATTCGTTGATGATCCACCGACCGGATCCCACCGGCCCGCCGGTCTGGATGCGGTAGACCTCCGTGGGCGCGCCCGCCTCGGCATACAGGCCCGTCAGCGTCTCGGTCGTCCGGCGGAACCGGTCGAACGAATTCCACCGGTCAGTTGCGACGATGCGTTCGACGTCGCCCAGCGTTCGCTTGCCGTCGGCGGCCGTGACCAGGGCAGGGAGTGTCTCAGCACAGAAACGTCGGAGGGGACGGCGGACGGCATTCACGTTCGAGCTCCAAGGCAAGGGTGGCGATTGAATCAACGCAAATGACACGTGGGATCATACCAGCAGGCCTCCAACCCGTAAAGCGGTGCGTCCGTACGCGCCGTCGCCGCAGCGTCTCAGATCATGTGCTCATCGGGCGCGTGGTAGTTCTCGAAGCGGGTGCACTCGCGGAGGAAGGTGAGCTTGGCGATACCGGTGGGGCCGTTGCGCTGCTTGTCGATGATGAGCTCGGCGACGTTGGGCTCGGCGTCGTCGCTGAAGTAGTCGGGGCGGTGGAGCAGGCCGATGACGTCGGCGTCCTGTTCGATCGAGCCGGACTCGCGCAGGTCGCTCATGCGGGGTCGGTGGCCGACGCGGTCCTCGACGGCGCGGTTGAGCTGGGCGAGGGTGATGACCGGGATATTGAGTTCGCGGGCGAGGGCCTTGATGTTCCGCGACATCTCCGAGACCTGCACCTGGCGGCTCTCGGCGCCGCCGGCGGGGGTGATGAGCTGGAGGTAATCGATGAAGATGCACTGGATGTCGTGGCGGGCCTTCAGGCGCCGGGCCTTGGCGCGCATCTGAAGCATGGTGATCTCGGCCGAATCGTCGATGAAGATCGGGGCGGCCTCCAGCTCGCCGGCGGCCATCTGCAGTCGGGTCCAGTCGTCGGGCTGGATGTTCCCCCGGCGCAGTAGCGACTGGTCGAAGTGGGCCCGCGAGGCGAGCAGCCGCTGAACGAGCTGCTGGCGGGCCATCTCCAGCGAGAACAGCAGAACCGGGCGGCCTTCGTCGACGGCCATGTACTCGGCGATGTTCAGCGCGATGGCCGTCTTGCCCATCGACGGGCGTGCGGCGATGATGATCATCTCGCCCGGCTGGAAGCCGCTGGTCAACTCGTCGAGGCGGAAGTAGCCCGTCGGCAGGCCCGTGACCGAGCCGTCCAGCGTCTGGAGCTGCTCGAAGGTCTGCTGGATCACGTCGCCGACGCCGACGACCGTGTCGGACACCTGCCGCGTGGCGATGTCGAAGATCCGCTTCTCGGCGCGGTCGACGATCACCGCGGCGTCCTCGCGGGAATCGTAGGCCTCGCGGCACAGTTCGGTGGCGGTGCGGATGAGGTTCCGCAGGAGGGCCTTGTCGCGGACGATCTGCCCGTAGTACTCGATGTTCGCGGCGTTGGGCACGCCGTCGACCAGCGCCAGGAGGTAGTCGGTGCCGCCGACGGCGTCGAGGACCTTCCGGCGGACCAGCTCGTCACGCAGCGTGACCAGGTCGATCGGCTTGCGATCGTTGCTCATCGCGACCAGGGCGTCGTAGATCTGCGTGTGGGCCGGGTTGTAGAAGTAGTCCCCGCTGAGCCACTGGACGACGATATCGATCGAGCTCGAATCGATGATCATCGCGCCCAGGACGCACATCTCCGCCTCCCGCGACTGCGGGGGCACGCGCATCAACTGCTGCTGCGTATCGGGGCCGGACGGCGACGGCGCAACGCTCATGAAAGCCTCCCTGCCAAGCTGGACGTTCACGTTGGCGGAGGCCGTCGGTGGACAGGTACCCGCAGGCGCCGGGGTGAAGCCCCCGCTGTCAAGCGGGGGCCGACCGCGGCGCGAGACCGTCCCGATCTCGATCTGGCCGCGGGGCGGACGTGCCCCTGCTGATGCAGAGGGCTTCCTTCCGTCCGCATCGCGGCGGTCTAATCTTCCGTGGCCTCCTCGGCCGGCGTTTCGGCGGCGGCTTCCGTCTGGCCGCCTTCGGCGCCACCTTCTTCATCGCCTTCGGTGCGGGTCGGCACGACCCAGACCGTGATCGAGGCGGTGACGTCGTGGCCGAACGCCAGCTTCACCTCGTATTTATCCAGCGTATGGAAGGGTTCGTCAAGGACAACATTCTTTTCCTCGACGGGCAGGCGCTCCTTCGCCAGCGCCTCGACGATCTGGGCCGGGCCGACCGAGCCGTACAGGTGGCCTTCCTCGTTCGCGCGGGCGGCGATGGTGATTTCCTTGCCGTCGACGAGCTTGGCGCGGGCCTGGATCTCGGCCTTCTCCCTGGCGAGCTGCTCGAGGTAGGCTTGCTTGGCCACCTCGATCGCCTTGAGGTTCGCCTCGGTCGGCTCGTCGGCCAGCCCGTAGGGCAGCAGGTAGTTGCGGGCGTAGCCGTCTTTGACGGTCACGACGTCGCCGATCATCCCCAGGTGGGGGACGTTCTTCTTGAGCATGATTCGCATGCGGGGTGTCCTCGCGTAGGTGTCCTTGGGCCGCGCCGGCGGTCGGGCCGTCGTCAGCCGGTGTAGGGCATCAGCGCCATGAACCGCGCCCGCTTGATCGCGCGGCGGCTGGAGCGCTGGTGGCGGGCGCAGTTGCCGCTCCGCTTGCGGCTGAACAGCTTGCCCTGGTCGGTGGTGAGCTTCTGGAGCGTGGCGGTGTCCTTGTAGTCGATCTCGCTGACCTTCTCGCGACAGAAACGGCACTTGCTCTGCTCGCGGAACCGCCGCGAGCGCTGCCGACGTCCGGAACGTCCTTTGAATCTGGCCATCTATCTTCGCCTTTCTGCTGGTGGATTAGAACGGAATATCTTCGTCGCCCATCTCAGGCGCCTCGGGTTCGGGCGACGGCGCGCCGCCCTGGCGGTAGCCGTCGCCGGAGGCCGGCGCCTGCTGATAGCCGCCACCGCCCCCTCCGCCGGCGCCGCCGCGGCCCTGGCCGCCGTCAAGGAACTGGAAGTTCTCGATGAAGACGCGGTGCTTGCTGCGCTTCTGCCCGTCGGGGGTCTCCCACTGGTCCAGTTCGAGGCGGCCGTCGATAAGGATCTGGCGGCCCTTGCGCATGTACTGGTTGAGTGTTTCGGCGCTCTTGCCGTAACAGCGGCAATCGATGAAACAGACGTCCTCGCGGGTCTGCCCCTCGCGGTCCCGCCAGCGGCGGTTGACGGCCAGGCCGATCTCGCAGACCGGGGTTTGGCTGGGAAGATACGACAACTGCGGATCGCGCGTCAGATTGCCGACCAGGATGACCTTGTTGTAGCTCGCCATGTCGCACCTCCTTGGTGTGCGGAGCGTCACTGGACTCGCCTTCCGGCCGAGGGACACAGTTCAACGGCTCGGCCGGCGTCTCGATACACGCCCGCCGGCGCACCGCCGCCGGCGGTCCGACGACCCGGGAACCTTCCTCCGCTACGGGGCCGTCTTGCCACCTTCGCCTTCGTCCGGCGCGGCCGAGGTCGTTTCGGTCTCGGTCTCGGCGGCTTCGGCCGGCTTGGCGGTTGCGGCCGGGGCGGGGGCCGGCTCGGCCCCGGTACCCTCGGCGGCCGGGGCGGGCCTCTCAGCTTCGGCCGGCTTAGCGCCCTCGGCGGCCGAAGCGGGCTTTTCGCTCTCGGCCGGTTTGGCGGCGTCGGCGGGCGTCTCAGCTTCGGCCGCCCGGGCACCCGCGGCGGCCTTGCGGGCCTCCTCGGTTTCTGCTTCTTCGCGGCGATTGATCTCGGCCTCGGCCGGGGTCGGCGTCGCCATCGCCTCGTCGCTGAGGTGGTCGGCCGAGAGGATCAACAGCCGCAGGATCGATTCGTTCAACTGCACATCCCGCTCGATCCGACCGATGGCCGCCGGGTCGGACCGGAAATAGGCCAACACGTAGAGCCCGCGACGGCGGCCGCGGATCTCGTAGGCCAGCCGGCGCTCGTCCCACTTCTTCAGGTGGACCAGCTCGGCCTGGTTGCGGTCCAGGACGGCCCGGATCGGTTGGACCGCCTCGTCGAAGTCGCTCTGACCGGCATCCAGCAGAAACATCCCTTCGTAGGTTTTCAAGCGTCGTCCTCCATCACACCCGGGACGGAAAACCCGAAATCCGAAACTCGAAGCACGAAACAAATCCGAAACGGCAAAACGGGAAAGCACCCAACAGCCGCACTCGGCCTCTGGATGTTTGCTGTTTCATCCGTTTGAGGATTCGTTTCGTATTTCGTCCTTCGTATTTCGTGCTTCTTCTCCGGTGCCTCAAGGTTCAAACCCGAAGTTCACTCTTCATACGGTTCAGTTGTGCCTGTTCATCGCTTCGGCGATGCCCAGTGTTATCCAGTCCTCGACCGCTTCGACGGCCTTGTCGACGGCCTGGTGGGCGGCGGCCAGCGCGTCGTCGTCCATCTTGGCCAGGACGTAATCGACCGCGTCCATCACGGCCGGCGCCGCGCCGATGCCCAGCCGCAGGCGGGGCACCTCCTGCGTGCCCAGCGCCGCCAGGACGTCCTGCAGGCCCTTGTGCCCGCCGGCCGAGCCGCCCGGGCGAAGACGGATCGCCCCTTCCGGCAGCGCCAGGTCGTCCAGGACCACCAGCAGGTCCGACGTCGCGGCCTTGTAGAACCGCACCATGGCCGCCACGGAGCGGCCGGAGCGGTTCATGAACGTCATCGGCTCCAGCAGACCGACCCGTCGGCCGCCGACGCGGGCGTCGCGGAACACCCCGTCGAAGACCCGCCGGGCCGCACCGGCGCCCCAGCGATCGGCCAGGCGGTCGACCGCCATGAAGCCGAGGTTGTGCCTCGTCTGGCGGTACCGACGGCCCGGGTTGCCCAGACCGACCACGAATAGCGGCGCCGTCGAGCTCATGGGCGTCCGTCCGCGTCAGCTCTCGGATTCCTCTTGCTCTTCCTCGGCCTTGCGCCGGCGGATAATCTCCGGCTCGGCCTGGTCGGCTTCTTCCTCGGCGACGGCCTCCTCTTCCTCGACCTCCTCGGTCGGATACGGGCAGGTCGCCACGACGGCGTCGTCGTCGGTGAGGATCTTCACGCCCTCGATCTCCGGCAGGTCGGCCACGCGCAGCGCGCTGCCGGCGGCGAGACCGTCGACGCGGACGATGATCTCCTCGGGGATGTTCGTGACGGTCACCTCGATGGTCAGCTCACCGATCCCCGGCGTCAGGACGCCGCCTTCGGCCTCGCCGGCGGGCGTGCCCTTCAGCGTGATGGGCACCTCGACCTCGACGACCTCATCGAGATTGACGCGGGTGAAGTCCACGTGCAGCACGCCCTGGTCGAACGCGTCGCGCTGGACCTCCTTGATCAGGTAGTTGCCTTCCGTCTTGTCGAGGGTCATCTTGACCAGGCGCTCGCCGTGCTGCAGGGCGAGCTCCAGGTCGTGGGTGCTGATGGCGAACGGGACGTTCGCCTCGCCGTGCCCGTAGATGATCCCGGGGGTCAGGCCCGACTGGCGGAGCCGGCGGGTTCTGGTGCTGCCGGTCGCGTCGCGGGGGGTGCCTTTCAGTACTTCCATCTTGCCGTATGCCTCCACGGGTTGGTTGCGTCGCCTCAGGACGTCGGCGGGACGTCCTGGAGGAACAGGTTGCTCACGGATTCGTTGTTATGGATTCGACGGATCGCCTCGCCGATCAGGTGGGCGACCGACAGAACCTGGATCTTGCCGATCCGCCTGACCTTCTCGGCCGACAGCGGAATCGTATCGGTGACGACGACCTCGTCAATGGGCGAGTTGGCCAGTCGTTCGACCGCCGGGCCGACCAGCACCGCGTGGGTCGCGCCGGCGATGATCCGCTCGGCGCCGCGGTCGGCGACGAGGCGGGCGGCGCTGCAGACCGTGCCGGCGGTGGAGATCATGTCGTCGACCATCAGGATCGAGCGGCCTTCCACCTCGCCGATGATGTGGCCGACCTCCGTCTCGCTGCCGCTCACCCGCCGCTTGGTCACGATCGCCAACTCCGCCCCCAGCCGACGCGCGTACGCCGTGGCCCGCTTGACGTTGCCCACGTCGGGGCTGACGATCGTCAGGTTCGACAGGTCCATCTCGGCGAAGTGACGGCTGAGCACGGGCTCGGCGAGCATGTTGTCCACGGGGATATCGAAGAACCCCTGGATCTGGGCGGCATGGAGATCCATCGCCAGCGTCCGGTCGGCCCCGGCCGCTGAGATCAGGTTCGCCACCAGCTTCGCGGTGATCGGCACCCGCCCGGCGTCCTTGCGGTCCTGGCGGGCGTAGCCGAAGTAGGGCAACACCGCTGTGATCCGCGCCGCCGACGCCCGACGGGCGCAGTCGAGGAAGATCAGCAGCTCCATCAGGTTCTCGTTCACCGGGCTGCACGTCGGCTGCACGATGAAAACGTCCCGCCCGCGGATGTCCTCGTTCAGCCGCACCAGCAGCTCGCCGTCGGGGAACGGATGGATGTCGACCGCCCCCAGCGGGAGGTTGAGGTACTCGCTGATCCGCCGTGCCAGATCGGGGTTCGCACGACCGGAAAAGAGTTTCATGTCATCCATGGGTGTTCTCCGCGGCAAGGCAGCGTTCACCTCGATGCGTCATGCGCAATCCGTTTGGCTGCGCCCACAAGTTCCAGGTTACCCATGCGTGCGCTCCACGATGGTGTTGTCGCCGACGGTCTCGTCGGCGAGGTGGACGAACGGGCCGATCACGCACTTGCGTCCGATCCGGCAGGGCCCGTCGAGGACCGTATGGGGGCGGATGAGTGTGTCGGTGCCGATCTCGACCCGCGGATCGATCCACACGGTGGCGGGCTGTTCGATCGTCACGCCAGCGACCATGAGCCGCTCGGCGGTCCGCCGCTGCATCAGGGCGTTGACCTGGGCCAGTTGCACGCGGTCGTTGATGCTCAGCACATCCTCCGGCGGCACCGCCGGCACCGCCGCGAGGCGATGCCCGTCGTCGCGCAGCAGGCCCAGCGTGTCGGTGAGGTAGTACTCGCCCTTGGCGTTGTCGTTGCTCAGTCGTCCGAGCACCTCGCGGAGACGGGCGGCGTCGTAACAGTACAGCGAGACGTTCACCTCGCCGATCGCCCGCTGGGCGTCGGTGGCGTCGAGGTACTCGATGATCCCCACCAGCTCGCCGGCGTCGTCGCGGAGGATCCGGCCGTACGCCTTGGGGTCGTCGAGGATGCACGTCGCCAGCGTGCAGGCGGCGCCGGCGTCGGCGTGGGCGTCGAGCAGCTCGCCGAGCGTCTCGCCCCGCACCAGCGGGCCGTCCCCGGCGACGACCAGCACCGGCCCGTCAAGGTCGGCCAGGTGCTCGCCGCAGACCATCACGGCATGGCCGGTGCCGAGCTGTTCGGTCTGCTCGACCCACACCACGTCGTCGGCGTCGGCGAACGCGGCGGTGACCTGCCCGGCCCCGTAGCCGACCACGACGATCAGCCGCTCGCAGCCGGCCTGCCGGCAGGCGTCCATCACGTGCGCCAGCATCGGACGGCCGCACACGCCGTGCAGGACCTTCGGCAGGTCGGACTTCATCCGCGTGCCCTTGCCCGCGGCCAGGATGATCGCTGTCGTACTCATGAAAGAGGCTGCCCGTCGTTCACCGGTGATTCTGTTGGGGGCCTGTCCGTCATCGTGAGCAGGAGAGCAGTCGAGCAGGAGACCGCAGGTGATCCGCCTGCTTCGTGGCTTGGCCTGCTGACGGTTTTGCCGTTTCTCCTGTTCACCTGATCGCCTGTTCACCTGCTCTGTAGCTTCCGGCTTGGCCGGAAGCTACTACCCGGCCAGGACTCGAACCTGGAATGGGTGGACCAAAACCACCAGTGTTACCATTTACACCACCGGGTAATCACCGCCGGCGGTCGCCACGGGGCGGAACTGGGCGCCGCGTCGGCAACATACCTAACCTAAGACCGTGGCGGAGGTTCCATCCCGGAGCCCCGACAAGCGGCCACGAACGGCTCGCCGGCTCCCCGAAGGGGCGCTCCATGTGGATGGACACGACGTCGTCAAAAGAACGAAAGAGTCTAGAAAGATGCCGCTCGCCTGTCAACCCGCAATCTGAAATCCCGCGCGCTGAAATCCGACCCGTCAGGTCGGCCGTCTGCTCAGCCGCCGGCGGCCAGCAGGGCCTTGAGCTGCGCGGCGAACCGGCGGGTGGCCTGCCCGCGATGGCTGATGGCGTTTTTCTCGTCGGGGGGCAGTTCGGCGGTGGTCACGCCCCGATCGGGCAGGAGGAACAGGGGGTCGTAGCCGAAGCCGTTCTCGCCCCGCGGGGCGTGGGCGATCCGGCCTTCGACGGTCCCGGAGGTCTCGATGCGGATCGTTTCGCCGTCGGCCATCGCCAGCACGCAGACGAACCGGGCGGTCCGCTGTTCGTCGCCGACGTCGGCGAGCGCTTCCAGCAGCTTGGCGTTGTTGGCCGCGTCGAGGACGGCGCGTCCGGCGGCGGGGTCGCAGCGGTCGGCGGCGTAGCGGGCGCTGTAGACGCCCGGACGGCCGCCGAGGGCGTCGACGACGAGCCCGCTGTCGTCGGCGACGCACCACACGCCGGTGGCGCGGGCGTAATAGCGGGCCTTGTCGCGGGCGTTGGCGGCGAAGGTGTCGCCCGTCTCGTCGGGCTCGTCGATGGGCGGCAGGTCCCGCAGGCCCAGCACCCGCACGGGCAGCGCGCCGAGCGACTGGCGGATCTCGCGCAGTTTGCCGGGGTTGCCCGTGGCGACGACGAGTGTTCGCATGGCCACTCGCTCCTATCGGTCGCGCCCGGGGACCCGCACCGGCACCGGCGGGGCGGGCTCGCGACTGAGCTCCCTGCCGCTCGCGTCGTGCTGGACGTTGAAGAACTGCCGCCCGTTATACGCGCGGTGGGGGAATGCCTCCAGCAGCGCCAGCAGCTTCGGATCGGTCGCGACGATGTGCTCGACGTGGAACACGTCGCCGGTCTGCGGGTGGCGCATCGGCTCGAGCTTCCGGGTGAACGCTTCGGGCCCGAACGACCCGACGGTGACCGAGGAGCTGCGTGTGCCGTGGTGGTAGTAGGCTTCGTAACCTTCCTCGCGGAGCTGGCGGCAGTACTGCATGGCGTAGTCGCGTCGTCCGACGTAGTCGGCCTCGGGCTGGTCCTCGAAGACGGCGATCAGCAGGGAATACTCGCCCGGACAGGCGCGGATGTCCCACTGGCCGGACGTCCCGCCGCTGCCGGGCAGCGGGGTGATGATCGCCCCGGCGAACGGCGCGAGCCCGGTCGCGGTCCGGTGCGCCTTGGCCCGCTCGAGCGTGGGCCGTGCGTCGTCGACGCTCTCGAAGCCGCCCCAGTACAGTTCGCTGCGTTCGGCGGCGGTGACGACCGTCAGGTCGCGCCAGCGCAGTTCGCTGCTGAGCCGGTCGCGGTAGAGGGCCGCGGCCTTGTCGTGGTTGTCGCCGCGGAAGACCTTCAGCAGGACCGTGTAGCGGGCGCGATCGTCGTCCTGCCGGTCCGGCGCACGGCCGGACCCGCCCGCCATCGAAAAGCCCCCCGGCGAGCCGCCGTAGCCGCCGCCGCCCGTACCGCCGCAGCCGCCCAGCAGGGCCAGGACTGTCACAACACCCGACATAACGAAACGAATCTTCATGCTGTGGATCTCCTCAGTACGGCCGTCAGGTGGCGATGGCGGCCCGCTGGGCGGTTTGCAACTGCCGACACCCGCGTCGGGCGAGGGCGAGCATGGTGTCGAGCTGGGCTTGCGTGAACGCCATACCCTCGGCCGAGCCCTGGATCTCGGCGTAGCGCCCGGCCCGGGTGATCGCGACGTTCATGTCGGTTTCGGCGATGCTGTCCTCGGCGTAGTCCAGGTCCAGCACGCACAGGCCGTCCACCACGCCGACGCTGACGGCCGCCACCGAGGTGCTCAGCGCGCCGCGCCGCAGCAGGCCGCGCGCCTCGCCGACGACCACCGCGCGGGCCAGCGCTACGTACGCTCCGGTGATCGCGGCGGTTCGGGTGCCGCCGTCGGCCTCGATGACGTCGCAGTCGAGGTAAATCGTGTTCTCGCCGAGCCGTTCCATACGGACGACGCTCCGCAGGACGCGGCCGATGATCCGCTGGATTTCGGTCGAGCGGCTGTCGGGCTTGCCGATGGGCCGCCGCTTGCGTGTCGACGTCGACGCCGGGAGCATTCCGTACTCGGCGGTCACCCAGCCCAGGCCGCTGCCTTCCCGCCAGGGCGGCACGCCGGGTGTGAGGCTCACCGTGCAGATCACCCGCGTGCGGCCGAAGGCGATCAGGCAGCTCCCGTCGGCCGACGGGATGAAATCCACCTCGAGGGAGATCGGTCGTAACTCGTTGGCCTTGCGGCCGTCATGTCGTCGCTGTTGACTGGATTGTGCCGCCATGGTCGCGAGTGTAACGCAAGGCCGCCCTGGAAAAAAGGCCGACCCGGTGGAGGGTCGGCCTTGGAAGACTGGAGCTGCGGGGATTCGAACCCCGGACCTTCTGCATGCCATGCAGACGCGCTCCCAGCTGCGCCACAGCCCCGTTGGTCGCAAGAGAGAGCCTTTTAGCATCCCG
>CAZHRW010000127.1:0-20638 GCA_964535025.1 uncultured Planctomycetales bacterium
CAGCACCGGCAGGGCCGTCACGACGTCGCCCAGGGCGCTGGGCTTGACGATCAGCACGCGGCGCGGGGTCGGGATGTCCGTCGGCGGTTTCATGCCGTCTACCAGCGTACCGAAACGGGCGGCGGCAAACCATAGGAACGGGTACGGCCATCAGATCGAATGTCGCAGTTGGCTGTCGCCGTCTCCGGGCACAACGGAACTGTTGCATACCTTGACGGATCGTCGTGGCACGTGATATACTAGTGTCGCGATCTGCGTGCGCTGAGTGTGCGCCGACCCGGTGCGGAGTTGCCGGCGATGAGGTGTTGGAGTGTACTGACCGCGGCGCTGGTGGTGGGGGGGGCGGCGGTGTCATGCGCAGGCGCCGAGGTCGTCACCGTCTACAGCGGCGAGCACATCGACGTGCTTTACACGGATGTCGAGGAGTTCACCCACGACGGCGACCGGCTGACGCGGTTGACCCTCCAGGTGGAAGGCAGGAACGGGTTTATGCCCGCCAGCTTCGACGGGGTCAGCCGGCACGGCGTGCTGGGCGACGCAACGGGGATCACGGCCAGCGGACTGCGCCACGGGCTGGACGAGTCGCGGTTCCTGGATGATCCGGCCGACATGCTGTGGGTCGACTGGGTCCTGCTGGACGGGTACGTTCCCGATCCGGAGGCGTTGACGGGGCTGTTCGCCCTGACCCCTCCGGCGGGGGCGGGGCCGGTGTGGAACCTGGCCGAGTTGGTCGTGCCGCCGGCAACGTCGGTGCGTCTGGATTTCACGATCGGTAACGCCAGCGCCGATTTGACCGAGTGCGTCGACGTGACGTTCATTGCCCCCGGCTCGGTGCCGCTGCCGCCCGGCGACATCGACGGCGACGGGGATGTGGACCTGGACGATTTCGCCATCCTCAAGATGAACTTCGGCAGCACCTACGCGACGCAGGGCGACCTGGACGGCGATGGGGACGTGGACCTAGACGATTTCAGTATTCTCAAGATGAATTTCGGCTCCGGCGCCCCGGCGGGAGTGCCCGAGCCGGCCACCTCGGCGCTGCTGGCGGCGGGGTGGGCCGTGCTGGCGACGCGGCGCCGGCACTGAACCAAGGACCCGACGATGCGAACGATCCTGACGGGCATGTTGATCCTCACCGCCTGGGCGGCCCCGGCGCCGGCGATCGTGCTGCATCCCTGCCAGCCGTCCCTGCCCGCCGCGCTGCACCCCGACGACGCCGTGATCGGCCGGTGGGGGCTCAACGCCTCCTGCGTCGCGATCGGCCCGGACCTGGTGGTCACGACGATCCACCAGGATGAGAGCAACCCGCTCGCCCCGCGGACCGTCGTGATCGACGGCGTGTCCTACACCGCCACCATCGAGGAGGACTTCGTCGGCGGCGATGTCGATCCGCCCGCGGAGATCCGCCTGGCGCGGCTGACGCGGTCGGGCCAGCCGGCCGACCTGGCCTACTGGACCGATCTGTACACGCCCGCCGATGGGCCGATGGACAACCGGCTCGTGGCCATCGGCGGCTACGGCAAGGGGCGCGGCCAGCACCTTACCACCGCCACCGGCCAGGTCTACGGCTATCAGTGGAGTGGCGGCGGGAATACGACGCTGCGATGGGGGCAGAACCGCATCTGGGAGACCTCGCCGGACAAGGCGGCGTGCCTGTTCGACGGGCCCGGCCGGGACACGGGGATCCTCACCGAGGCCGCCGTCGCCGAGTTCGATTCCGGCGGTGGATGGTTTGTCCGGACCGGGCAGCGGTGGCACCTGCTGGGGATCACGCTGAGCACCGAACACGCCACGTCAGGGCAGTCCTGGTTCGCCTCCCCCACCGACGCCTCGCCCGACGAGCCGTATCCGGATTGGATCACCGCGCTGCGGATCGACGTCCACGAGCCGTGGATCGAGCAGCTGCTCGGGGACGTCACGCCGGTTCCCGGGGATGTCGATCGCGACGGCGACGTCGATTTCGACGACCTGGTCGCCTTGGCGGCCCACTACGGCACGGCGTCCGGCGCCGGCTGGTCGATGGGCAATTTCGACGGCGACGGCGACGTCGACGTGAACGACCTGACCCTCATGGCCCGCGCCTACGGGACCGGCTTGCCGGTGGGCCTGGATTTCCAGGCGGATCTTCAAGCCGTCGGGGTGCTTCCCGAACCGTCGTCGCTGGTGCTGCTGCTGGCCGGTGCGATGGTGTGGCGACGCCGGCGGGCCGCCGTCCGCGCCGTGCGTCGTTGAAGCGCTCCCTGCGCCACGCGGCTTTCCCCTCCTGCGAGCGTACCCCGCGCTGAAAGGCCGGCACCGTCCCGGCGATCCGTCGGAGAATCCCGCGTCGGCGCCGCCGGAATTGTCCGAACAATTGACCGTGAGGTAAGCGATCGTGCCCGGCGCGGCGGTAAGGAGGCTTGCGCTTGCATTTCGGGATGGGAAGCCATGCAATGGGCGCCATGGGAAAACGGATCGCCTTCGGCACAGTCATGATCGCCGCGCTGGCGGCGCTGTTCGTCTGGGACCACCACCTCGAGGGCGCCGGGATGGGCGGCTGGCCGCTGGCGGGGCTGACGGCGGTGCTGATCGCGGGGGGATACCTGGAGTATACGCGGCTGGTGACGGCGGCGGAACTGGCGGCAATCCCGCTGGTGGGGATCCCCACGTCGATCGCCGTGGCGCTGCTGCCGGTGTGGGGGCCGGCGGCGGGGTGGCCCGGCGGGGACCTGGCCCTGATCGTCCTGGCGGTGGCGGTGGCGGCGACGTTCGTGACTCAGATGGCGGCGTTCCGACTCGACAGGGCCGCACGCCGCGTCGCCGGGACGCTGGGCGGCGTGCTGTACCTCGGGGCCCTGGCCGGCGGGCTGCTGGCGGTGCGTGTCCGGTTCGGCGTGGGAGCGCTGGTGTGGATCCTGGCGGTGGTCAAGGGCATGGACATCGGGGCGTACTTCGCCGGCACCGCGATCGGCCGTCACAAGATCATCCCCTGGCTGTCGCCGGGCAAGAGCTGGGAGGGGTTGGCCGGCGGGCTGATCCTCGCGGCGGCGGTCGCCGTGGGGCTGAACCCCGTGCTGGGGCTCGAGGTGTCGGCGGTGGGCGCGGCGGCCATAGCCGTGGTGCTCGGCGTGGTGGGGCAGATCGGCGACCTGTGCGAGAGCCTGCTGAAGCGCGACGCGGGCATGAAGGACTCGGCGTCGCTGATCCCCGGCTTCGGGGGCGTGCTGGATCTGGTCGACTCGCCGCTGGTCGCGGCGCCGGTCGGCTACGTGCTGTTGGCCGTATTATCCTGAGGAGGACCCGCGCCGGTGGAACTGACCGTGACATTGGAGCCGGCGGAACTGCGGCCGGACTTCCGCCTGCGGCTGTTCGGGCCGGGCGATCGGCATCTCAAGCTGATCCGCGATGCCCTGGACGTGCAGATCTTCGCCCGCGAGGGGCAGATCAAGATCACCGGCGGCGCCCGCCACGCCGCGGCGGCCGCGTCGGTGCTGCGGAAATGCCGGCGCACGCTGCGGCACGGCGGGCAGATCAACGACGCGTTCGTCGCCGACGCCATCGCCGAGGCCGTCGCCAGCGAGGACCGCCCGACCGCCGACGTGCTCGACGTGTTCTCCACCGGTCAGATCATCAAACCCAAGACCGACGGGCAGCGCACCTACCTGGAGGCCATCGCCCGCAACGACATGATCTTCTGCATGGGCCCGGCCGGCACGGGCAAGACCTACCTCGCCGTCGCCGTCGCCGCCCACATGCTCAAGCACGAGCGGGCCAAGCGGCTGATCCTCGTCCGCCCCGCCGTCGAGGCCGGCGAGAAGCTCGGCTACCTCCCCGGCGACCTGCAGGCCAAGGTCAACCCCTATCTCCGCCCCCTGCTCGACGCGCTGCACGACATGATGAACTACGATCAGATCAAGCGGTTCATGGCCAACGACCTGATCGAAATCATCCCCCTGGCCTTCATGCGCGGCCGTACGCTCAACGATTCGGTCATCATCCTCGACGAAGCCCAGAACACCACCGTCCTGCAGATGCTCATGTTCCTCACCCGCATGGGGCACGGCTCGAAGGTCATCGTCACCGGCGACGACAGCCAGATCGACCTGCCCGCCGACGTCAAGAGCGGACTGATCGATGCCAAGCGTCGCCTCTCGGGCATCAAGGGCATCGCCTTCGTCAGGCTCGGCAAGGCCGACATCGTCCGCCACAACCTCGTCCAGAAGGTCGTCGAAGCCTACGAAGCCGAGGCCGTCCGCGAGGAACCCCACCCGCGGTAGGGGGCGCGGCCGTCGAGTCGCCCCGGCGCGCGGGGGGCTCGCGGGAGGCCTGGGCCGCCGCCACGGCGTCGTCGATCCGCGGGGCGCTGCCGGAGAACATCATGAGGGCGGGCGGGTTCCCGTCACGGCCCGGCCTGCACGCCGCGGCGCATCGTCCGCGCCTCCAGGATCGATTCGATGCTGCCGATCAGCAGCAGGGCATAGCCGAACAGCTCGCCGAGTTCCTCGATCACCCGCTTGTAGGCACGGACGTAGTCGTCGCCCATCAGCGCTTCGAGAAAAGCGCCGTGGCCCACGAGCTGGGCGAAGATGACCGCTACCACAGTGCCCGCCCACAGGATGGCGAACCCGCGCCGCAATACGGCCTGGCCTGCCTGTTGGGCGAACCGCTTGGGATGCCGCCAGATGACGGCGATGCCCACAGCGAGGACCGCCACGGCAGGCAGTTGCCAGCCGACGACGGGAAGGTGGTCATCGAGCAGCCTATCCAATTCTCGTGAGCATCCCACCAGGCTCAACGCCGCGAGCACGGCGAACCACTGGCGCAGCGGCCGGAACGCCCAACTGCCCGCGATGAACATGCAGGCCGTGACGGCGAGGAGGGCCAGTTGCAGCCGTTCGATCGGCCCTCCCTCCTTGAACCGCGCTATGTTGCCGTCTTGGATGATCCCGGGCAACAGCGCATAGGCGGCGAGCAGGACGCCCGTGTACAGTGCGAGCCTCACGGCCAGGGCAACAGCCGAGTGCGGCAGGGAAGGAACGTTCTGCTGCGTGTGGGGGGTGCGGTCGTGCATGTGATTCTCGTTGTGCAACAGCCTGCTGTATCCATTGCCGATCCACGGGGACGGCCGTCGCGACGTTGTCGCCGGCCGCGCGACCGTATTGTGCCGTTTCGCACGCGAAGGGCAAGCCTCTGGTCGTTGGGTTCGGATCAGCGGCCGACAAGCGGCTTGCGGAGACGACCGGCGATGCGGTATAGGAACAGCACGTCGCCGGGCGGCTGTAAGGCCCCGGCGGCGACCCGCCGACGAGGTAGGCGCCGATGGGCGAGATCGAGACATGCGATGTTGCCGTGGTCGGCGCCGGTCCCGCCGGATCGACCGCCGCTCGCGCGCTGGCCGCGGCCGGGCTGGAGACGGTGCTGTTCGAGAAGCACCGCCTGCCCCGCCCGAAGCTGTGTGGGGGGCTGCTGACGCGCAAGACGATCCAGTGCCTCCAGGCGTCGCTGCCGGCCGTCGAGGACGGACTGCGGGCCGCCGGGGCCCTGCTGAACGTGACGGGGGAGTATCAACTGTGCTACCGGACGACCCGCGTCTCCCGCAGCCGAAGCGCCCAGCCGTTCTGGTTCGTCCGGCGGGATCTGTATGACGCGTACCTCGCCGGCGCCGCCGGCGAGGCGGGCGCCCGGCTGTACGTGGCCGAAGCGGTCGTCCACGTCGACCACGACGCCCGCCAATTGACCACCGCGACGGGCCGCCGGTGGCGTTACCGTTATATCTTAGGCGCCGACGGCGCCGCCAGCCGGGTGAGGCGCTCGCTGAACCTCCAGCCGTCCGTGCAGGCCCAGTGGCGCGACAATCTCGCGGTGGCGCTGGAGGCGGCGGTCGACAACGCCGCGGTCGGGCGGTTTGCCGGCCGTCCGGTGGTCTTCTTCGGCTACGTGAACCAGGGGTATGGCTGGGCGTTTCCGCACGGCGAGCGGACGCTGCTGGGGCTGGGCGCGTTGCCCGGGGGGCAGGGACGGCCGCTGCGAGAGCTCTGGCGCGCGTTTCTGGCGGACCTGCGGGTCGACCCCGACAGCGTGGCGCCGGCGGCCCATCCGGTTCCGTACGGCTATCCGCTTGCGGCGCCGGGCGGGCGGGATTGTCTGCTGCTCGGCGACGCCGCGGGGCTCGTCGATCCGCTGTACGGCGAGGGGATCTTCTTCGCCCACCACAGCGGCCTGCTCGCCGCCCAGGCCGTGCTCGAGGCGACGCGGTCGGGCCCGCCGGCGCCGGAAACCTACGTCAGCCGGCTCCGACCGGTCTTCGAGGAGATCCGGCGGCGGGTTCGGCGGCGGCGGCAGTTGTTCTTCGTCCTGAACCGTTTCGGCCCCTGGCCCGTGAAGGGCTTTCTGGCCTTCGGCAAAGGACGACTGTTGCGACATATCCACGGTGATTACGCCCGCTACAGTGGAGGCAGTTAGTATGGCCGAGCCGTCCGGCAAGAGCGTGCCCATGACCTGGGTGACACGCGTGATCGAGTCGCGCAGACCGTTTCCCGTCAAGCCGCCCCTGCTGGCGGCGCTGTCGAAATTCGGTCTCGTGCCGGCGGTGCTGCTGGCGGCGTTGTACGGGGCTCGGCGCGACAGGATCGGTGATGGGTTCATCCTGTCGTATGCGCTGGTATGGGTGTGGGCGGCGTTCGGTCCGTACTGGATCTGGTACTACGAGCGGAAGCTGATGCCGGCGTTCTACTCCCGCCTGCGCACGTTGCTGGCCGATCCGACCGTGATTCCGCGCATGGAGTACGCCTGGCGCCGGGAGTTTTCCCGCAAGTACCTGCTGGCCTCCGCGCCGTGGTCGCTGTTCCTGCTGGTGACGTGGTTCTACTGCGTGCCGTCTCTGTCGCGCGGCGGCATCGGCGGCCTGGCGGACCCGGTGTTCTGGGTCACGACGCTGGCCGTGCTGTGGCTGGGGGTGTTGACGGGCATCGGGTTCTGGGGCGTGGCGGTCACGGTCCGCGCGATTCACGCCGTGACGCACCACCGCCTGCGGATCGACCCGTGGCACCCCGACGGCCTGGGCGGCCTGAGCAGCGTGGGCTACTACGCCATCGGGACCACCCTGCTGTTTTCGACCGGCTCGCTGTTCCTGCCGCTGGCGTTCCAGTTGATCGACTGGGACAGCCCGCTGGCGGTGCTGGTGCCCGGGGCGGTCGTGCTGTTCAGCGGGTTCATCGGCCTGTCGTTCGTGTGGCCGACACTGGCGATCAATCGCGAGGCGACCGCCCTGCGCGATGCGCGCCTGGATGCGCTGCGCGACGAGCACGAAACCCTCACGCGGAACGTCGAGAACGAGTCGCTCGACGACATGGCCATGATCCGCACCTATCTGCGGATCAACCGCGTCTCCAGCCAGTACCAGATCCTCGAGTCGATGATGCTCTACCCGTTCAAGGTCAGCATCCTGGCGCGCCTGGTGTTCTCGGTGGTTCTGCCGTTCGTGTTCATCTTCCTGCGCCGGTACCTCAGCGCGGCGTGAGGGGCGCAGACGGACGGCCCTCGTTGCCGCGGTCGGCGGCAAGGAGGGCCGTGCGTATCGTACGGGTTGGTGCGACGGTTCAGCGCCGCCGCCGGCCCAGCAGCGCCACACCGCCCAGCGCCAGCAGGCCGATCGTCGCCGGCTCGGGGACGATCTCGTAGACGAACAGGCCGCTGGCCTTGTCGCCGGCGCTGAGTGTCATCGCGATCCTCGACTGCATGCTGTCGACGCTGTCGGCAATGGTGTCCGGTCCGACGCTCGAATCGCTGGTCAGCGGGCCGCCGCTGGAGAAGGCGACCTGCTGGATCAACTCGGCGAACGTGCTCGTGCCGTTGTAGGTGGCGATGAACATCCCCTCATCGGGCGCCACGGCCTGGGCCGTCGCCCCGGTCGACCCGCCGAGGTCCTCCAGCATCATCTCCGCGGAGGCCTCACCGGTCGGATGGGTCAATGCCGGGAAGGTCAGCGTCGCCGAGGTGATCGAGAACGTGGTGTCGGAACTGCCGGCCTGGACGGCAAAGCCCAGCGTGATGACCGGGTCGGCGACGTACTCCACGGAGAGATCGTCGATCGTGGCCAGGCACTGGCCCCCGCCCTTGCCCATGACGTTGATGACCTGGTGCATCACGAACTTGGCCCGATCCGCCGCCTGGTCGGGCAGCTCGACAAGGGGTACGCTGACATCGACCGTCTCGCCGCCGGCATGCACGCTCATCGCCAGCGTGGGACCGACAAGATCCCCCTGCGCCGCCGGCGCAAGGACCAACGTGAACACGGCGAGGACCATCAGACCGCCATACCGACGCAGATGCATAGCTCCCACGAGACCACTCCTTTCCCGCTGCGGTGGATCGCCGCATCCGACGGCGAACGGTCGGAGGCTCCATCCGGCAGCGTTCCGCGCGCCCCCGACGGAAAGATGTGCCGAGGCGCTATGAGGCTCCATGACTCCACCGCGGATTCTACCCCAACCTGCCCGATCCGTCAAGCGCCTTGGTGCCCAATTCGCGACAATTGTCTATAATGCGCCGGCGTTCCCGTCACCCTTACGAGCCGTCGAAGAACCCCTTGACGCTCGCGGCGACGTGGTCGATCTGCTCATCCGTCAGCTCCGGGAAGATCGGCAGGGCGAGCACCTCCCGACTGGCCTGTTCGGCGATCGGCAGGTCGCCTTCGCGGTAGCCCAGCGCCGCGAAGCACGGCTGGCGGTGCAGGCAGAGGGGGTAGTACACGCCCGACGCGACGTCGCGGGCGGCCAGGTGGGCCTTGAGGGCGTCGCGGTCGGCGCAGCGGATGACGTACTGGTGGTAGACCGAGGTGCAGCCGTCGCGCACGGCCGGGGTGGCCACGCCGTCGCAGTCGGCCAGGAGGGCGTCGTAGCGGGCGGCGTGGCGGCGGAGGGTGTCGGTCCAGACGGCCAGCTTGGGCAGCTTGGCGACGACGCCGGCCATCGCCAGCGAGTCGGCGCGGAAGTTGCCGCCGACGCTGTGGTGGATGTATGTCTGCCCCTGGCCGTGATTGCGGAGCTCCCGCAGCCGTCCGGCCAGGGCGGCGTCCTGGGTGAGAACCATGCCGGCGTCGCCCATGGCGCCGAGGTTTTTCGTCGGGTAGAAGCTCAGGCAGCCGGTCGTCCCGATCGAACAGGCGGGCCGGCCCTTGTACGTCGCGCCGATCGCCTGGGCGGCGTCCTCGATGACCGGCAGGTCATGGCGTTCGGCGACGGCCATGATCGCATCCATGTCGGCCATCTGCCCGTACAGGTGGACCGGGAGGATCGCCCGGGTCCGCTCGGTGACGGCCGCCTCGATCCCCGCCGGGTCGAGGGTGAACGTCTCGGGCTCGATGTCGACGAAGACCGGCCGGGCGCCGGCGCGCCAGATCGTCCCGGCGGTGGCGAAGAAGGGGAAGGGGGTGGTGATCACCTCGTCGCCGGGCCCGAGGTCCAGGGCCATCAGGCTCACCAGCAGCGCGTCGGTCCCGCTGGAGACCGCCACCGCTTCGGCACAGCCGCAATACGCCGCCAGATCCTGCTCGGCCTGCCGGACCAGGGGTCCGTTGCAGAAGGCCCGCGACGCGATGACCTCGGCGACGAGGCGGTTCACGTCGTCGATGACGGCGTCATACTGCGCCTGAAGATCCAGAAACGGTACCTGTATCGTGTCCATTCGCTTCACACCTGTGAGGGCATTTCCCTGTTCATCCTGCCGGCGCGGGTGAACAACCCGGAAGAAACTCCAGATCTCAGATTTCAGATCTCAGATCTCAGATTTCAGCTTTCACGTCTTGGATCTCGTTTTCAATCGCGGCCGGCGCGGGCGGTGAGGCTTGCCGTTCCGCCGGGGCGCGGCGTGCCATTGACGGTCCGCTACCCTACCGGCCGCGGGTCGTCGTGTCGAGTGAAACGCGGGAAAGACGGCCCGAACGCCTTGCGAGGGCCGGGCGTAGGATGGTCCATGCCGGCCCGCGGACGACCGGCCGGGCCTTTTGTCAAGCTTGGCCACGCTGCGACCGATAAAGGCTTAAAACGGTCCAACTTACAGACATGCCGCCCGCGGGGGCCCGCCCCGACGGCGCCGACGGGCGGCGTTCGATGAGCAAGGAGTACCCTCGGTGATCAAGGAACTGCTGGAGAAGGTCCACAACAAGACGGCCCTCATCGGCGTGGTGGGGCTGGGCTACGTGGGGCTACCGCTGGTGCGGGAGTTCACCACCGCCGGGATGACGGTGCTGGGCTTCGACGTGGACCCGGCCAAGGTCAAGGCCCTGATGGCCGGGCGGAGCTATATCGAGCACATCCCCGCCGCGACGATCAAGGCCATGCTCGCCGACAAGCGGTTCACGGCCACGACCGACCCCAAGCGGCTGTCACAGCCTGACGCGATCCTCATCGCCGTCCCGACGCCCCTGACGAAGATGCGCGAGCCGGACATGACCTACGTCGAGGCGACGGCCCGGACGATCGCCAAGGTGCTCCGCCCGGGTCAGTTGATCGTGCTGGAGTCGACGACCTATCCCGGCACGACCCGGGAGGTCATGCTGCCGATCCTCGCCGAGTCGGGCCTGAAGGTGGGGCGCGATTTCTACCTGGCCTACTCCCCCGAGCGCGAGGACCCCGGCCGTACCGACTACACCACGCGGACCATCCCCAAGGTCGTCGGCGGCTACGACGCCAACAGCCTGGCGGTGGCCGAGGCGGTGTACGGGGCGGCGCTGGATACGATCGTCCCGGTCGACAGTTGCGAGGCGGCCGAGGCGTCGAAGATCCTCGAAAACACCTACCGCTGCGTGAACATCGCCCTGGTCAACGAGCTCAAGCAGTTGTTCGACCGGATGGGCATCGACGTGTGGGAGGTCATCAAGGCCGCGTCCACCAAGCCCTTCGGCTTCCAGGCGTTCTATCCGGGCCCCGGCCTCGGCGGACACTGCATCCCGATCGACCCGTTCTATCTGAGCTGGAAGGCCAAGCAGTACGACATGACCACCCGCTTCATCGAACTGGCCGGGGAGATCAACGTCGGCATGCCCGAGTGGGTCGTGGCGAAGGTGATGGACGCCCTGAACGACAAGGGCAAGGCCCTCAAGGGCAGCAAGGTCCTCGTGCTGGGCCTGGCGTACAAGAAGGACGTCGACGACGTCCGCGAGAGCCCGTCGCTGGAGCTGATCGAGCTGCTGCGGCACAAGGGCGCCACCGTCGACTACAACGACCCCCACGTGCCGCGAACGCACCGGATGCGGGAGTACGACCTGCGGATGACCTCCGTGCCGCTGACGGCGGCCAACCTGGCCAGGTACGACGCGGTGCTCATCAGCACCGATCACACGGCCTACGATTACGACTTCATCGTCAAGAACGCCCACCTGGTCGTCGATACCCGCAACGCCACGGCGAAGGTTCGCGCGCGACGTAAGATTGTCAAGGCCTAGCAGCAGGCCCGAGGCGCCGGGCTGTGGGCGTGGCGCAAGCCTCAAGCCTCAGGCCTCAGGAGCGCAGCGACGATGAACATCCTGGTCACAGGCGGCGCCGGGTACATCGGCTCGCACATCCTCAAGGTGCTCGGTGCGGCCGGGCATCGGTGCGTGGCGTACGACAGCCTCGCCAAGGGCCATGCCGCGGCCGTCGGCCAGGGGCCGCTGGTCTGCGCCGACGTGGCCGATGCGCAGGCGCTGGTCGCGGCGATGAGCGAGTACGCCATCGACGTGGTGATCCACATGGCCGCGTTCATCGAGGCGGGCGAGTCGGTCGAGCATCCCGACAAGTACTTTCACAACAACACGCTGATCGGCCTGACGCTGCTGGACGCGATGCGGGAGACGGGCCTCTCGCGGATGGTGTTCTCGTCGACCGCCGCCGTGTACGGCCGTCCGGCGCGGGTGCCGATCGTCGAGACCGACCGGACCGACCCGATCAACCCCTACGGGGCCAGCAAGCTGTGCGTCGAGCATATGCTGGCCGCCTACGCCCGGGCGTACGGGATGGGGTTCACGGCCCTGCGGTATTTCAACGTCGCCGGGGCCGCCGCCGACGGGACGATCGGCGAGGACCACGATCCCGAGACGCACCTGATCCCGCTGGTGCTGCAGGTGCCCCTGGGCCGGCGCGAGCACATCAGCATCTTCGGCGACGACTACGATACCCCGGACGGCACGTGCGTGCGGGACTACATCCACGTGATGGATCTCGCCGACGCCCACCGCCTGGCGGCCGAGGCGATCGAGCCGGGACGGATGAAGGTGTACAACCTCGGCAACGGCAACGGCTTCTCCGTCCGCGAGATCATCGACACCTGCCGCGCCGTCACCGGCCACCCGATCCCCGCCCGCCTCGCGCCCCGACGCGCGGGCGACCCGGACCGGCTGGTCGCCTCCGCGGCCAAGGCCCGCACCGAGCTGGGCTGGCGGCCCCGCTACGGCGACATCGAGCAGATCGTCGCCCACGCGTGGGCCTGGCACCGCGGCCATCCGGACGGCTACGGCGGATAATCGAGCCCCGCCGCCGGGCCGGGCGGGCCGCCATCGCCGCGGCCGTGGTACAATCACACCCGCGAACCCTGTCACTGAGGCGGGAGGATCGGCCATGCGAGTGCGGATGAGTGTCGTGTGTCTGGTTGTGCTGTCGGCGGCGACGGGCGCGCGGGCGGAGCGGACGCTGTCGGCGACGGTCTACCACGACAAGCTGGCGGGGATGTGGCTCGCCGCCGGCATCCCCGACGGGATCGTCGACGTCAGCTTCAACGGCCACCTGCCCTACTGGACCCGCACCGACGCGATCGGCGAAGCCGAGGACTGGTATGCCGTCACCTTCGACCGGTTCGTGACGTTCACCGGTGCGGTCTTCCACGAGGGCGACATCCACTGGGCCGACATCAACGGCAATCCCGCCGAACCGGGCGGGATCACCGGCGGCTATTTCACCACGCTGACGGTGGAGGTCGGTCGCGACGGGACCTTCCGCGAGGTCGCCGCCCTGCAGCTCAGCGAGCCGTTGGACCCGCTGGCGTTCTTCCAGCACATCGAGCTGACGTTCCTGCCGGCCGTCGGCGATACGCTCCGCCTGCGGGGCGGCACGGGCGGCACGCAGCGATTCACCTCGATCGTGGAACTGGAGGTCCACGGACTGACGGGCCCGCCGACCGGCGGGGACGCCGGCGCCGACGGGGACGTGGACTTGGACGATTTCGCACGGCGATTTTGCCATCCTCAAGCGTAACTTCGGGTTATGACAGAGCCCTCGCGCTTGTACGGCATCGCCCCGACGGGTATGCTTGACGTTTTGCCGAAAGGTGGGGCTGTGAGGTTCCGGGACGTGGCCAAACGCGTGTTCGACCTTCTCGTCGGCGGATTGTTGCTGATCGCGGCACTGCCGGCGATGGTGGTGATCGCCGTGGCGATCCGCGCCGAGTCGCGCGGCCGGCCGCTGTTCCGCCAGCGCCGCGCGGGCTATCGCGGCAAGCCGTTTACGATGCTGAAGTTCCGGACCATGCGCGCCACGGCCGACCCGTACGGCCGCAGCCCGGAATCCGGCGAGGACCCCCGCCTGACGCGGGTGGGAAAGTTCCTGAGGGAACACAGCCTCGATGAGCTGCCCCAACTGTTCAATGTCCTGACCGGCGCGATGTCGCTGGTGGGGCCGCGGCCGCTCTATGAGCGTCAGGCGGCCCAGTGGACCGCCCGCCAGCGCCGCCGCCTGGACGTGCGGCCGGGGATCACCGGCTGGGCCCAGATCCACGGGCGGGGCGAGGTGCCGCTCGAAGCGAAGATCGAGCTGGACCTGTGGTACGTCGATCATCGATCGCTGTGGCTGGACGTGAAGATCCTTTGGGCCACGCTTGCCGCCGCCGTGCGCGGCAGCCGGGGCGTTTATGAGAAACAGTACAGTCATGATGAGCAGCGCGAACGCTACTGACGGGGCCTTTGGCATTCTGTTCACCTGCGCCGGGCGGCGCGTGGCCCTGGTCCGCGCGTTCGCCGAGGCCCTGGCCGACGTGGGGCTCGCCGGGCCGCTGGTCGCGGCGGACGTGACACCGGCCGCGGCGGCCCTGCACGTGGCGGACGTCGCCGAGATCGTCCCGCCGGTCCGGTCGGCCGGGTACGTCGACCGCCTGCTGGAGGTGGTGCGTCGTCACGCGATCCGCCTGGTGGTGCCGCTGACGGACCTGGACCTGGTGGCCCTGGCGGCCCAGGCCGGCCGCTTCGCCGAGCGGGGCTGCACGGTGATGATCGGCCCCGAGTCGATCGTCCGCGCCTGCCGCGACAAGATCGCGTTTCACAAGCTGGTCGCCGGCGCGGGCCTGCCGTCGATCCGGACGGTGTCGCTGGCGGCGTTCCGCGCGGCGCCGTTTTTCCCCTGTTTCGTCAAGCCCGTCGGCGGCTCGGCGGCGGTCGGGACCGCCCGGGTCGACGACGAGCGCGCGCTGGCGGCCCACGTGAGGACGTTCGGCGAGGCGCTGCTGGTCCAGGAGGTCGTCGAGGGCTCGGAGTACACGGTGGACGTCTTTCGCCGTCGCGACGGCGTGGTCGTCGCCGTCGTTCCCCGCCAGCGACTGGAGATCCGCGCCGGGGAGGTCGCCCGGGGCGTGACGGTGAACGATCCGGGCCTGATCGGCGCGGCGTTGCGGCTGGTGGACCATCTGCCGGGGCTGTGGGGGGCGTTCAACATCCAATGCCGCCGCCCGCCCGGCGGGGAGGCGTACGTCTTCGAGCTGAACCCCCGCTTCGGCGGCGGGGCGCCGCTGTCGATCGCCGCCGGGGTGAACCTGCCCCGGCTGCTGATCGACGAGGTGCTGGGACGACCCGCCGAGCCGTGCGTCGGGCGGTTCACCGACGGGCTGCTCATGCTCCGCTACGACGATGCGATCTTCACGCCGGCCGGCGACCCCCGCGCCCTGCCGGGCTACGACCGACCCCTCATCCGATGACCGACCGGACGATCCAAGCCGTCGTGTTCGACCTGGACGACACGCTCTACAGCGAGCGGGACTACGTCCGCAGCGGCTACCGCGCCGTCGCCGCCGCGATGAGCCCCGAGGCGTCGGCCGTCGCCGCGTGGATGTGGCGGCGGTTCCGCCACGGCCGCACCGAGCGGATGTTCAACGCCGCCGCCGCCGCGTTCGGCCTGCCGGACGACCCCGAGACGATCGCCCGCTGGGTGGCGTGCTACCGGCAGCACCGCCCGCGGATCGCCCCGCACGCCGACGTCGTCGAGGTGCTCGACGCCCTGCGCGGGCGGGTGAAGCTCGGCCTGCTCAGCGACGGGTTCCTGCCCGCCCAGGCGCTCAAGCTCGACGTGATGGGCCTGCGGGAGCGGTTCGACGCGATCGTCTTCACCGAGGCGATGGGGCGCGACTGCTGGAAACCCTCCCCGGCCGGCTTCGAACGCATCGCCGCCAAGCTGGGCGTCCCCCACGCCGCCTGCGCCTACGTCGCCGACAACCCCGCCAAGGACTTCGTCGCGCCCAACGCCCTGGGCTGGCTGACCATCCAGTGGCGCCGCGACGGCCAGGTGCACGCCGACGCCCCCGCCGCCGACGGCGGGACGGCCCGGATCGTCGTCGCCGACGCCGCGGCCCTCCTGGCCGCGCTGCCGTTGCCGTGAAGCCGTGGCCGTACCTCAAGCCTCAAGTCTCAGGCCTCAAGCCTGAAGGGGCACGTCCATCCCGTTGGGCACGACGAGGAACCCGTCGCGGGTGAGCCCCTGGGCCGGGTCGTACGACAGCGGCGCCCCGTTCAGGTCGAGGACGCGGCAGCCGGCTTCGAGGGCGATGGCGGCGCCGGCGGCGGTGTCCCACAGGCGGGTGGGGCCGAAGCGGGGGTAGAGATCGGCGCGCCCTTCGGCGACGGCGGTCAGCTTCACCGAGGAGCCGCACCGGATCGTTTCGGCCACGCCGAGCCGTTCGAGATAGGCCTGCGTGCGGTCGTCCAGGTGCGAACGGCTGGCCACGGCGACCCGCGGGACGCGCCGGTCGCCGGCGGCGATCGGCTCGGCGTCGCCGTCGCCCACGCGGCGCCACGCCCCGCCGCCGGCGACGGCCCAGTACAGCGTCCGCTTGGGCGGGACGTCGATGACGCCGAAGATCGGCCGGGCGTCCTCGATGATCGCGATGTTGACGGTGTACTCGTCCCGCCCGCCGATGAACTCCTTCGTGCCGTCCAGCGGATCGACGCACCAGAACGTCGTGTGCCGCCCGGCGACGAAGGCGTCGAGGTCGCCCTCCTCCGAGAGGATCGGCAGGGCCGGCGCCAGGCGGGCGAGCGCCTCGGTGATGAGGGTGTGGGCGGCGAGGTCCGCGCGGGTCAGCGGCGAGCCGTCCGCCTTGTCGACGACCTGGCCGATCTCGCCGGCGATCTCGAGGATCGCACGGCCGGCGGCCTCGGCGGTCCGACAGACCGGGTCCAGCCAGCGCTGCAGGGTCCGTGGGTCCATGGTCACTCCTTCCGGGTTGCCTGAAAACTATAAGCGGTTTGCTCCGGGGCGTCTACACTCATGCCGGGCGGTTGGGATGCCGATAGGCCCATTGACGGCTCGGCCGGTGGTTGGGTATCATCCACCGTCTTGGTGTGACAGCGACACGGACGTCCCGCCCGCAGTGGCCCCCGAGGAGCGCAAGCAATGGCCAAGGCCGACAATATCGTCTGGCACGACGGTGCCGTGACCGCCGAGCAGCGCCGGCGGCTGCTGGGCCAGCGCGGGTGCGTGCTGTGGCTGACGGGACTGTCGGGCTCGGGCAAGTCGACCCTCGCCGCGGCGTTGGAGCAGCGGCTCGTCGCCGCCGGGCGGGCGGCGTACGTGCTGGACGGCGACAACATCCGCCACGGGCTCAACGCCGACCTGGGCTTCAGCCCCGAAGATCGCGACGAGAACATCCGCCGGATCGGCGAGGTGGCGGCCCTGTTCGCCGACGCGGGCCTGATCGCCATCGCCGCCTTCATCTCGCCCTACCGGGCCGCCCGCGACCGGGCACGTCGCGCCGCCGCCGACGCGCCGTTCCTGGAGGTGTTCGTCCGGGCGCCGTTGGAGGTCTGCCGGCAGCGCGACCCCAAGGGCCTGTACGCCAAGGCCCGCGCGGGGGCGATCCGGGGGTTCACCGGCATCGACGCGCCCTACGAGCCGCCGGCCGACGCGGCATTGACGCTCGACACGGCCACGCAGTCGGTGGACCAGTGCGTCGACGCCCTGGTGGCGCTGCTGGGCGACCGCGGCGTACTGACCGGATCGAAAGAGGCGTGAGATGAGCACCTACCGCCTGACCCACCTGCGGCAGCTCGAAGCCGAGAGCCTCCACATCATCCGCGAGGTCGCCGCCGAGTTCGAGCGGCCCGTGATGCTCTACTCGGTGGGCAAGGACTCGGCCGTGATGCTCCGCCTGGCCCAGAAGGCCTTCCGGCCCGGCGGCCTGCCGTTCCCGCTGCTGCACGTGGACACGACCTTCAAGTTCCGCGAGATGATCCGCTTCCGCGACGCCGAGGCCAGGCGCGTCGGCGCCGAGCTGATCGTCCACACCAACACCGAGGCGCTGGAGCGGATCGGCCCCTACGACCACTGGACCTGCACGCTCTGCGCGGACCTGCTCAAGACGCAGGCGCTCATCGCGGCGCTCAAGCAGGGCGGGTTCGACGCGGCCTTCGGCGGCGCGCGGCGGGACGAGGAGCGGTCGCGGGCGAAGGAGCGGATCTTCTCGCACCGCGACGCGTTCATGCAGTGGGACCCGAAGAACCAGCGGCCGGAGCTGTGGAACCTCTACAACACCCGCCACGCGCCGGGCGAGTCGTTCCGCGTGTTCCCGCTGTCGAACTGGACCGAACTGGACGTGTGGCACTACATCTACGCCGAGCAGATCCCCATCCCCTCGCTGTACCTCGCCAGGCCGCGACCGATCATCCGGCGCCACGGGATGCTCCTGCTGGCCGGCGAGTTGAACCACCCCCGCGACGGGGAGACCGTCGAGACCGTCCTGTGCCGCTTCCGCACACTGGGCTGCCAGAAGTGCACCGGCGCGATCGAGTCGGACGCCGACACGCTCGAGAAGGTCATCGGCGAGATCATGATCGCCCGCCACAGCGAACGCCAGAACCGCGCCGTCGACCAGGACCGCGACGGATCGATGGAGCAGAAGAAGAAGGAAGGCTATTTTTAGTGCGCGCGCTTCCTGGCTGGGCGGAAAGGTAGTCATCGGAGAGCGTGAGGCCGTGGTAGAAATCCGAAGCACGAAGCACGAAATCCGAAACAAATTCGAAACGGACAAACGGCCAAGACGACAAACCAAACGAACGAAATACGAAGCACGAAATCCGAAATCCGAAACAAATTCGAAACGGAAAAACGGCCAGGACGACAAACCAAACAGCGAAAGACCACAAACAGCAAGACGACAAACGGAAACGCATCGTCCCGTTGGGCTCGGCCGTTTGCCCGTTTGCTGTTTTGGGCCGTTTGAGAGTTGTTTCGTATTTCGTGCTTCGAATTTCGGATTTCGCTTAAGACAGGATGCCCATGGACGTCGCCAGGTTACTGCAAGAGAACGAATCCAAGGACTTGCTGCGGTTCGTCACCGCCGGCAGCGTGGACGACGGCAAGAGCACGCTGATCGGGCGGCTGCTGTTCGAATCGAAGGGCATCTTCGAGGACCAGCTCTCGGCGATCCGCGCCGTCACCGACGCCGGCCAGGCCGCCGGCAGCGACGGGGTGGACCTGGCGCTGGTCACCGACGGGCTCAAGGCCGAGCGCGAGCAGGGGATCACCATCGACGTGGCCTACCGCTACTTCGCCACGCCCCGCCGCAAGTTCATCATCGCCGACACGCCCGGCCACGAGCAGTACACCCGCAACACCGCCACCGGCGCGTCGACCGCCTCGCTGGCGGTCATCCTCATCGACGCCACCCGGGGCGTGCTCACCCAGTCCAGGCGGCACGCGTTCATCGCGTCGCTGCTGGGGATCCCCCACATCGTCGTCGCCGTCAACAAGATGGACCTGGTCGACTACGACCAGGCCGTCTTCGAGGCCATCCGGCGGGAGTTCACCGATTTCGCCGCTCGGCTGCAGTTCGCCGACGTGACGTTCATCCCCGTCAGCGCCCTGCGGGGCGACAACGTCGTCGCGCCGGCCGCGGCCATGGACTGGTACACCGGCGCGACGCTGCTGCACCATCTCGAGACGGTGCACATCGCCTCCGACCGCAACCTGATCGACCTGCGCTTCCCGGTCCAGTACGTGCTGCGGCCGGACCGGCGCCGGCGCGGGTACCTCGGGACCGTCGCCTCCGGCGTGGTCCGCCCCGGCGACGAGATCACCGTCATTCCCTCGGGCGTGCGCACGCGCGTCAAGGGGGTCTTCGGCCCCGACGGGGACCTCGACGAAGGGTTCTGTCCCCTGTCGGTGGGCGTGACGCTCGCCGACGAGGTCGACGTCAGCCGCGGCGACATGCTGGTCCACGTGCGCAACGTGCCCCGGGTGGATCGCACCGTCGAGGCGATGGTCCTGTGGATGGCCGCCGAGCCCCTGCGGCCCGCCACGCCGTACCTGATCAAGCACCTGACCCGCACGATCCCCGCGGAGATCGCCGCCCTGCGCTACGGGGTGGACGTCAACACCCTCCACCGCCACGACGCCGACCGGCTCGGCCTCAACGAGATCGGCCGCTGCGTGCTCCGCCTCGGCAGGCCGATCGCCTACGACCCTTACACCCGCAACCGGGCGACGGGGGCGTTCATCGTGATCGACCGGGTGACCAACGCGACGGTCGGGGCGGGGGTGATCCTCGACCGCGACCCCAACGAGTGGACCGGCGAGCCGGCCGCGCGGGTCTCGACCCCCGCCAGCACGCACGTGACCGCCCGCGCCGGGCAGGTCTCACCCGACCAGCGCGCCGCCCGCCTCGGCCACCGCCCGGCGACGGTGTGGCTGACGGGCCTGACCGGCGCCGGCAAGAGCACGCTGGCCTACGCCGTCGAGCGGCGGCTGTTCGACCTGGGCTGCGCCGCGACCGTCCTCGACGGGGAGAACATGCGGCTGGGGCTCAGCAAGGACCTCGGCTTCGGCGCCGACGACCGCGCCGAGAACGTCCGCCGCGCCGCCGAAGCCGCCCGCCTGCTCAACCAGGGCGGGCTGATCGCCCTGTGCGCCCTGGTCAGCCCCGAGGCCGCCCCCCGCCGCCAGGCCGCCGAGATCCTAGGCGCCGACCGCTTCGTCGAGGTCTACCTCGCGGCCCCGCCGGACGTCTGCCGCCGCCGCAAACCCGACACCTACGCCAAGGCCGACAGCGGCGAGATCAAGCACTTCTCCGGCGTCACCGCCGCCTACGACCCCCCGGCCGACCCCGACCTGACCCTGCCCACGGACGAACTGGACGTCGACGCCTGCGTCGACCGCATCGTCGACCTGCTCCGCGAGCGGCAGATCGTGCCCGAGGCCCGGCGCTAGCGCGGCCTCCACGCCCGCCGACGGTTCATGAGCCACTCCCGCCAAACCGCTCCCCTCCGGGGGAGCTGGGGCCCGCCGGGCCCCCCGGGGGGGGGCGCCCAGCCGCGCCCGGCTCGGCCTCCGCGCGCCCCCGGCGGTCCCTGAGGCATTCCCGCCAAACCGCTCCCCCTTCGGGGGAGCTGGGGCCCGCAGGGCCCCGTAGGGGCGACCGTCCGGCCGCGCCG
>CAZHRW010000128.1:0-5632 GCA_964535025.1 uncultured Planctomycetales bacterium
CTCCGGGCTCCCTCCGCAGCAGCAGCGGGACCGTTCCCTATGGGGACGATTCCACCTTATCTCAGGCGGAATTCTGTCCAGCGCATGGGGACAAGTTGAGGTTGAGATCCGGTGCGGAAACTCCTCGTCGTGGTGATCGTGCTGGGGCTGCTCGTCGGCATCCTGGCAGGGACAGGGGTGATAATCTCACGGTCGGCGAAGGCCGGCGGGGAAACTCAACCGACGGTGGTGCAGGTGTACCGCATCACGCCGGGCGTACTCGTCGAGCGGGTCAGGGCGCCGGGAACGGTCGAGCCGCAGACGCGGGTGTCGATCAGCGCGCGGGTGTCGGCTCGCGTCGCGTCGCTGCCGTTCGAGGAAGGCGATCGCGTGGCCGCCGGCGACGTGCTGGTCCGCCTGGATGCGGCCGACCTGGAGGCGGCGCTGGCGTCGGCGGACGCCCACCGGGCGGCGCAGGAGGCGCAGATCGCCGTCCAGGCCGCCCAGATCGCCGGCCAGCAGGCGCAGATCGAGGGCGTGCGAGCGACCCTGAAGGAAGCCCGGCGGGATCTGGCCCGCCAGCGGGACCTCCTGGCCTCCGGCGATACGAGCCTGTCGCTGGTCGAAGAGGCGCAGCAGCGTGCCGACGAGCTGGACGCCCGACGTCGTGCCGCCGAGCATACGCTCCGCGCCGCCGAGCTGGGCCGCACGGTGCTCCAACACGATCTCCGCGCCGCCGAGGCCGACATCGCGCGTGCCCGCGACGCCCTGAGCTACACCACCATCACCTCGCCCATCGCCGGCGTCGTCACCCGCCTCAACGCCAAGGAAGGCGAACTGGTCGTCACCGGCACGATGAACAACCCCGGCACGGTCATCATGGAGGTGGCCGATCTGTCTCGCATGTTGATGGTGGCCGAGGTCGACGAGGCCGACATCGGCGGCGTCGCCGCGGGGCAGCAGGCCGAGGTCCGCTTGCAGGCGTACGGCGACGAGGTCTTCGCCGGCACCGTCGAGTCGATCGCCCTGGCCGAGCAATACGCTCGCGACGGCACACGACATTACCCGGTCAAGATCCTGCTCGATAAGGCCGAGCGGCGGATCTACTCCGGCCTGACGGGCGAGGCGGAGATCCTCACCCGCCACCACGACGGCGTCCTGACGGTCCCCAGCCAGGCGGTGCTGGGGCGTCGGACCGACGAACTGCCCGCCGATATCCGACGCGACAACCCCCAGGTCGATCCCGACAAGGCCTATACCTCGGTGGTCTACCGCTTCGCCGATGATCGGGCGGTCGCCACCCCGGTCGTCGTCGGACCCAGCAGCCTCACGCGCACCATCATCGAAACCGGACTGCAGCGCGGCCAGCGCGTCGTGATCGGCCCGTACAGGATCCTCGAGGCGCTTCGCCACGACCAGCGGCTCCGCGACGAGAACGCGCCGTCCCAACCCCCCGGTGAAGGTCCGACGACCGCCTCGGCCCCCGCACCATGAGCGACCCGCTGATCCAACTGGACGAGGTCCGTAAGACCTACCGTGTCGGCACCGAGTCCGTCCACGCCCTGGACGGCGTCAGCCTGGCCATCGCGCCCAACGACTGTCTGGCCATCATGGGCCCCTCCGGCTCGGGCAAGAGCACGCTGATGAACATCCTCGGCTGCCTCGATCGGCCCTCCTCGGGCGCATACCGTTTCGCGGGGCGCTCCGTCGCCCGCATGGGCGCCGGCGCCCTGGCGCGGGTGCGGAACCGGCGGATCGGGTTCGTTTTTCAGTCGTTCGAGTTGCTGGGGCGCCTCTCGGCCCTGGAGAACGTCTGTCTGCCGCTGCTGTACAGCCCCGACGCCGGCTGGGGCCACCGCCGGCGCGCCCGCGAGGTGCTCGAGCGGGTCGGCCTGGGCGACCGGATGCGCCACCGGCCCAACCAACTGTCCGGCGGGCAGAAGCAGCGGGTGGCCATTGCCCGGGCCCTGGTGACCGAGCCGAGCGTGCTGCTGGCCGACGAGCCCACGGGCAACCTCGACAGTCGCACCAGCGAGGAGATCCTCGCCCTGTTCGACCGGCTGCATCGCGACGGACAGACGATCATCCTGGTCACCCACGAGAACGACGTTGCCCGCCACGCGCGCCGGGTCGTCCGCCTGCGCGACGGTCGGATTGCCTCGGACCTGCCCGTCGAGCGCGACCCGGCGGGGGAGGGACGCCCATGAAGCTCGTGGGCCTGCCGCTGCTGATGGGGCGCCTGCTGGTGCGGTGCGTCGTAATGGCGATGTGTCAGGTGTGGGCCAACAAGGTCCGCTCGGTGCTGACCACCACCGGCATCGTCATCGGCGTCGCATCGGTGGCGGCGATTATCGCGGCCCTGAGCGGTCTGCGGGCGAACGTGCTGGCGGAGTTCGAGTCGATCGGCGTCAACAAGATCTACATCGCCTCGCACCGTCCCGGCCACGGACGTCACCGCCACGCCTCCTGGCGGGTGTTCCGCTTCGAGCCGGAGCTGTTCGACGACCTGGAGCGCCGCTGCCCGTCGGTCGGCCGTTACACGCGGATGCTTCACGACAACAGCACGGTCCGCGCCGGCGGCGAGCGCGTCGAGAGCGTTCCCGTGGTGGGGATCGAGCCGGCCTGGCACGATATCGAGGACCGCACCATTCGCCTGGGTCGACCGTTTTCGATGATCGACCTGGCCGAGCGCCGCCCGGTGTGCCTGCTGACGCCGAAACTGCGCGACAAGCTGCAGTTGCCCCGCGACTGCATGGGTCGGACGGTGCAGACCTTGGGCCGTCGGCTGCACGTGGTGGGGGTGGTGGAGCCGGCGAGGGAGCTGGCTATCCTCGGCGGCGGCCGCAGCAGTCGCGACGAGGTGATCGTGCCGTTCACGCTGCTGTGGTCGATGCGGAGCGACACCGGCTGGCCGTACGTCATCGCCTCCAGCCGATCGCCGGAGGTATCGGAGGAGGCGCAGGCGGAGCTGCGGTTCTACCTGCGCCAGCAGCGGGGCCTGGCGCCGGGCGAGCCGGACACGTTCCGCATCGAGGTCATCGAGAAGTATCTCGAGCAGTTCGACAGCCTGGCGGCCGTCATCACGGCGGTGGCCTCGGGCGTGGTGGGCATCTCGCTGGTCGTCGGCGGAGTGGGGATCATGAACATCATGCTGGTGTCGGTCTCGGAGCGTACGCGGGAAATCGGTCTGCGCAAGGCGGTGGGGGCCCGCCCGTCGATGATTCTGCTGCAGTTCCTCGTCGAGGCGGTGGTGCTGTGTCTGCTGGGCGGGCTGCTGGGGCTGCTGGCAGCGTGGGGGTTGACGGCGGCGCTGGCGGCGGTGCCGGCGCTCAAACTGCACCGGGCTTACATCCCGGGGTGGGCGATTGCCTTGTCGTTCGGTTTCTCAGCGTCCGTGGGATTGATCTTCGGTTTCTTCCCCGCGCTCAAGGCCGCCCGCCTGGATCCGATCGAGGCGCTTCGTCATGAGTAGATCGTGGATCAGGACAGGAAGCGGCAACGCCGTTCGCGCGCGTTTTCTGCTGGGGCTGCTGGCGGCGGCCCTGGCCGTCGGATGCGATCGGCCGTGGTCGATCGATCGGCTGGATGTGGCGGTGGACCCGGCGCGCCTGCGGGTGATCGAGCCGACGACGGCCGAGGCCCTGGCGCGGGGCGAGGCGGAGCGCGAACCCGAGGCGCCGCCGGAGACGTTCGCGTTGACGCTGGCGGAGGCCCGTGCCGATGCCCTGGCCAACAATCTCGAACTGGAGGTGGCCCTGCTGGCGCCGACGATCGCATCGACGGACATTACCGAGGCCGAGGCATTGTTCGAGTCGATCCTGTTCGCCGACGCCGCCTACGTATCAACCGATACGCCGACCGCCACGACGCTGACCGGCTCACAGGTGGAGGCTTTTACCGCCGAGAGCGGCGTCCGCGTGCCGCTCCGGACGGGCGGGGAGGCGTCGGTGTCGGTGCCGGTCGTGTGGACGGAGACGAGCAACGTCTTCGCCACGCTGAATCCGGCCTACGAGGCCGACGTCAGCGCACGGCTGACCCAGCCGCTGCTGCGGGGGGCGGGGCTGTGGACCAACGCCCACCCGATCCGCATCGCCCGCGGCGAATGGCAGCTAAGCCTCGCCCGCACGCGCCTGGAGGTCATCCGCGTCCTGGCGGCGGTGGACCGCGTGTACTGGCAGCTTTTCGCAGCGCGGGGGGAACTGGACGTCCGCCAACAGGAATTGGCCCTGGCCGAGGCGCAGCTCGAGCGGGCGCGACGTCAGGTCGAGGTCGGCACGGCGGCCGAGATCGAGATTCTTCGCGCGCGTTCCGGCGTGGCCGAGCGGGTGGAAGGGGTCATCGTGGCCGAGAACCTCGTCAGCCTGCGCCAGCGGGAACTCAAGCGGTTGCTGAATCGTCCCGCCCTGACGCTGACCGGGCCGACGGAGGTGGTGCCGGTCACCGAGCCGGTCGTCATGCCTGCCGACCCGCAGCCGGCGCGCCTGGCCGAGGTGGCGCTGGAGCGTCGGATGGAGATGCTCGAGCTGGAGATCCGCATCGCCCAGGACGCCAGCACCATCGCCTTCCGGCGCAACGCCGCACTGCCGGTGCTGGCCCTGGACTACCAGTATCACCTCAACGGTCTGGGGGCGAACTGGAGCGACGCGTTCAACATGGTCGGCCGAGGCGATTACCAGGACCATCGTGTAGGGGTGGTGTTGGAGGTGCCGCTGGGCAACCAGGCGGCAGCCAGTCGGCTCCGCCGAGCGGTGCTCGAACGACTGGGACGCCTGGCCACCCGCCGCCGACAGGCCGACCAGATCCGCCAGGAGGTCTACGACGCCACCGATGCCCTGCGAGCGGCGTGGCAGCGGGTGCTGGCGTCGCGTGAGCAGGTGGCGCTGGCCGAGCGGGTCGTCGTCGCCGAGCAGCGGCAGTTCGACCTGGGACTGCGCACGAGCACCGACGTCCTCGACGCCCAGGCCGCCCTGGCGGCCGCCCGCTCGGCGGCGGTCCGCGCAATCACCGACTACCAGATCGCCCTGGTCGACATCGCCTACGCTACGGGCACACTGCTGGGGTCCGCCCGCGTTCATTGGGAACAAGCGCCTTAGGCCGGCTTCACGGTGGTTTTGATGTCGGACGGACAGGTCTCGACAATGACGGCGGCCTACGTACAGGGAGGTCAGCCATGATAGCCAAGAGTCTGCTCTGCGAGGTTCTTGAGGCCGTCGAGGCGTTCGACGCGCGGGATCTTTGGGACCGTTTCGAGAACTTCCATTGCTTTGCCATCCATGTCGAGGGCGAGGCGCATCCCGTGGTCGCCAGTGTGATGGGCGCTGGCGAGGAGCAGTTCGGCTTGATGCTTCTCCGCGGGCCGTACGCGGCGACGTGTTTCGCGGCCCTGACCTCGAGGTCGGTTCGCGTCGCTATTGCGTCACCGTATGGCGCTTGCATCCACTACGCTGCGTCAGTAACTCGCGATGCTCCCCCGAATACCCGCTACTCTCGCACATGCTTGCCGTCATACTCAGCCAAGCTCTTCTCGGCAAGGTCGTCAGGAATCGCAGCAGCAGTCGTGGGTTCCCCGGAGTCCCACACGATAGTCTCGGCCAGATTATCGAGGTAACGACCTGCGGCGGAATCGGACCCACCATCACGCCAGACCATCAGC
>CAZHRW010000129.1:0-2882 GCA_964535025.1 uncultured Planctomycetales bacterium
GCCTCGCCCGCCTCGAGCGTGAGCGAGACGTCCCGAACGTTGCCCATCTCGTTGGCCGGCGAAGCAGTGCCGGCGACGTCGTGGTAGATCTTGGCGTTCATGCCAAGCAGGAAGGTTTGCGGCATGGTCTGACCTCCGTGTCAGTGGATACTGTCCCGCCACAGGGCCGGGAGCTTTGTCTGTTCTTTCTCGAAGGCGGGCCCCATGAAGGGCCGTGCCCGGATTCGCGTGCGGCGACGCTTGTCTCCGCGCTTGAGCGTCGTCGCGCCGCCGTACTCCAGCAGGTGCGGCGCTTCACCGCGGCCCTTCTGGCTGAGCCGCGCCGGGCCGATCACGACGCTGCGCTTGTTCGGCTCGTAGCCGAACCAGATGAACCGCTTCAGCAGCCCTGTGTGGCTCGACGGCGGCGAGCCGGGCGACGACGACTTCTTGCGTTTGCGGATCGACCGCTTGGCCGTCTGGCGGACGAACGCGCCGAACCTGCTCAGGACCTTGCGCGTCGCCCGATCCACGTGGTTGCGGATCGCCTTGGTGTTGAACATCATCACGCCGGGCTTGAATCCGATCATGCCTGGGACCCTCAGATCAGCCGCCGAACGACCAGCCCGTCCATGCCATCGCCGCCCCAGGACCCGGCCCCGGCATCGCCGCCCGCGCCGCCGGAGGCGCTCAGCTTGCTCGGATCGACCGCGGCGCGGGTGTTCGTCTCGACGTACCCGCCGCCGCCACCGCCGCCGGCCCACTCCTCGCCGGGATCATCATGGCCGTCCTCGCCGTCGGCCATGATGCCGCCATTGGCCCCGAAGACGATCGCCGGGGCCGTGACGACGATGACCCCGCCGCCGTTGCCGCCGTCCGATGCGGCCGACGCGCCCCCGATCCCGGCGCAGAACCGATAGAGCCTGCCGGGGCCGACCAGTTTGGCGAGCGTCGCGGGGTCGCCGATGTAGTCGTAGCCCGTCCCGTCATCGCTGTTCTCGCCGTAGAACGGGACGCGGGGATCCGAGGCGGTCGGGGTCTTGATGACCATCCGCGTCGCCGACACGCCGCCAGCGATCGGGTAGATCGACTGGCCCGAGCCGTGGAAGAACGGCGGGTAGGTGCTGCTCGCTCCGGTGCTGTCCTGGACATCGCCCGGTTGCATCATGCCGGCGTCGACGACACCCGCCGTCGCGCCGGCGACGGACAGCACGCCGTCGAGAATGATCGGCGTGCGGCAGTAGATCCGCTGGACCGGATACAGGCAGTCCGCCCACTTGCGCTGGCGCAGCGTGACGCCACCGTCGATCCGCAGGGAGGCGAACTGGTAGATGGGCTGATCCAGGTACTGGATCGCCCCGCTCTCGATGATGTAGTAGGCGTGCCCGTCGGAGCCGTCGCCGAAGGTGGTATCGATGGGTCGATAGGGCATGTCAGCCTCCCAGGATCACGCGGATTCTGTCGTCGTCGTCCCCGGCCGCCGTCACGGCGACGCCGATCTTCGGGCGAGCCCCGCCGTTGGAGTCCGGCGTCACGCTTCCAGCCGCCGCCGCCCAGTAAAGGGTCGTGTCGCGGGCGATCGTCGTTCCCGCCCCAGTGAGCTTGGGGAACCAGAACACGCCCGTCGCCGTCAGGGAGCCCTCATAGCCGACGACGAGGTCCCGGTTGGCCACGAGCACGCGATCGGCCAGCACGACGATGGAGCCCTTGGGCAGGTTCTCGGTCGGCATGTAGGGGATGTCGTCCATGTCGGCGATCTTGGTGGCGATCGCGTAATCGTTACGCGGGAACAGATAGGCCCGGATTGCTTCGAGGGTGCGCCGTGCCATCACCAGGTCCCCCCGACCACGGTGACGGTGTCACCGACGGTGCCCTTGATCTGGATGCTGGCCAGGTCCACGCGATGCAGCGTGTGCCACTCACCCGCGCGCCACGGAACGTCCGAGCCGTCGTCTCCACGGAAGACCACGGCACCGGCATTGTCCGACGGGCACGAGATCGTGACGGTGGCCACCAGAGGGTCGGCGACCAGCGGCTGATAGGCGGCCGTCACGTTGATCTTTCGCATGATGGTGTTGTTCACTGGATTACCTCATGGCCCGGTAGGTGACCGTCAGCAGGCTCGTGAACACCCGCTGGCTGGCCAGGTGCTCGGGCACGTAGACAGGCTCGTTCATCGTGCGAACCCAGGCGGCATACGGCGCGGCCGTCAGTTGCCGTTTCCGCAGATACTCGGCGATCTCGTCCACCAGCGTGGTCAAAGGCGGGACCTCGGCGTCGAGATCCTTACCCAGCTTCTTCTGGATGCCGATGTCGATGGCGACGTCGTACTGGCTGACGCTCCGCGTGGAACCGCTGATCTCGACGGCCTTCGGCACGATGGTCACCTTCAGCGTTGCCAGGTCCGCAAGCTCGCGGGCGGGCAGGACCTGCCGTTGGGCATCGACCGCCTGACTGAATGTGCCCGGATCGGCGGCGTTGATCTCAGCGGCGACGGCGTCAGCGATATCGATTGCCAGTCCCACAGGTCACCCCGCAATCCACTGGAAGATGCTCGAGATGGCCGCCACGACCGTCGCGCCGACGATCAGCCACACCAGCTTCGCCTGGCGCTTGGCGCCCTGCTCCAGACGATCCAGGCGGATCATGATGCCCGGCCTGCCATTACCGCGGATCGCCTCATCAAGCCGATCGAGCTTGTCGTGGATGACCTCAAAATGGCGTTCGAGCGTCGGCTCAGTCATACGTCGGCCCCGATATCCTTCGTGTGGATGCGGTACGTCTGGCGGTATGGGTCCGACCACCGCCAGCAGCCGTCGCCGCCGAGGTCCATCACCTCGTATTGCTGGCCGTCGGCCACGATGACGTCGCCGGCCTCCGGCTCCAGCGACAGCTCGTCGGCG
>CAZHRW010000130.1:0-4352 GCA_964535025.1 uncultured Planctomycetales bacterium
AGTCTCCTTTGCAGCCGATAGTGTGGTAACTACAAGCTACAAAGAGCTGCTGTTGGCGGCTATCTATTCAACCCGCTCCCCGCGAATCGCGGATGAACCAAAAGGAAAGCGGACATTCTTACATGCCGAAGACCGGACATTACTATCTGCCGATGACACCCCGCGGAGTCAAGCCGACGGACGCGCGGTCACAAAGGGCCACATCGGATGGCTGTAGAAACCGTGGCCTTCCGGCCCCATGCGCCCTGAAAGGCGTGGCGGCGGCGCCGTCACCGCACGTCCAGCACCACCTTCGACACATGGCCCCGCACGCCGAACCGGTTGACGGCGACGGCTTCAAGCGTGTTGCGTCCCTTGTGGAGCGTCCACCGTTCCGGTGTGCCGCGTTGCCAGTCGGCCCCGTCAAGGCGGTATTCGAAGCGGTCGAAGTTGGGGGTGAACGTGTCGATCGTGACGGCCAGACCGTCGGCGGCCGGGGCCAGTGTCACCGCCGCCTGGTTGAGCGGGAAGTACGGCTCGGTCGCCGGGTCCTCAGGGTTGTCGCGGCGGTGCCAGCGGACACCCTCGCAGAGGCCGTCTTTCGTGATGAACATGTTGCCATAGTCGTAGGCGGCGTCCATGAGGTTGGTGTTGGGGATGTAGGCTAGGAAGGCCAGCTTGTCCAGCGTGGTGCCGGCGAGCTGCAGGTCACCGAAGCCGGGGTGGGTGGCCATGAATACCGGCAGGTCGTCTTTTGTGTAGCGGCGCCGGTCGGCCCCGAGGACGAAGGTGAGACCCGCGCCGTCGTCGTAGAGCCACTTCTGGCGGACCTCCCAGGCGCTCAACGGCACGCCGTCGGCTTCGACGTACAGCGCGTAGGTTGGGTCGAAGAGGATCCACTTGGCGTACGGGTCGGACCAGATCTCGGTGATCGAATGCTCCGTGGCCCCCGACGTCGGCTTGGCGGTCCGCAGGGCGATCGGCCGTGCGACCCAGCCCATCGACGCGGCGGCCGAGACGAACAGGCGGGCGTAGTGGGCGCAATAGAATGTATGGCCTTCATCGACGGCGCGGACGATCTCCAGGGCGCCGAAGGCATCGCACGTGGGGCTGCCGAACTTCTCGATGCGGTTGTACGTCCAGTCCAGCAGGCGCACCTGCCGGTCGAACTGATCCGTGCCCGGCTCGATGACGGCGTCGAGGTTCTCCCGCCGGCGAAGCTCGTCGAGTTTGGGGTTGTCGGCGGCGTCGAAGACGTAACGGCGGCTGTAATCGTTGCGGACCACCGGCAGGACGTCCACCTCGACGACCTCGACGCGACGGCCGTCCAGGTCGAATGTTTCCCCCGGGGCCGCGGCCGCCAGGTCGGCCGGTGCCGGCGGCAGGGGCTCGGCACAACCCGCCAGACACGCCACAGATCCCATCGCCATCAACAGGCACGTCGTCGTTCGCATGCGCATGTCGACCTCCTTCTTCCATGAACGATCGAACGGCGCTCATGATGCCTGTCGTCCCGGCGTGCGCCAAGGGGATTCTTGACGAGGGGCCGGCACCGTCATGTCATCGCCGCTCCATCCGTTTCCAGCATGGCCTGTTGGTGGGCCTGGAGGTCGGCCAGGCACGCCTGGAGGCTGTGCCACCGCCGGTGGACCTTCTGCTCGCCGACGTCGAACAGGCTGTAGGTGGCGCCGGTGCCGTCCGACGGGTCGCGGACGGCGAGGGTGATGAACAGGTCGGGAATCTGCGTCAGTTCGATCAGCACGATCTCGTAGCGGTTGCGCTTGCGGTCGCGGTGGAGCATGGCGTCGTAGGTGCCGAAGAAGGCCATGGCGAAAAACGAGCAGCCGTTCGTCAGGCGCCAGGCCTCGTCGAGGTCCGACGGCAGCACGAGGTCGCCTTTGCCCTCGAAGCGCTTGATCTCCTCGGACGTCGCCGGCTGCGCCAGCCGCAGCCGTAGCTCGCCCGTGATGTCGTCGCCCGGCAAAACGTCGTTGACGGCCTCCAGCAGCCATCGCTGCAGCGGCGTATTCGCCGTCGCCGCGACCGGGTACGGCGTCGCGATCCGCCGGGTCTCGTAGAAAGCCCCCGGCGGAGCGACGGCCGGGTCCCACGGGTCGGTATAGACGATCCGGCGGACCTCCGCCGACGGCCAGCGCGTCAGCCGCACCAGCGGGGCGCCGGCCGCGGCCAGCGTCCCCAGCAGGCGCAGTTCCCGTAGACAGCCGTCGTTCAGGCGGAGTTCGCAGCAGAGGAATCGGCCGTCGGCCAGTTCGACGAGGGTGTCGCGCACCACGAACGCCCGGCGGTCGCCCAGCAGGTAATCCTCGCCGATGCCCCGGTGGACGTCAAAACGCACACGCCGACGTCCCACCCGGACGCGACGTGGTCCGCCGAGCATGCCCCGCAGTCCGGAACGCACTTTCTCGTCGCGGACATAGCGATACTGCCGCCGCAGGGCCGCCTGCAGCGGATCGTTCCCGGCCAGAAGGCCGTCGATCAAAGACCCCTGTAATGGAGACAGGCGATGTGGCATATCTGACGCCGCCGATCTGCGGACCCCGCCACCGCGACCCTCGCGAGGCGCGGGCCTGATGTTCGGGAAGTGTACGCCCCGCCGTCGCGCCCGTCAACCTTTTTTCAGGGCGATCCGAGAGGCCGTCGAGGACCAGGACGACAACGTCAACGACAAGCCGATCCTGGACGGCAATCTGGTCGTGCATGCGAAGTAACACCGTTGCGATACCGCCGCGCAGAGACCCCGGCCCGGGGTCCCTGTTGTGATTCCCCGGACGCCATGGACAGCGTCAGCGCAGCCGGCCTACTCTGTCCACGGCGTCCATCGTGTTCATTGGCCGAGTCCTTCCGCTCTCGAGTGTTCGGGCCAGGACGTTGCGGAAGTCGATTTGCGCGCGGACATCGGCGGGCAGATCTTCCCACGGCCCATCCACCTTCACCCCCGCCATCAGCATACCTCCGATCGCTGGCGGCCGGGCGTCCCGCAACACGCACCGGCGCGCGGCTCGCCGGCGCGGCGCTCAACGAGGCCATCATCCCAGAGCCCCTCTCGCTTGGCAAGCCATCGGCGGGCAACCACGTTTTCCATGGCGTGGCGCGGGGCTCAGCCAAAGTTATCCTGAGCTAGCATCCGAACAGGCGTGCATGCAGGCGACGAAGCCATCCGGCCGCGCCGGGGCAGCGGTGTAGTGAGAAAGAGACGGCTTTTGTGTGTGGGGTAAGCATGGACCGGCAGGATCCGGCCGAAGGGATTACGGGACCTTTGAAAGGGGGGGGGACGATGGATAGCTCACTCACGCGCCGCGACGTCCTTCGCCGGGCGTCCGTGGCCGCCGGCGTGATGGCGACGGGGGCGGCGACGGCCCAGACGCCCGCTCCACCGGCGACGTCGCCGCAGTCGGTGGTCGTGGCGCCTTATGACCTGCCGCCGTTGCCCTATGCGTACGATGCCCTCGAGCCCTACCTCGCCGCGCGGACACTCCGGCTGCACCATGACACCCACCACGCCGGCTACGTTCGCGGGGCCAACGAGGCGATGTCGAAACTCGCCGACGCACGCCGGACCGGCGAGACGGCGAGGGCGGGCGACGACGCCGCGGCCCTGGCGTTCAACGCCTCCGGTCACGTGCTGCATACGCTGTACTGGCAGAACATGGCGCCGTCCGGCGGGGGCACCCCGGCAGGCCGGATCGGGGGAATGATCCGGCGGCAGTTCGGGTCATACGACGCGTTCGTCATGCAGTTCAAGGCGATCAGCACTTCCGTGAACGGCAGCGGCTGGGGCGTGCTGGCGTACGAGGCGATGAGCGATCTGCTCGTGATCACGCCGGTGAAGAACCATGAAAACGTCGTGGTGATGGGCATGGCGCCGCTGTTGGTGGTCGACGTCTGGGAGCACGCGTATTACCTCGACTATCAGCCGCGGCGTGGCGACTATATTGATGCATTCATCGAACACCTGATCTCCTGGCCGGCCGTCGAGCAGCGCCTGGCCGCGGTGGTAGAATGACCGTTGCAGCGGGCGGGGGCGGGCCGAAAGGAGGGCCGACAGATGACGAGAGCGGTTTGGCGACAATGCACACTGGGGTTGGTTGTCGCGGGGAGCCTGTTCCTGGCGGGCGGCTGCACCACGCGGTCGCGCCTGGATGAGGCCAATCGGCAGTTGGCGACCGCCCAGGCGGAGGCGGACCAGCTTCGCGACGCGCTGGCGACGGCCCAGGCGGAGACGGCCGAGATCCGCGCCGAGCACGCCCGCGCTGCGACCGACCTGGAGGCGGCCGCCGAGGCCGCCCGCACGCAGCGGGAGACCTACGAGGCCAGGCTGGCCGACCTCCAAACCGAGATGGACGGCATCGCCG
>CAZHRW010000131.1:0-10472 GCA_964535025.1 uncultured Planctomycetales bacterium
TGGTGGTCAGGTGCCACAGCCCGTCGTTGGGCGCCCAGGCGGTGTCGTTGATGATGTCCATCGCGCCGTCGCCGTGCTCGAAGTCGGCGTGGAAGATCCGCGTGCCGTAGTTGGCGCGGGCCATGTCCAGCCCGTAGCCCTCGTTGCGGTTGTTGCCTTCGACGCTCTCGGCAACGTCGTTGTTGGCGTCGATGATCATGCCGATCGTGTAGGCGCCGTTGCCGTCGAACGGGTCGGTCGACCCCGGCGTCAGCGTGATGGTGTTGCTGTAGGACCCGCCGCCGCCGAGGCCCGAGACGACCTGTTCGCCCAGCAGCGTATCCGCCGTGGAGATGTAGCTGTTCTCTGACAGGTAGAACCGGACGGTGAACCCCCCGGCGGCGGTCTCGCCGACGTTTTCGATCGTGTAGGCGGCCTCGACGGGCCCGAGGTTGAGCATCGGCACATCCAGCTCGAGCGCCGAGCCGAGCAGATCGGGCCCGGTGGCGATGTGGACGGCCTTGCGGTCGATCCCGTCGCCGCGGTTGCTGTTGTTGGTCTCGACGCTCTCGGCCACGTCGAAACCGCCGTCGACGACCATGCCGATGTAGACGTCGTCGCTGGCGGTGAACCCGCTGGGGGGGCTGGCCGGCAGGGACAGGGGCACCCCGCCGCCGAGGTGCCCGCCGCCGTCCAGCGACGAGACGTACATGCTGTGCAGCTCGTAGTCGGCGCTGCTGATCGTCGAATTGGGCGACAGGTAGAACTTGACGTCGACCCCGCCGGCGGCGATCGAGCCGAAGTTGTCGATGCTGTAGATGTAGTTGAAGTCGTCCCCCCACGACAGCGAGGACGGCCAGATGTTGGTGTAGCTGGTGACCAGGTCGGGCTGCGTGTGGGAGGGGCGGAAGAGTGTCGCGGCCCGGATGCCCCACGAATCGCCGGCGCTCATGCCCTGCCAGTCAAACCAGTGGATGCCGGAGTCGTTCTGCCAGGTCGTGTAGGCGGCGTACTGCTGGCCCGGATCGGTCCGGTAGCCGATGATCGGGACGAAATGGTCCGTTTCCCCGTTGCCGTCGCTGTCGACCAGGAACATCATCGGGCGTCCGGCGTTGATCTCGCTGGTGAAGTCCGCCCAGCTCAGATCGCTCCAGTCCTTGTTCCAGGCGTGGGCGGCGGAGTAGCCGACGTAGTCGCTGTAGCCGATGAACGCATCATCGGCCTTGCTGAGATACGACCAGCCGTACGGCAGCGGTTCGCGACTGGTCTCGAAGAAGTCGGCGATCGAGTCGTCGGCGTGGTGGGGCGGCGGGGCGTCCGGATCGGGAACCCAGTCGTCGTCGTGGCCTTCGCTGGCGATGCCGGCATTGACGTCGTCGGTCTGGGTGGAGGCATCACCCACGAAGTAGTTGGGGTAGCCCAGGATGTCCCAGTAGCCCAGGATCATCCCCACCGACGTCGGGCCGCACCCGCGGTACCAGAAATACTCCGGGACCTCGTCCAGCAGCACCGTCGTGCCGGCGCCGCCGGCGTCGGTCAGCGGGGCGTCATAGACATAGCCGGCCGGGGGGGTCGGCGAACTGGTCGCCAGCAGGTCGTCGAGCGGGTCGTCCACGATCGCGTCCAGCAGCAGCCGCGGCTCGAGGGACTCCAGAAGGACCAGGTTACCCCACTTGTTGGACGATCGATGAGATGCCATGGCGCAATGCCTCCCGAAGAATGTCAAACGAACATGACTCGTCTCGCGATGCCACCACGGCACCGGCCCCGCCGGCCGGCGCCTGCGACACACACAAAGACATGCGTAACTATATATACCACAAAACCTCGGATCGCCAAGACCAAATCCGACGCTGCCGCTTCGAAAAGGTCTAGGATAACCGTGGAGGCCCATCATGAACCAACACGAGCCGCGCTGGCGAGTGGGGACGAGCGGCTGGCAGTACCGCCACTGGAAGGGCGTGGTCTATCCGTCCGATCTGAAGCCGGCCCAATGGTTTGCCTACTACGCCCGCCACTTCGACACCGTCGAGATCAACAACACCTTCTACGGCCTGCCGAACGAGCGGACGTTCGACACCTGGCGGGAGCGGGCGCCCGCGGGGTTCTGCTACGTGCTGAAGTTCAGCCGGTACGGCACGCACATCAAGCGGCTGAAGGACCCCGGCGACAGCATCGGCACCTTTCTGGACCGCGCCGAACGGCTGGGTGAGCGGCTGGGGCCGATCCTCGTGCAACTGCCGCCGCGATTCGACGTGGATACCGCCCGCCTGGGCGGGTTCCTCGACGCCGCCGGCGGCCGCCACCGCTGGGTGCTGGAGTTCCGCAACCCCACCTGGCTGTGCGAGGACGTCTATGCCCTCCTCCGCCGGCACAACGCCGCCCTGTGCATCCACGATTTGCTCCCCGACCATCCGCGGGTGGTCACCGCCGACTGGGTCTACCTGCGCTTCCACGGCGGACCCGGCGGCACCTACACCCACCAGGCCCTCACCGCCGTCGCCGGGCGGGTGCGCGACCACCTGGAGGCGGGGCGCGATGTGTACGTGTACTTCAACAACGATGTGCACGGCCACGCGGTCCGAAACGCCCTGGACCTGAAGCGGTACATCAGCCCGGCGGACTAGCGCCGCCAGGCGCAGCCGGCACCTTCGCCGGCGCCTATGATTGCCATAGGGCTGGGATCGATGAGGAAGGGTCTGCCGATGAACATCGCCATCGCCTCCGATCATGCGGGGCTGGACTATAAGCGTCGCATCGCACAGCACCTGCTCGACGCGGGCCACGAGGTGACCGACTTCGGCACCGACTCGCCCCAGCCGTGCGATTACCCGGTTGTCATCCGACCGGCCGCCGAGGCGGTCGCCGAGGGCCGGTGCGAGCGGGGCGTCGTCCTGGGCGGGTCGGGCAACGGCGAAGCGATGGTGGCCAACCGCGTGGCGGGCGTCCGCTGCGCGCTGTGCTGGGATCTCCGCTCGGCGCGCTTCGCCCGTGCCCACAACGACGCGAACGTCCTGGCGCTCGGCCAACGGATGATCGCCGTCGAGGCGGCGATAGAGATCGTCGATACCTGGCTGGCCACCGCCTTCGACGGCGGGCGCCACAGCCGGCGGATCGCCATGATCGATCAGCCCCGCCCGGCTCAAGCGGAGGGATGAGCCGTGGAAAACGCCCAGGTGGCCGACATCTTCGACGAGATCGCCGATTTGATCGAGCTGACCGGGGGTAACGCGTTCCGCGTCCGCTCCTACCACAACGCCGCCCGGACGATCCGCGGCCTGTCGGGCCGCCTGGCCGATCTCGTCGCCGCCGGCGAGGACCTGACCGACCTGCCCAACATCGGCGAGAGCACCGCCGGGAAGATTCGCGAGATCCTCGAAACCGGCACGTGCAAGCGCCTCGAGGAGCTCCGCGGACAGGTCCCCCCGGGCCTGCCCGACCTGATGCACGTGCCCGGCCTGGGGCCGCGCAAGGCCATGCAGCTCCACCAATCGCTGGGCGTGGCGACACTCGACGACCTGCGCACCGCGGCTGAGGCGCATAAGATCCGCGAGGTCGAGCAGTTCGGTGCCAAAAGCGAGGAGAAGATTCTCCAGGGCATCAAGACCGCCACCTCGGCCGCCGGGCGGATGCTCTACCACGACGCGACCGACCACGTCGAGGCGCTGGCCCGCCAGTTGGACAACGCCGACGCCGTCGACCGCTGGGTCGTCGCCGGCAGCTTCCGGCGGCGCAGGGAGACCGTCGGCGACCTGGACATCCTCGTGCAGGCGGCCGACCGCGACGCCGCCGGCGAACAGATCACCGCCTTCGACGACATCGCCGCCGTCGACAGCCGCGGGCGCGAGAAGATCACCGTCCGCCTCGAAGGCGGGCTTCAGGTCGATTTCCGCTTCTTCGAGGGCAAGAGCTTCGGGGCCGCGATGATGTACTTCACCGGTTCGAAGGCCCACAACATCGCCCTGCGCCGGATGGCCCAGGAGCACGACTGGAAGCTCAACGAGTACGGCCTGTTCAGCGGTCAGAAGCTGCTGGCCGGCCACAGCGAGGAGGCGGTCTACAAGCGGCTGAACCTCCCGTGGATCCCCCCGGAGCTCCGCGAGGACCGCGGGGAGATCGACGCGGCCGTCGCCGACAAGCTGCCGCGCCTGGTCGAACGCGACGACGTGCGCGGGGACCTGCAGTCCCATACCACCGCCAGCGACGGGACCGCGAGCATCGAGGACATGGCCCGCGCCGCCAGCCGCCGCGGCCACAGCTACCTGGCGATCACCGACCACTCCAAGCGGGTCACCATGGCGCACGGCCTGGACGAAGACCGCTGCCGCAAGCACGCCGATCGGATACGCCAGGTGAACGACGAGATCGACGGCCTCTGGCTGATGGCCGGCATCGAGGTGGACATCCTCAAGGACGGCTCGCTCGATCTCGACGAGGACGTCCTGGCCGACCTGGACTGGGTCGTCGCCAGCATCCACTACGACCGCGACCTCGGCGAGAAGGCCATGACCGATCGCCTGGTCCGGGCGATTGCCAGCGGCGTGGTGCACTGCCTGGGCCACCCGCTGGGCAGGATCATCGGCCGGCGCGACCCGATGACCTTCGACTTCGACAAGGTGCTCGAAGCCTGCCGCGACCATGATGTGTGGCTGGAGGTCAACGCCCAGCCCGACCGGCTCGACCTGCCGGATACGTTCTGCCAGCGGGCCCGCGACGCCGGCGTGCGGTTCACCTTCGGCACCGACGCCCACAAGCCCGACGACATGGATTTCATGGACCTTGCCGTCAACATCGCCCGCCGCGGGTGGCTGGAGAAAAAGGACGTCATCAACACGCTCACGGCCAAACAGCTTCGCAAGCGACTTCAAAAGGGTTGACGCGTGTCCCCCGCCGACCACAAGACGATCGAGATGAACAAATCGGAGGCGCGGCAGCGCGCCGCCGACCTCCGCAAGCGGATCGAGCACCACAACTACCGCTACTACGTGCTCGACGATCCGGAGATCACCGACGCCGAGTATGACGACCTGAAGGCCGAGCTGATGGCGATCGAGGAGGCCTATCCGGACCTGGTGGAGCCCGACAGCCCGACCCGTCGGGTGGGGGGCGAATCCCGCGAGGCGTTCGGCGCGATCCGCCACGAGACGCCCATGTTGAGCCTCGACGCGATCTCCGCCGACGATGAGAAGGCGCTGCGCCGCTTCTGGCAGACCTGCCTGGACGAACTGGACCGGTCGCGGCTGACCGTCGTCGCCGAGCCGAAGTACGACGGGTTGAGCATCGAGCTGGTCTACGAGGACGGGGCCCTGACCTCCGCCTCGACCCGCGGCGACGGGCGGACCGGCGAAGACGTGACGGCCAACGTCAAGACGATCCACGAGGTGCCCCTCCACCTGCAGCCGACCGACGATACCCCCACGCCCCGCCGGCTCGTGGTGCGGGGCGAAGTCTACATGACCAAGACCGAGTTTGACGCCTTCAACGCCCGTCAGGGGCGGGCGGGCGAAAAGACCTTCGCCAACCCCCGCAACGCCGCCGCCGGCAGCTTGCGGCAACTGGACCCGAAGGTGACGGCCGGGCGGCCGCTGCACGTGTACGCCTGGGAGATGGCGCCCTCGTCGACCGGACGGCCCGGCACGCACTGGGCGTGTCTCGAGCGGCTGGCGGCGCTGGGGCTGCGGACCAACCCGCTGTGCCGGCGGGTCGCCACCTGCGACGACGCCGTCGAGTGGTACCGCGAGATGGCCGGCCAACGCGAGGACCTGCCCTACGAGATCGACGGGTGCGTGTTCAAGGTCGACGATCTGGCCGCCCACGAGACCCTCGGCACGCGGGCGGCGTCGCCGCGGTGGGCCCTGGCGTGGAAGTTCACCACCCGCCGCAAGAGCACGCGGATCAAGCGGATCGAGGCCCAGGTCGGACGCACCGGCGCCCTGACGCCCGTGGCCATCCTCGAGCCGGTCCGCATCGGCGGCGTCGAGGTCACGCACGTCAGCCTCCACAACCAGGACGAAATCGACCGCAAGGACATCCGCGTGGGCGACCACGTGGTCGTCGAACGCGCCGGCGACGTCATCCCCCACGTGATCAAAACGCTTCCATCCAAGCGGAGCGGCCACGAGAAACCCTATCATCTGCCCGACACCTGCCCGGTCTGCGGCGAGCCCGTCTGGCGGCCGGCCGGCGAAGCGGTCACCCGTTGCACCAACGACGCCTGCCCGGCCAGGCTCGCCGAGAGCATCAAGCACTTCGGCTCCAAGCACGCCCTGGATATCGACGGCCTCGGCGCCAAGCTCGTCGAGCAACTGGTCGATACCCAGCGGGTCGCCTCGCCCGCGGACCTGTTCGACCTGACCGCCGAGGACCTCAAGCCGCTGGAGCGGATGGGGGACAAGAGCGCCGGGAAACTCGTCAAGGCCATCGACGACGCCCGCAAGGGCGCCACGCTGTCGCGCCTGATCTACGCCCTGGGGATCCCGCTCGTCGGGCGCGCGACGGCCGGCGACCTGGCCGCCGCGTTCGGTTCCCTGGACGCCCTCGCCCGCGCCGACCCCGGCGACCTGGACCGCAAGGCGGGCGTGGGGCCGGCGGTCGCATCGTCCGTTGCCCAGTGGTTTGCCAACGACGGCAACCGCCGGCTGCTCGATCGCCTCAAGGCGCACGGCCTGGATCCCACGGGCCGCCGCCGCAGCCGTCGCCTGGAAGGCCAAACGTTCGTGATCACCGGCACGCTGGACGCGATGACCCGCGACGAGGCCGCCGAAGCGATCCGCCTGGCCGGCGGGCGGGTGACCTCCAGCGTCTCGGGCGAGACGGACTACCTGGTGGTCGGCGCCGACCCCGGATCGGTCAAGCTGCGCGACGCCGAGGCGCATGGCACCGAGCGGATCGACGAAGCCAGGCTCCAGCAGTTGTTGAATCGGTAAGGACGCCATGGGCGGCAGAAACAACACCCCCGCGAAACTCGAAGCGCTGACGGGCCTGCTGAAGGGCACCTCCACGATGTTGATCGTCCTTCAGAACAATCCCGATGCCGACGGCATGGCCGCGGCGCTGGCGCTGCGGAAGCTGGCCAATACGCTGAAGGTCACCTGCACGATCGCCTGCAGCGGCACGATCGGCCGTGCGGAGAACCGGGCCCTGGTGCGGTACGTGAATCTGAGGGTCCGCGAGATCGGGGAACTGGAGCGCAAGTGGTTCAAGTTCATCGCCCTGGTCGATGCGCAGCCCGGCCAGCGCAACAGTTCGCTGCCGCCGCGGATCAAGCCGCAGATCGTGATCGACCATCACCCCATCCGCCCGGAGACCCGCAGGGCGGCGTTCTTCGACGTTCGCAGCGCGTACGGGGCGACCTCGACGATCCTCTACGAGTACCTCGAGGCGGCGTCGATCGAGCCGGACATGCCGCTGGCGACCGCCCTGCTGTACGGGATCCGCTCCGATACGCAGGACTTCGGCCGCAAGGCCCACCAGGCCGACATCGACGCGTCGTCGGCCCTGTACGCCCTGGCGAACAAGCGGATGCTCGGCGCCATCCAGCGCGGGCGGGTGCCGCTGGAGTACTTCCGGATCCTGGCCAATGCCTTGAATAACGCTCGCCACTGCGGCCGGTGCATCTACAGCGGGCTGGGCGTGGTCGACAACGCCGACATGATCGCCGAGGTGGCCGATCTGCTGCTCCGCTACGAGGAGGCCGAGTGGTCCCTGTGCTGGGGCTGCCATGGGGGGGCGGTCCTGTTGAGCGTGCGGACGCTCAGCCAGGATCTCCCGGCCGATCGCGTTGTTCGCCACATCGTTCGCCACCGGGGCTCCGGCGGCGGGCACCCCTCCATGGCCGCCGGGCAGATCTCTCTGGCGTCCGGCGAACTCAAGGTCCTCGAGTGCGACCGGCTCGACCGGCTGATCGTCCGGCGCTTCCTCGAAATCACCGGCTGCGACGCCGCCGCCTGTCGGCGGGTGACGTAAGCGGCGACGGGCTTGCTTCCCGCCGGTCGGTCGGGCACAATCCCGGCCGGAGACCCCAACGAACGTCCTGGCGGACGGGTGGCCCATGGAAGCAATCGTCATACGGTTACTGGTGGATACGCTTTACCTGCTGGCGCTGATCAACCCGGTCAGCAAGATCTCGGTGTTGTCGGCGCTGTCGGCCACCGCGGGCTGGGGGGAGTTCAAGGACGTCACCACCAAGTCCAACATCGCCGCCGCGGCCATCCTGCTGGTGGCGATGAGCTTCGGGCACTTCGTGCTCAGTTCCGTCTTTCACGTCCAGTTCCACTCGCTTCGCCTGGCCGGCGGTGTGGTGCTGTTCTGGATGGGCTTCATGGCGCTGCGCAAGGGGGTGTTCTTCGAGTTGGAGTCCTCCATGCGTTTCCGGGACGCCGCGGTCGTGCCCCTGGCCTGCCCGCTGATCGCCGGACCGGCGACGATTACGGCCGTCATCGCCCTTCGCGCCCAGCATGGGCTGTGGGCGACGGCCGCGGCGATCCTCGTGGCGCTGGTCATCAACGACCTGCTCATGCGCTTCTCCGGGCCGTTGGAGCGCCTGCTCCGGCGGTTCAACATGCTGGGGGCGGTGATCCGCATCACCGGTCTGATCGTCATGACCATCGGGACCCAGATGGCGCTGGATGGCCTGGGGGCGTGGGGCGGGTCGGTCTGGCGCGTCTGACCAGCCCGGCCTGATTCGCCGGATTCGATCCTGCTTCCGACGGGTCCGCAACGCGCAACAGGACTCGATCCGCCGCATATACTGGCGCATGGAGAGGCTCCTCCAGATCAACCGGATAGCACAACAGCAAGGAGGTGGATGGTGGCCATCCAGGTAACCAGCGAGGCCTTCGGGGCCAACCATGCGATTCCGCAGAAATACGCCCGGGCCGGGGGCGACGCCTCGCCACCATTGGCCTGGCACGGGGTGCCCGACGACGCCAGGCAACTGGCGATGGTGGTGGACGACCCCGACGCCCCCGGGGACCAGCCGTGGGTGCACTGGGTGATCTACAACATCCCGCCGGACACCCGCCACCTGCCCGCCGGTGTCGGTCACGAGGACGAGCCGCCGAGTCCGCCCCACGCGGCCCAGGGCCCCAACTCCTGGGGGCAGGTCGGCTACGGCGGCCCGCAGCCGCCGGCCGGCGACCCGCCGCACCATTACCGTTTTCGCCTGTACGCCCTCGACATCGATCCGACCCTGCCGCCGGGGCTGAGCAAGGAGGATCTGATGGACGCCGCCTCGGGGCACATCCGAGACGAGGGCGAATTGATCGGCACGTACCAGAGCTAGGGGTCGTCAGCCCGCCGGAACCTGACCAAGAGCCATAACCATGAATGATTATTGCGATAGAGAGACGCGGTGGCGAATTCGGCAGCAGGCAGCCGTCTGTCGCCGTCGCGACGACGACTTCGCCCGCTGGGCCGCCGGTTACGGCGTGATTCATCACGAAGACACCACGCAGGTCCGCGTGTTCTCGATGGCCGACTGGTTGGAGACCGAAGGCGTGGTCGCCCAGCGGCGCGACGTGTACCGCATTCTGCACGCCGCCGATCGGCTGGCCAACGCGGCGATGTGGTTGACGGTCCACATGACCTACGCCCGCAATGTGTACATCGACGGCCGAGATCTCGAGGATGACGACTTCAAAACCGAGCCGGAGGGTCATACCGGCGGGGCGCTGAACATCGCCCTGGCCTACGTCGGCTACCTGGCCGCCAATGCCATCACGGGTCACACCCGCGGGTGGCTGATGGGCCAGGGCCATTGCGTGGCCGGGATCGACTCGACGAACCTGCTGTTCGGCAACATGTTGCCCGCCCACGCCGAGCGATACGAATACGCCGACGAGGGGCTCACCCGCTTCGTCCGCGACTTCTACCTGATGGAGCCCGCCCCGGACGGCACGCCGGTCTCGCCGCTGGGCAGCCACGTCAACGCCCACACCGCCGGCGGGCTGATCGAGGGCGGGTATCTGGGCTTCGGCGAACTGCTCTACGTCCATAAGCCCCTGCCCGGCGAGCGGCTGGTGGCGTTCCTCAGCGACGGCGCCGCCGAGGAGCAGAAGGGTGACGACTGGGCGCCACGCTGGTGGCGCGCCAACGACTGCGGCCTGGTGACGCCTATCATGATCGCCAACGGCCGGCGGATCGACCAGCGGACGACGATCTCCATGGAAGGCGGCGTGGAGTGGTTCCGTCATTACCAACGACTTCACAAGTTCGATCCCGTCGACCTCGACGGGCGCGACCCGGCCGCCTACGCTTGGGCCATCTGGGACATGGAACAGCACCTCATGGCCCAGGGCCAGGCCGCTGAATCCGGGGAGACCGATTACCCCATCGCCCTGCCGTACGGCATTGCCGAGGTGCCCAAGGGGTTTGGCTTCGCCAACGCGGGGACCAACGCCGCGCACAACCTGCCGCTGGGCGACAGCCTGCGGGGGCGCCCGGACGCCCAGCAGCAGTTCAACGACTGCGCCCGCCGGCTGTGGGTGCCGCCC
>CAZHRW010000132.1:0-13890 GCA_964535025.1 uncultured Planctomycetales bacterium
ACGCCGGCGCCCGCTGAGCAAGCCGCGCCCCCACCGGCGCCGGCACCCGCTGAGCAAGCCGCGCCCCCACCGGCGCCGGCACCCGCGGCGGCGCCGTCCGAGCAGGCCGAACCGAAGCCTCCGGCCGAGACGGCCGAGACGGCCGAGCCCAAACCGGCCCCGCGGCCGCCCGCCGGCGAAAGCGAGGCCGACGGCGGTGCCGCCCCCGCGCAGGCCGCCGAAGAATCGAAGTAGAAGACGACCGACTGGCGCTGCCGACCGGGGCGTGCGTGACATAGAACGGGAGATTCCATGGCTGAGATTACCGCTGCGATGGTGAAGGCCCTCCGTGAAGCCACGGGCCAGGGCATGATGGAATGCAAGAAGGCGCTGCAGGAGACCGACGGCGACAGCCAGGCGGCGATGGATCTGCTGCGCAGCCGGGGCAAGGTCAAGGCCGAGAAGAAGGCCAGCCGTGCGACCAGCGAGGGCCTCGTCGAACTGTACGTGGCCGCCGACGGCTCGTCGGCGACGATGGTGGAGGTCGTCTGCGAGACCGACTTCTGCGCCCGCAACGAGGAGTTCCGCACGATGGTCTCCGACGTGGCGGGCCTGGCCGCCGAGATGCCCGAGGGCGACATCGTCGCCACCGACGAGATCAACGCCCGCGTGCAGCAGGCCTTCGCGAAGATCGGCGAGAACATGCGGTTCACCCGCGGGACGAAGCTCGCCGGCGCGACCGTCGGCGCTTACAAGCACCACAACAACAAGGTCGGCGTCGTGCTCGCCCTGGACGGGGAGCTCGACGAGCAGACCGTCAACGAGCTGTGCATGCACATCGCCTTCCACAACCCGATGGGCGTGACCGTCGAGGACATCCCCGACGAGGTGATCGAGCACGAGAAGGCCATCGCCAAGGCCCAGGCGATCGAGGAAGGCAAGCCCGAGCCGATCGCCGAGAAGATGGTCGCCGGCAAGGTCCGCAAGTTCTGCCAGCAGAACTGCCTGATCGAGCAGCCGTTCATCAAGGATGAGTCCCGCACCGTCAAGGAGGTGCTCGGCGAGGTGAACGTCATCGGCTTCGTCCGTTACGAGGTCGGCGGCGCGACAGATCCAACGGAAGCGTAACACGTTATGGCCGCTGGGGCAGCGAAGTATCGGCGGGTGGTGCTGAAGGTTTCGGGCGAAGGCCTGGCCCGCGAAGGGCACTTCGGCATCGACGAAGCGGCCCTGGCCGTCACGGCCGGCGAAATCGCCCCCGTGGCGGCGGCGGGCGTTCAGGTGGCGCTGGTCATCGGGGGCGGCAACTTCTTCCGGGGCCGGCAGGTCGCCGACAGCGAGCGGATCGCCCGCGTGACGGCCGATACGATGGGCATGCTGGCGACGACGATGAACGCCCTGGCCCTGCGGGACTGCCTCGAAACCGCCGGCGTCGCGACGAGCCTGATGGGCACCGTGACCACCGACGCCGTCAGCGAGCCGTTCGTCGCCCGTCGCGCCGTCGAGCACCTCGACGCCGGGCGGGTCGTCCTGCTGGCCGGCGGCACGGGCCACCCGTTCTTCACGACCGACACCTGCGCCGCCCTGCGGGCCGCCGAGCTGGGCGCCGACGCGATGCTCAAGGCCACCAAGGTCGACGGCGTCTTCAGCGCCGATCCGGTCACCTGCCCGGAGGCGGAGCGATTCGCGCACCTGACGTATCATGACATGCTGACGCGACGGCTCGGCGTGATGGACCTGACGGCCGTGGCGCTGTGCATGGACGCGGCGATCCCGGTGATCGTGTTCAAGTTCACCACGCGGGGCAACACCCTTCGCGTCGTCCGGGGCGAGGACGTCGGGACGACGATCACCGCCGAGTGAGGAGACCTGTGCGATGTCGATGGACGAGATCCTGCTGACCTGCGAAGAGAAGATGGAATCGGCCGTCTCGTACCTCCGCGAGGAACTGCGCGGGGTGCGGACCGGGCGGGCGTCGGCCGGCCTGGTCGACCACGTCAAGGTCGACTACTACGGCTCGCCGACCGACCTGCGGCAACTGGCGAGCATCGCGGTGCCTGAGCCGACGATGATCATGATCAAGCCCTTCGACCCGTCGAGCATCAAGGACATCGAAAAGGCCCTCCTCGCCGCCAACATCGGCATGACCCCCATGGTGGACGGCAAGCTGATCCGCCTGAGCGTCCCGGCCCTGTCCACCGAGCGACGCGAGCAGTTGGCCGCCCAGGTCCGCAAGATGGGCGAGTCGACCCGCGTGGTCATTCGCAACGCCCGACGCGACGCCAACAAGGTGATCGACCGCGAGCAGAAGGACAGCATCCTCACCGAGGACGACGCCGCCAAGGGCAAAGACGACGTCCAGGATCTGACGAAGAAGTACGAAGGCATCGTCACCGGGATCCTCGATGCCAAAACCGAGGAACTCATGGAAACGTGACCCCCGCCGGGGGAGTAGCTCAGCTGGTAGAGCAACTGACTTTTAATCAGTAGGTCCGGGGTTCGAGCCCCGGCTCCCTCAGTGCCGCTCCGCGGCACGAGAGCAGGTGAGCAGGCGATCAGGACAGCAGGAGAGAACGGACAACGGCAACAACCTTTACGGATGTTGCGCCGCCTTCTGTCACCTGCGGTCTCCTGCTCACCTGTTGTCCTGTTCAGTGCCGCCGGGCGGCACTGGCTTGGCCACGCGGAACGTCGAACCGGCGGCTAGCGCACCCATGAACGCAGGGTTGCCGGCCGCAAGTATGCCTCTTCTGCGGTCGACGTGCAGTTTTTTCCTTCTCGCCCTTCGAACACCGCCGGTGCCGCAGAAACACGCATCGCCGAGCGACTGGAGGCCTCTGCGGCGGCGCAACGGCCGCGGCGGGGAACAGTTACGCGCGTATTTCTCTATGGGCACCGCATCGTCCGATCGCCTGCCCGTGATGTGCCCTCTCCCACTCAAATGCACCCGGCCGTGATTGATGCGCAATTCTGCTTGACCGTTTCGGTTTGCTGAGTACAATAAATGCAAACGTCTACGATAAGGCGTATGCTACTGTGTTGGTTTGCTGGTGTTTAGCGGAGTGAACCGTTGTCGTGTGTCCCGTCTGCCTAGGCACTTGATCACGTCATCGGCCATTCGAGCCGGCCATTCCGGCCGCCTGCCGGCCCGATTGTGTTGGATATTACGGCGGCCATGGAAGTGGAAGGAGGCGTCCTGATGCGCGGTTTAATTGTTGCCCTTGTTGCCGTTCTGGTTGTCCCGGTGGCATGGGGCCAACCGGAGGAGGGGCTAATGGTTCCCACGCTGCCGGATGACGCCGACCCGGTGGCGGTGGGCGTCCTCGAGCAGCTTGCCGCGGGCATCCTCCCACCGGTCCCGGCCGTTCCGGACGGCCCGCCCGAGGATCTGCTGCTGGCGGATATCCCCGAACTGCCCGGGCTGCCGGGTGACGCCGGCGACATCGCCGCGGGCGTCCTCGAGCAGCTTGCCGCGGGCATCCTCCCACCGGTCCCGGCCGTCCCGGACGGCCCGCCCGAGGATCTGCTGCTGGCGGACATCCCCGAGCTGCCCGGGCTGCCGGGTGACGCCGGCGACGTTGCCGCGGACGTCCTCGAGCAGCTTGCCGACGGCATCGTCCCGCCGACGCCATCGGTTCCGGCGGGACCGCCCACCGCGGTGCCCGAGCCCGGCATCATATCGCTGCTGGGCCTCGGCGCGCTGGCCGTGCTGCGACGCAGGAAAACGTAAGTGACTCCTTGCGTCGGAACACGACGCCACGGGGCCCCGCCCCAACCTGAACGCACGCTCGGGCGGATGGCCCGGGCCTCCATTGGGGCAAGTGTCCGCCCGAACCGGCGGGCCTTGCCCCAGTGAGGCCGCTTTGTTCTACGTTTATGGTGCTGAGCGGCAACGGCCGCAAACCGGAGGAGGGAACGGTGCAGACAGCCCGATATTATGGTGTTCTGGCTCTGCTGTGTCTGTCAGGATCAGTCGCGTTCGGCCTGGAGTTCTACGACTTCGGAAACCCGGGGCCGCAGGAAGAACTCCTGCGCCAGGCGATCCACCGCGGCCGCCTCGACCCCGAAGCCGAGGCCGACCGGTTGGAGTTGGACAACACGCACCCTGAAGACAGCCCCGACGGCACCTATGACGTGGGCGAGGGCATGCAGTCTCTCGAAGCCGACAGTCAACAGGAGTACTGGTCGCGATACCAGGGCCCCAGGCAGGTCCTGGCGTGGAATGCCGCGTTGACGACCGCGGCGTGGAACCACAGCGACGATATGTACACCCATGGGTTCATCGATCACGCCACCCAGCAGTCAAGCCACGGTTATGTGACCGGCGACCGCCCCTGGGACCGGGCGTATGCCGAAGGGTACCCCAACCACTACGTGGGCGAGAACATCCTGGCCAACACCTCGGCGGGAAGCAAGACGGGGCAGGACGCCCACGACAGCATGTTCGTTAATGCCAACCAGCTCCATCGTCCGCACCGGCGCAACCTGCTCCAAATGCGCTGGCGGGAGATCGGTGTCGGCTATGTCAGCCGCACCCCCAATCCGGACGGATGGACCGACTACTGGACGGTCAAGCTCGGCAGTGATTGGTACTGGACGGGCGAGGCCGACCCTTGGCCGGCCGTTCGGACAGCATTTGTGACCGGGGTGGCGTTTTCCGACGACGGCGACGGCGCGTACGAACCGGGCGAGGAGTTGCCGGACATGCACGTGACGGCTTCGGTAAACGGGTCGCCACTGAAATACGGGGCCGTCACGGCCGACGGGGGCGGTTACAGCCTTCCCCTCATCGACGCGGCCGGGAATCCTGTCGCCGCCGGGTCGATGGTCCGCATCGCATTCTTCGATCCCGCCACGCGGCAGTACAGCGTCTGCGAACGGACGATCGCGACGGCCGAGATCTACGGTGAGGACGAGTTCGATGCGGGCGCGATCGTGCAGACGGAGCGGCTGAACATCGGCGCCGACGTTCTGGCGTCGAGCCTTGAACCCGCGACACCCGGCGACTGCGACCTGGACGGCGACGTCGACCTGGACGACTTCGCATGCCTGAAGCAGAACTTCCAAAGCGGGATGACGTGGACCGAAGCCGATTTCGACCTCGACGGCGACGTGGATCTGGACGATTTCGCCACCCTCAAACGAAACTTCGGCGCCGCTGCCGTACCCGAGCCGGCCACGCTGGCCCTACTTTCGTTGGGTGGCGTCGCCGTGCTTCGTCGTCGTTGAGTCCGAGCCAGTTAACGCGGGGCCGGGCGACCGGCCCCGAGGGGTCTTCGCACGGCCCGCTCGAATGCGCCGCCCGACCGGCCGCCGGACAAAACCCACATCATAAGCAAGCCGACACCCTCAACCTGACGATCAATCATCGGGATCGTCGGTGCATCAAGAGGTTGGTTCGCGGAGGCTCATTTTATCGGAACGTGTTATATTTGTGATCTGTATCACCGTTCTGCGCGGCCTGCAGGCGTATAAGCGAGCGCCACAGGTTCAAGGCGACTGGAGATTGACATCGCTGACCGGGAGAACAGCATGAAGCTGTCGGGATTCATCGCCATCGGGGAAAACATCCACTGCACCCGCATCGTCAAGCGGGAGGGCAAGCACGCCGTCCGGCTGGCCGACGGGCGGGAGGTCATCCGGTTCACGTACGAGGGGGCGGACCGCGAGTTGCCGATCCCGCCGAAGTGGGGCGAGATCTCCCCGGCGTTCGAGGAGGGGAAGGTCAAGCACGTGGCGGTGGCGATCTGGCAGGCCACCGAGGGTGATGCGGCCGACGTCGCGGCGGACTATCTCTGCTCGGTCGCCCAGAAGCAGATCGACGGCGGGGCCGTGTTCCTGGACGTCAACGTCGACGAGTACACCAACGACCCGGCGCGGCGGGCCGAGACGATTGTCTGGCTGGTGTCGTTCTTGTCCGAGCGGTTCGACACGCCGCTGAGCATCGATTCGTCGGATGCCGGCGTCATCGCCGCGGGCCTGGCCGCCTGCCGCGCCGACGCCGGGCCGCAGATGGTCAACTCCGCCTCACTGGAGCGCCCGGACGTCGTCGCCGTTGCCGCCGATCACGGCGCCAACGTCGTCGCCAGCGCCGCCGGCACCGACACCATGCCCTCGACACCCGACGAACGCCTGGCCAACCTCGAGAAGATCATCGCCCTGCTCGACGACGCCGGCGCGGCCCGGGAGAAGCTGTTCCTTGACCCGCTGGTCTTTCCCCTGAGCACCGATCCCGACCACGGCAGGAACTTCCTGGAGACCACCCGCCGCGCGAAGGCCCGGTTCGAGGGCGTCCACCTGTGCGGGGGGTTGAGCAACGTCTCGTTCGGCATGCCGCAGCGGAAGCTGCTGAACACGGTTTTTACATGGCTGTGCGTCGAGGCGGGCACCGACAGCGGCATCATCGACACGGCCACCATGCCGATATCCGCCGTCGAATCGCTCGATCCGCAGTCCGAGCCGTTCCGGCTCGCCCGTGCCTTCCTGCTCGGGGAGGACATGTACGGGATGGAGTTCATCGCGGCCCACCGCGGAGGCCGCCTGAGTTAGGCGGGGTGTGCCGCCGACTGAAGAAGTGAAACCGAGCCATGCGTGACCACATTGACCGGAAGATGTTCCACGTCGAGATCCTCTCGCCCAAGCAGTCTTCGACGAAGCTCGAGGACGACCTGCAGACCTTCGCCGACAAGTACCGCCGGGTGATCGACGCCGGCTACGTCGTGTGCATCCCCGACAACGCGATGGGCCTGCTGGCTTTCCAGGGCATCGAGCTGATCGAGGAGTTGGATCTGCCCGCCCCGCCCGACCAGGTATCGCTGCACCTGAATACCTTTCACGCCAAGGCCGAGTTCGACAGCCTGCTGGACCGCGCCGCGGCGGCGGGCGTGCGGCACCTGCTGGTGATCTCCGGCGACGGCTCGCCCCGCCTGCCCAGGCTCACGGGCAAGGATCTGCACCTGAACGTCCCAACCGTGACAAGCGTGGAACTGCTCGCCTACATCCACCGCGAGTATCCCGGGGCGTTCGAGGTCGGCGTGGCGTTCAACCCCTACGAGCCGCGCGACCACGAAATGAACAAGCTCCGCCGCAAGGTCGACGCCGGAGCCGCCTTCATTACCACGCAGCCCATCATCGAGGCCGACCCGTGCATCGACGAGCTGCGGCAGTTCGGCCTGCCGGTGGTGGTCGAGGCGTGGATGTCCAGGAAGCTGCACCTGCTGAGCGAATGCGTCGGCTACACCATTCCCGAAGACACCCCCTACGACCCGATGGCGAACCTCGCCACGTTGATCCGCAACTACCCCGGCTGCGGGTTCTACTTGGCGATCTGCGGGTTCAAGACCCAGTTTCCCCATCTGGGGCAGCTGTGGAACTGAGGACGTGACATGAAGATCGTGGTCTGTATCAAACAGGTTCCGGCAACGCAGGATGTGGTGATCGACCCGGAGACCAAGCGGCTGAAACGGGAGAACGTGGCCGCCGAGATGAATCCTTTCGACCTCTACGCCCTGGAAGAGGCCCTGCGACTGGTCGAGGCGCACGGCGGCGAGGCGATCGCCCTGTCGATGGGGCCGTCCCAGGCGGCCGCGTCGCTCCGCGAGGCGCTGTGCTGCGGCGCCGATCGGGCGATTTTGCTCAGCGATCGGGCATTCGCGGGGTCCGACACGTGGGCGACGAGCTACGCGCTGGCCCAGGCGGTTCGCCACCTCGGCGGCGTGGACCTGGTCCTGTGCGGCAAGCAGGCGGTCGACGGCGATACCGCCCAGGTCGGTCCGGGCATTGCCGCGCACCTGGACTGGCCGCAGGTGACGTACGTCTCGGCCGTCCGCGAGGTGGCCGACGGGACGATGACGGTCGTGCGGCTGCACGAGGAGGGCTGCGACGTCGTTCGCACCGCCCTGCCGGCGGTCCTGACCGTCGTCAAAGACATCAACGTCCCGCGGGTCCCCACCCTCCGCCGCTGTCGCGAGGCCCACCGGATGGATATCCCCGTCCTGGCGGCCGCGGACATCGGGGCCGAGGCGGCCTGCCTGGGTCTGGAGGGCTCGCCCACCCGCGTGGTCAAGGCCGCCCCGCCCCCGCCCCGCCGCGGCAAGACCGTCGTCATCGAAGGGCCCTCCGATCGCAGCGCCGACCAGCTCGTCCGCACCCTGCGATCGCTGTCGCTGATCCATTAGCCCGGAGCGAATCGATGTACATCGCCGACGAGGCCGACCGAAGCCGCTACAGGAATGTCTGGGTCATCGCCGAACAGCGCGACGGCCGTATCAAGCGCGTGACCTACGAGTTGCTCGGCGCCGCCCGCGCGCTGGCCGACGCCCGCGGGGCCGAGGTGTGGTGCGTCCTGCTGGGCGACGGTGTCACGGCCGCCGCCGGGGACTGCATCGCCCGCCAGGCCGACACGGTCATCGTGGTGGACCACCCGGACCTGCGAACCTTTGTCGACGAGACCTACGCCAATATCCTCAACCGGCTGGTCGGCCGGTACACCCCCGAGATCGTCCTGTGCGGCGCGACCGCTCAGGGGCGGGCGCTGATCCCGCGCGTCGCGGTGCGGGCCGTGTGCGGGTTGACCGCCGACTGCACGGGGTTGTCGATCGATCCGGACACCGGGCTGCTGCTGCAGACCCGCCCGGCCCTCGGCGGCAACATCTTCGCCACCATCACCAGCGCCCGCCACTGCCCGCAGATGGCCACCGTTCGCCCGCGTGTGATGACCGAACCCGACGCCGACCCGACCCGCACCGGCAGGGTTCTTACCGAGCCGCTCGACGACCGCCTCATCAGCCGGCGGATGCGCGTCCTGGAAAGTGTTTTGGACCGCTGCGACCATATGAGTCTCGCCGACGCCCGCTTCATCATCGCCGGCGGTCGCGGCCTGCGCGGGCCGAAGGGGTTTCGGCTCCTGCACGACCTTGCCGCCCTGGTCGACGGCGCCGTCTCGGCCAGCCGCGCCGCCGTGGACGCCGGGTGGGTCGACTACACGTACCAGGTGGGCCAGACCGGCCAGACCGTCCAGCCGAAGGTCTACCTCGCGTGCGGCATCTCCGGGCAGATCCAGCACCTCGTCGGCATGCAATCGTCGGATATCATCATCTCCGTCAACGTTGACCGCGACGCGCCGATGATGAAGCTGGCCGACTACGCGGTTGTCGGCGACCTGTTCGAGGTCCTGCCCGCCTTCATCCGGAAGATCAAGCAAGACTAGGGTCCGACCTGGACGATCATCCCGGCGATCACGTTGACGATCGACAGGGTCAGCCCGATGACCGACAGGGCCACCCCGGTCTTGGCACGGCTGGAGGGGGCCAGCCGCTGGGACTGGATACCCAGGATGATCCCCGGGATCGCCACCGCCAGGCCGATCAACGGGCAGGCCCACGCGACGCAACTGATGATCCCCAGCGTCAGGGCCGCCGTGGCCTTGCCGGCGGCGTCCGAGGTCACCACGTAGGGGCTTCCCCCCGTCGTCACCAGGCGCGGGGCCGGGGGCGTCTGCCGGTTTTCGGATCGATCCGGCGCCTCGGACCGGTCCGGGACCGTGTTGATCGCGCCGCAGACGCAGCGTTCCTCCCGCCCGGCGTTCTCGTCGTCCGACTCCAGTTGCGCACCGCACGCGCCGCACGTGTAGCGTATCATGAGCGTCCCTCTCCCGCTGACATGACCCCCTCGCCGCGGCGGCCGGCCGCACTACGCCCGAGAGGACTCGAACCTCTGACCTCCGGTTTAGGAAACCGATGCTCTATCCTGCTGAGCTACGGGCGCTTGTCTGTTCTACTCCCATCGCCATAGCGCGACGGCGTCCGCAGCCCAGTATAAAAAAAGTCTTCGAGGGCAAAAGCGAAAAAGACCAGCCCAAAACACGCCTGCGGCGGTCCCCGCCAAGTCGTTCGTTCGTCGGCTTTTCCTTGTGGACCGCGTGCCAGGCCCTGTAGAATACGCGGTTTGACTGTCGTCGAGGGAGACGAGCGGGTTTGAACATGGCGTGTGAAGGAGTCTGAGCATGGCCAAGGGTGCCACTGTCAAGAAGGCCGTCCTGGCCTACAGCGGCGGGCTGGATACCAGCGTGATCCTCCCGTGGTTGAAGGAGACGTACGGCTGCGAGGTCGTCGCGTTCGTTGCCGACGTCGGTCAGGGCGGCCCCGGCGAGTTGGACGGCATCGAGGAGAAGGCACTGGCCAGCGGGGCCAGCGAGTGCATCGTCGCGGATCTCCGCAAGGAGTTCGCCGAGCAGTACTGCTTCAAGCTGCTAGCGGCATCGGCCGTCTATGAGCACACCTACCTGTTGGGCACGTCGATCGCCCGCCCGCTGATCGCCAAGGCCCAGGTCGACTGTGCCCGCAAGGTCAAGGCCGACGCCGTTGCCCACGGCGCCACGGGCAAGGGCAACGACCAGGTGCGGTTCGAACTGACGTACATGGCCCTGGCGCCTCACCTGACGATCCTCTCCCCGTGGAAGGACCCGCGTTTCGAGTTGACCACGCGCGAGGCGGCGGTCGACTACGCGCGGGCGCGGGGCATTCCGATCCACCAGACCAAGAAGAAGATCTACTCCCGCGACCGGAACCTCTGGCACATCAGCCACGAGGGCGCCGACCTGGAAGATCCCCGCAACGAGCCGATGGATAACCTGTGGGTCATAAGCGTGCCGGTCAAGAAGGCACCGGCCCAGCCGGCGTACGTCGACATCGACTTCACCGCCGGCGTCCCGGTGGCGGTCAACGGCAAGACCATGGCCGGCCACGAGGTCATCGCCGCGCTGAACGCCCTCGGCGGCGCCCACGCCGTGGGCCAGACCGACCTGGTGGAGAACCGCCTGGTCGGCATCAAGAGCCGCGGTGCCTACGAGACGCCCGGCGGGACGATCCTTTACGAGGCCCACCGGGCGTTGGAGAGCGTGACGCTCGACCGCGCCACGCTGCACACCAAGCAGCAGATCGCCCTCCAATACGCCGAGCTGGTCTACGACGGCCAATGGTTCTGTCCCCTGCGGGAGGCCCTCGACGCGTTTGTCGCGGCCACACAGCGGAAGGTCACCGGCCGCGTCACCGTCAAGCTCTTCAAGGGCCGTGCCACCGCCGCGTCGATTGACAGCCCCACGAGCCTCTACGACCCGGCCCTCGCGTCGTTTGCGATGGGCCAGGAGTACCAGCCGACCGACGCGACCGGGTTCATCCGGCTGTTCGGTCTGCAGATGAAAGTCAACGGGATGCGGCAGCGCCGGCGGCGGTAATCCACCCGCGACCACCATGACGATTTCCGCCTGGACACCCTTGCTGATGTCTCCAGCGGCGCTGCTGCCGGAGACCTGGTTCACCGAAGCGACCGACCCGCTGCTGTGGGTTTTCAGCTGCGCCGCGATCCCGATATTGCTGGTTGGCGCCGACCGGCTTGTTGACGCCGCCGTCCGCATGGCCCGGGCGGCGGGGATGTCCACCATCCTGATCGGGGCGACCATCGTCTCGCTGGGGACGACCAGCCCCGAAGCGGTCGTCTCGGTGCGGGCCGCCATCGGCGGGCAGGCCGGCATCTCGCTGGGCAACGCGGTCGGCTCGATCATCTGCGACACCGCGCTGATTTTCGGCCTGTGCTGCACGCTGACCGCCCTGCGGAAGGACCGGTTCATTCTCAACCGCCATGGCTGGATCCAACTCGGCGCCGGCGCGCTGCTGGTGGTGATCGCCTTGACCAGTTGGGCGATGGCCGGCAGCATCGCCGGCGCTCGCATCGGCCGTCCCGCCGGGGTGCTTTTGCTGGTGCTGCTGGTGGGCTATATGGTGCTTTCGGTACGATGGGCTCGGCAAAAACCGCAACTCGTCATTGAGCAGGCCCCTGCCTCCATCACCGGTAACCACTTGTTCCGGCAAGTGTTGACTTCGACAGCCGTATTGATCTTCGGCCTGGGGCTCGTGGTGGGCGGGTCGGAGCTTCTGGTCGGGTCGGCCCGTGTGATTTGCGAACGCCACCACGTCCCCGAAGCGGTCCTCGCCGTGACGTTCGTAGCCTTTGGAACCTCGCTGCCCGAATTGGTGACGGCCATCGCCAGCGCCATCAAGGGCCACCAGGAAATCCTGGTCGGCAACGTCATTGGTGCGGATATTCTTAATGTGCTTTTCGTAATCGGCGCCTCGGCCACGGCCACACCGCTGACCGTCGAGCCGGTGTTTTTCAAGCTGCTATTGCCGGTCATGATGCTGGTGCTGCTGCTGTTTCGGGCCTTTATTTTCATGCCCTCGGACCGGTTTCGCCGCTGGCAGGGCATTCCGCTGCTGGTGATCTATGTCCTGTTCGTCGTCATCAGCGTTACGGTCTTCGGCGGCGGCGGTTGAGAATCCGTTTCCAGGAATTTGACCGGCATTTGCCTCTGGACAGGGTCCGGCGTAAGATATTAGGGTTACGAAAATAACTGCCTATGGCGCCTGGGCCCCTGACCATAAAACAGGCGTCGATTAGAATATCGGGAGTTCCTATGGGAAAGATTGAATCCACTTTGAAGTCGGAGATCGGACGGCTCGCTCGCAAGGAAGTTCGCCCGGCGCTGGCGCCGGTCAACGAGCAGGTTCGGGCCCTGTCACGACAGGTGCGGTCGCTCCAGAACGAGGTCCAGCGGCTCACGCGAACGCTCGGCAAGGTCCAGTCCGGGCGTCCGGCGGCACCGAAGGCCAAGCTGGAAGTGCCCGAGGAAGACCTTGCCTCCAGCCGCATGTCGCCGGGGCTGATCAAGAAGCTCCGCGGCCGCCACAAGATCACCCAGCAGCAACTGGCGGCCCTGGTCGGCGTCAGCGCCGCCGCGGTGCAGTCCTGGGAACAGGGCATCGCGCGGCCGACGGGCGAGAACCGGGCCGCGCTGGTGGCGCTGCGGCGAATGTCCACGGCAGACGTCAGGTCGATGATGGACCAGAAAGGCATCGCCGAAGCCAAGCGCCGCCCCCGTACATCGGGCACGGCGGCCGCCAAGGCTCCCGAACCCGCCGCGACCAAGACCGCCAAAAAAGGCAAGGCCGCCAAGAAGGCTAAGAAGACCAAGTCCCCCGGAAAAACCGCCCGGAAAGCCCGTCGGACAAAAAAGAAGAAGTGATCTCTCCACCCGCTGTTGCGTCCTGGTTCGACCGCCGTGTCGAGACGTTGCAGAGGGTTCACGTTCATGTCCTGCGGGGTCGCCAGGCGCTGTGGGATCATGACCCGCCTATAATTCCGCGGGTCGACCGTGGACCTCGGGGCGCCGGGGCGTGTGCAGGACCTTTGGGTCAACGACGATCAGTCGCCACGGGCCGGCGTCTTCACGCAGAAGGCCAAGCAGTAAGGCTTGCTCGGGCACCTGGTTGAGACGACCCGGCGCGCCCGGCGGGCATAGGCCCTCGCCTGAAGTCCGTGGCGCTCCGTTCGCGCTGAGGATGAAAGCCGTTCCATGACGCCAACGCTGAACGAACTGGACCGCAGCGCAACGCCCCTCGGCGAACTGACGCTGCGCCACAGGCGTGCGGCGTCGCTCGGTGACGTCGACATCCACGAAGTCCTTCTCAACGGCCAACTGCTGATGTCCAGCCTTGTCAACGTCTCCGAGGTGGCCCTGGCGGTCGAGGCGCTGGGGCGCGTGCCGGGTGCGGCCCGCGGCGTGCTGGTCGGCGGACTGGGGCTCGGGTACACGGCGGTCACCGCGCTCGATACGCCCGGCGTCGCCTCGGTGACCGTCGTCGAGTCGGTCCCGGCCGTCATCGAATGGTTCAGACGAGGATTGGTCCCGTTGGCGGCCCCGCTCGCTCAGGATGAGCGGGCCGAGATCATCGAGGCCGACTTCTTCGCCTATGTCGGCGCGACCGACGGCGATGCCTGCGACGGGGACGACCGGATCTACGACGCCATCCTGGTCGACATCGATGATTCCCCCCGCCACCTGTTGGCGCCCTGGCA
>CAZHRW010000133.1:0-15250 GCA_964535025.1 uncultured Planctomycetales bacterium
TGGTACCATTCCGGCACGTAGGCCAGATTGATCCTTCGGAACGATTTGCCGAGCTGCCAGGCACTGAGGCCGAACAGGGCCGTCACGCACAGGGCGGCACTGGGGGGATCGGCCCGCAGCACCTCATCGGCCGCGGGGCCGTCCGGGACGGCCTGCGCATCTGCCTCGGGGCAGGGCATGACCGGTGTGGACGTGCGAAGGTCGCCCGGCGAAGGCAGATTCCACACCCCGCCGGTGTCGGCCGCGTGCGGCCGCCCATCGGACACGACGAAGGCCGAGCCGGTATCGGCGCAGGCGACCGACGCGGCCACCAGCAGCGTGCCGACAACGGCAAATGTCTTCATCGTCCGGGGCACAGACAACTCCCTTCAGCACCAACCGACAACTTGAAGTATAGACCGGCACCGAGCCGATCTGTTCTCTTGCGATCATGGATTCCCGATCGTTTCCACTTCGGGATCCGACACATAACATGCTGTGCATCCCGTCCGTGGGAAGGTTGTTCGCCACTCCGTTTCGCCCTGAAAGACCTGCTTGGGCCTTCGCTTACCGCCGTTTCCCGCGACTAAGCGGCAGAAGACCCAGCCCCAGCGCCCCCAGCAGCAGGGCTCCGGGGGCCGGCGTATGCGAGACATCCGTAACCAAAGCGATCTGATCGTTGCCGCAACTGGCTGTCGCGTGCATTCCCAATTCGAACGTCTGGCTGGTCGACAACCACGTCACCGGAACCGTCCAGGTCTGCACGAACCAGTCCTGTTCCATGCCGTCCAACCCTGTGTCACGGGTCGTGCCGTGAACGAGTGCGGCATCGCCGAGGTCGTCGCCGCCCTGGGCGAACACGCGGTAGTCCAGCCCCGTCGGCTGGGGCACGTAATCCGGCGCATAGGCGCCGGCGCCGCCGACACACACCACGTCCTCGTGCTCATTCAGCCGGACCATATGGCCTTCCAGGTCCGTGCCGTTGATCCCGCCGCCCAGGTGGAATGCCTGGGCCTCGTCGTAGTGGCCCCCGTCGAGTCGGCGTCCCGAGCCATTCCAACGGCGCGCCCAAGCGTTCAGCAGGGCGTACTGGCGAACGCCGGCATCGTCGGCAACGGTGAGGAATACGTCGCCCTGCCCGTACCAGACGCCGAAATAGGAATGATAATACCCGGCCAGCGGGTCCATCGTTCCAGCGAGTTGAATGACCAGGTCCGCACCGACGTGTTTGACCCCCAGGGCACCCTCATCGAACATCCGGCCGATCGCGCCGCCCGGGCTGGGTACGCTGCCGACGCCATGGGGATACAAGACCCGGTCCGACCCCAGCGAGAACAGGGTGTCGGGAACATAGTTGCCGACCCCCCCGCTGCGGGTGTAATCGAAATACGAGGACGTCAGCCCGCTGACGCCCGTTTCGAAAACGGCATCGAAGCCGTCGAACGCCACAGACAGGTCCGCTGACGCCGCCGGCGCCACAACACCGATGAGCAACAGGCACAGCCCTCCCCATCGCACACATTTACTCGAGCACATACACATAACACGCTCCTTCGGGCAACCGTCCTCCATTATCATCGAGAAGCGCGTTTTTGACAAGGTGGATTCCGCGTGCGGTACTCGGATTTCTTCCCGTTTCCCGCGCCGCCTGCCGGCTGTTCGCCAGGGCCGTAGCCGGTCTCAACGTGCGTCGGCCGTGGCTGGTCTCCTTTCGGTCCGGCCCCGGTCTTCCTCGGACGGCTTGACGTCGCTGACCAGCCGGTCCAACAGCCACAGTTCCCCCAGCAGCAGGAGGACCGCCAGGGGCATCATCGCCCAGCCGGCGACGTCATGGAAGAACACCTCGGCCGCTTCGCTGCTGAGATGCAGCATCAGCACCCCCGTCACCACCAGCCTCACCAGGTTGCACGCCACGGCAATGGGCACGCTGGAGAGCACCAGGAAAGCCCGCTTCCAGGGCGGGCGAGGCACCAGGAAGCCCATCGTCGCCGCGACCACCACGAACGCCGTGAGCATGCGGAGCCCGTTGCACGCCTCGGCAATGCCCATGGGAACGGTGCCGCCCAGCAGGATCGTGTTGCCCTCCCGCACCGCCGGGACGGCGATCGCCTCCAACCCGAACACGGCGCCCCGCGTGGCGATGGTCTGGAGGGGCCCGCTGAGAAGGTTGTGCGCCACGCCGGGCAGCGGCACCATCAGCGCCAGCAATGCGAAGACCCACGCCAACGAACGCGCCACCTGCCATCCCGCCGCCAGCAGCACCAGCCCTGCGACGACCGGGACGACCGAATACCGTTCGGCGGATTCGTAAAGATACAGCAGCCCATACGCACGCATCGCCAGACCGGCGGCGATCAACGCCAGGCCCCACCAGCAGGCTTTGACCCGGCACTGGCGCAACTGCTGTCGCTTCAGCCAAATAACCGCCAACGCCACCGGCGGGACGAGCGCGCCGACGGAGTAGTCTTCGTTGTGCCGCCACTCGCGCGCCAGGCCCGCCAGCACCGGCCAATACGACCAGGCGAACGCCACCACCCCAACAGCCGCGGCACCCAGGATCATCGGCGAGGGCAACGGTTTGCCGGGTGAGTCGACCACAGTCTGGCTCCCCACGCGCCGCTTGCGCCGGGGCGGCTCAGATTGACCACGCTTCACCACGATACTCACTCCCTTTGCATTTTCCCGGTGGCCAACACCTGCCGAACGGCTCCAGCCGATGTCGCCGCGAAAGACTCGACGGCCCGTTGGGCCCCGGCCACCGAGGCCCCGGGGCGAGCCGAGGCCACCACCTGCACCTGGGCCATGTAATCGATCGCGCCCGAACCCCGCCAAGCCTTGGAACGCAGCAGCGACACGTCCGGGCAGCTTTCGCCATCCACCAGGTAGTAATTCACCACGACGGTGGTCCGGGGGTCCAGCCCACCCTTGGAGTACTTCAAGATCCGGCAGCGCAGCGCCTCTGCGCCGTCCTCGGCGGCCGGCAGTTCCGTGGCCCATTCGCCCTCTGCGATCCATCCGTTGTCCGGGTAACACACCTCCGGTCGGTGCGGCATCAGGTCGCGCGCCCGGACGCCGTACGAGAGGTAGAACCATACGCTCAGGCCCGCCGCCTCGTTGACATAAGTCCGGCTGATGTAGGCGTCGGCATCGGTGGCCTGGACCACCGCCTCATTGAGCGGAACGTCCCTGCCGGTCCAGTCGCCGATCCGCATCGGCAGCTTCGCCAAGGTCCCCGGCGCCAACGGCCGCGCCGTCGCCTGGCCATTGAGGTAGTCGTAGACGACGCGATGCCCCATGCCGCTGGCGACCATCAACAGGATCCCCAGGGCCAGCGCGATCAGAACCGGTTTTTCAGACTTTACCGATTTTGCGGGTTTTTCGGACTTTTGCGGTCTGTTCATCGTTCGGCGTTACTCCGTTCGACGCGAATCGTACAGGTAAGGGTGACCGGCCCGGAGGTGCGCCCCTCGCCCACAATGGTGCACCCGGCAGCTTTGCGGTGGTAGCCCCGGGAGACCCATCCGCCGATGGGGTCCTCACTGCCACGCAGGCCGTACGTCCGCAGGGCAGGGTCCATCCGGACCGTCACCCGCGCCTCCCCGGCGTCGATTCGCCAGGTGGATATGTCGAGCTGGTCGGCACGGGCGTGTTCGGCCACGTGGAGCGGCATCCGCACGTGGTGCTCGCCGGCGGCCTCCAGCACGTCCTCGATCCGAAGGACACCGCCGTCCAGCGTCAGCGTACGCGTGTGCGTGACAGGGTCCGCCAGGCGCGTGTAACCGTCGTGGCGCCCGGTGACGGCGCCGCCGGCAGGGCCGGGCTGCCAGGAGAGGCACTCGGCGCGGGCAGTGCGACCCCACAGAAACAGCCCTCGCATCTCCGACTGGTCGACGTCGTCGACGACGATCGTGTTGTGGGCGCCCGTGGAGCGGAAGTAATCCCGCCAGCGGCGGTACGTGAAATAGTCGTAGGTCCCCGGATCGACCAGCACATCGGCGCCGAAGGCCCGCAGTGTGAAGCTCAGCGCATCGGCGTGACCGTGCGCGGCCAGAGGGTCCATGCCCAGCGGGCCGCAGTCGAACACGACGCTGATCCCCTCGCCGACCCCACCATTTTGGAGGAGATAGAGGCCCGACTCGGCCAGGGCGAGGCTGGAAAGCGGCTTGGCCGCGACCGGCGCCAGAGCATCCAGCGCTTGTTGTCCCGCCTCACCCAGCAGGCCCCCGACGGTCTGGACGGCCTGGCCGGCCAGGCGCTTGAGGTCGCCCCGCTCGAAAAGCACCGCCGCGACCGCCAGCCACTGGCGGGGATTGCGCGGATCGCCGCCGGCGTCCATGACGCAGCCGTCGTCGGCGTCGCCGATCATCGGCATGACGCCGCCGCCGGCCAGGGCCGCGAGATAGTCGCACATCTTTTCCAGCCGCGCCCAGTACGCCGTCGGGAAGGCATCGCCCGTCCAGCGACCCACCAGGCCCGCCAGCAGGCCGAACTGCAGCACGAACAGGTGATATCCGGTCGCCTGCTCCCGCGTGCCCCCGTCGGCGAAGGTCTGGGCGAGGATCTCGCGGCAGAGCAGGTCGCGGCTCCTGTCGCGCCGGCGACGGGCGCCCTTGAGGCCGCGGAAGTAGCTGGCGGCCACGTACACGCCGGCGGCCTCGCCGATCGTGTGGTTGTTCGCGGAGGAATAGCGTGAATACTTCCGCGAGATCTCCCACAGGTGGCGTTGGACGGCGTCCAGGACGCGTCCGCGCAGCTCGCCGGTGACCAGGCCCGCCGGAGCGATCAGGTCGAGCGCCCAGACCCAGTTGATCAGACGGATGGCCAGTTCCAGCGGACTGCGCCACTGCATGCCGGTGCCGTACGGGCACTGGTCGAGCCAACTGACCAGTTGGCCCACAAGCGCCTCGGCGTAGCGGCGCTCGCCGCTCAGCCGATACGCGCCGGCCAGAACGGGAAACTGCAGATGGCGGCTCGGCTCCCAGACGTACTTGCAGTCGCCGGCGATGCGGACGTCGCGGTAGTCGATGCTCGTCGCGAACCCGCGCGGCGCGTCGATGTTGTTGGCGAAGTCGCGGTTCCAGTCGATCGGATCGCCGAGCGGCTGGTCGTCGAGGTCGAACAGATCCAGGCGGTGGGCGGCCAGGCGATCGGCCCGCGCCAGCAGCGCCGGCAGATCCTCGTCGCGACAGGACGGCTCAGGCACGTGAAAACCCGGTTCGAGGGGCTCGGTTGTCCCATTTAGCAGCGCCGTCAGGGCTCTCGGCCGACGGCGCACCGGCAGCAGCAGGCGGTCGGCCTGATCGCGCAGCGATGCGCGGGTCCGCCAGGCGATCTCACCGGCCGACATGGTGCCGAGCCGCCGGAGGTACCATCCCAGCGACTGCATCACGCCTCCCGTCCGACCGGGCTGCGGCCCTCGATGGCCTGGTCGACGTAGATGGTCTTGCCGCGATCGGTCAGTTGGATCGCGTCGACCGACTCGAACACCAGGTCGATCTGCCCGTCGAGCTTGCGGGCGAGATTCTCCAGGATACGGCGGCGATCCTGCTCGTCGAATCGGTCGGCCACGACGGCCCGCAGCACGGCCTTGCCCGGCGTGTCCTGGTAGAACTGGAACTGCCGGACGCGGTCGAACGTGTCGTCGTGCATGTTGATGGCGGTCCAACTGATCTCCGTCCCATCCCGGGCGACGAGCGTCTCCTGGACGCGGTGGCCGCGGATGTCGCGGATGACCGGATGCTGGCGCCCGCAGGCGTCGCAGCGGTCGCCGACGTAGGTGGCCCAGTCGCCGGTGCGGTAGCGTATGAAGGGCATGACGGTATTGATGAAGCCGGTGCCGACGATCTCGCCCCGCTCGCCCGGCTCGGTGACGGGGCGGCCCTGCTCGTCAAGCAGTTCGAAATACCCGTACGTCGGCCAGACGTGGTAGTCGTCGCTGTGCTCGCACCCGCAGGCCAGCACGACCTTCTCCGACTGCCCGTAGCAACTGAACAGACGGCAGCCGAAAACCTCCTCGACCATCCGCCGCTGCTGGGGGTAGACGATCTCGGACTCGGCGATAATACCTCGGACGTTGCCCGGCGCCGCGACCCCCGTACGGCGGATGAACCGCCCGAGCGCCAGGACGGTCGACGGATATACATGAAGAAAGCACGGGCCGATCCCGGCGATGTGCTCGAGATAACGGCCCAGGGTCTCGTCGTTCATATGGAAGCTGCTGTAGTAATGATGACGCAGCATCGGATCGTACTCGTGGTACAGCCCTGACCGGTCCGGCCGGACGACCCGCCCGCGCAGAACAGCCATGGGCATGCCCCGCTGATAGCCGGCGCGCCGCCAACTGGCCAGCAGGTAAGCGTATTCCAGGTGCGATCGGGACGCGTCGATCAGAAAGCTCAATGGTCGCCCGGACGTGCCCCCTGTCGCCACGCAATCGGCCTGGCGGGTCCGCCGCGGGTCGGCCGCGACCTTGTGCAACCTCTGCCGCACATCGTCGGCGGTCATACAGGGCCACCGGCGGAGGTCGTCCAGGTCGTCAAACTTGCGGAGATCCGGGTATCCCAACCGCCGGGCATGATCGATCAGCTCCTCGATCCGGTCGGCCTGGTAGGCCCGGATCCGCGAGGACGACCACCACTGTGCGTCGTCGAGCCACTCGCGCTGCCGGCAGAAGACCTTGCCGAACACGAGCGACTCCGGCAGCAGTCGTGCCACAGCCCCCACCCAACGCCGCACCCCGGGGGAGAGCTTCTCCCAGAGGTTCTTACGGGACAGCGCCGTGGTGCGACTGTCGGCCGCGAGCGATTCGGCCGGCAGGGGCGCCTTGCGGGCGCCGATCAAGGTCATGACGCCGAACGCCCTGAGCCTGGAAAGCTTCACACCCACGCGGCCAAGACGGGGGACTTCGAAATGAACACATTGCATCCGCTGCACGCCCGCCCGGGCCATCAGTCGTGCGATACGGTCTTCGTCATAGCGCCGGCGGGAGTGCTTCAGATGCCCGCGGCCGTCCATGCGGATATAGGCACTGAAGTGCGTCAGCGCATCCTCCAGCGTACCGGTCAGGCTGCCGGCGTGGGGCACCGAAAACAACAGCAGCCCCCCCGGCCGCAGCACCGCGGCCAGGCGGCTCAGGAGGTGGGCGTCATCATCGACGTATTCCAGCACGCTGGAGCACACGACAGCGTCGAAGCGATGCGACCACTCGGCCAACAGGTCCTCGTCACCCACAACGAACTCGGGGCCGTCGCCCGGCCGGTCGTTGTACCGGCGGACGGCCTCGGCGATCATCCCCGGCGCCGGATCGACGCCCACGACGCGGTACCCGTCTCGGGCCAGGGCGGCAGCGATGTCCCCGGACCCGCAGCCGAAGTCCAACACCTGCCCGCCCCGTTCCACACCCCGGTCCACCGCCCCGGTGAAAAGGGCGATCCGGTCGCGGAACGTGGCCTTGCGCTTGTACAGCTCGCTCCACTGACCGGCCTTGCCGCTGAAATACTCGACACAGGCCCGGGAAACGCGGTCGCTCGTCTTCATGGGCACCTCATCACGAAACGGCCGAGGGAACCGCCTCGGTTGGCAGCCCGCCATCGCGCCCCTGCTCGACATGGCCGCGCCACCCCGGCGGCGGCTGACAGGGCCGCTCGGGACGCAGCCGCGCCGGCGGGGATGTCCCGTCCGGCCCGACCACGCGCACGTCATCGCCGGCAAAGCGGACCAGCGGCCATCGGTCGTACGACCACGCACGTTCCAGCACGGGAATCCTTGCGGGATCGAACCCCAGCACGTGCGCGCAGACATAGTCAATCGCCACCGGATTCATCCCCCCCAGCACCTGCCCCAGAACCCGCGGCGTCGCGTCCAGCGGGCCGTACCCTTCGCCGGCGACAATCGCGTCGACAAGATGCAGCACACGGCGGCACGGCTCATCGGCCAGGCGACCGGATGTTTGGGCGTACAGCAGCGCGCGGTTCAGATCGTGCACCATTCGCCAGACGGTGTCGTTGCCGTACCAGTTGCCCGAACGGATCGTCCCGGCGTTCGTATCGCCGAACATCCGCTTGCCCGTCGCCTTGGCGGGCCCGGCCACCATCCGCCGCAGCGGCCCCAGGCGTGGGAAGAGCCACTTGAACGCCGCCACGGCCGGGCGTTCGAGGCGGCGCCGCAGCGAGTCGCTGGGGAACTCGTCCCCGCCCTCGGCGGGTATCCCCTCGCGATGGTGCGGCAGCCAGTTCTTGTTGCCGTTGATCCCGACAAGGTTCTTCATGCACGCGGTCACGCCGGCCTTCTTGTGCGTCTTGAGCTTGGGCACATCGACCACCAGGTCGGCGTCCAGCACGGTCCGGCTGATGAGGTACTCGTGGATGTCGTCGTGGTGGTGCAGGCGAAGTTCGGCCTTGTCGTATTCGGCCCCGTACAGGCGGCCGCACAGTTCGCCGATCTCGGCGAAGGCCGAGTCGCGACCGAAATCCACCTTCGCGTACCCGGCCGGGTCGCCCGGCAGCGGGTCGTGTCCGACGATGACCCCGTCGATCTTCCGAGCCTGTTCGGGCCGCAGGTCGATCACCTCGACATCGACACCCGCCTCGCGCCGATAGAACGCCTGCAGCGGGCGGAGAGCCGCCATTACGACGATCCGGGCGAAATCCGCATCGTTTTGCGGCGCGTCGGCGATGACCAGGCGGCCCCGCCCGCCGAGGGCGAGCAGCGCGTAATCGGCGACCGCCCGAAGGACGGCGCCGTGCGTGATCAGGCAATCGTCGTCGCCGGGATGAGTCTCGCGGAAATCGCGGACGAAGTTCGGCTTGATGACAATTGTTCCGCCCGGCGCCACCAGGTCGGCCAGCGGATTCCACCCCGCGGTGCCGTAGCGGTCCGCATCCAGCCCCAGCAGGCGCAGGACCTCCCGCACACCCCGGTAGGCCGCATTGTCGCCTTTGTCGGCAGCGCGGCCGAAGGCGTATTCCGGGTACGCTTCCGAGGGGCTGTACGGCGGGTCGGCGGGATAGCCCGCGTGCCCCGACGAGACAGCCACGTCGGCCGCATCGCGTATGTCAACCGGCTTCACGTTCCCTTCCTTGCCCTCCCCCTGTCCTGGCGACCAGTTCATCCAGTTCATCCCGCCAGCGCCGGGCGATCGCGGCCCGCCCGCAGTGCCGCAGCGCTGTGGCGGTCGCCTCGGCCGACATCCGCGCCCAGCGGTCACGGTCGCCCAGCAACCGGACCGCGTGACGGGCGTAGGCCTCCACGGCGCCCGGCGCCACGAGGTAGCCGTTGCAATCGCTGCGGACCAGGTCGCCCAGCTCGCCGACGTCAGCGACCACGGGCACCGCGCCGGCGGCCATCGCTTCGATCATGGCGATCGACAGCCCCTCCCACTTCGACGTCAGCACGAAAACCCGCGACCGCGCCAGCAGCGCGTCGACGTCCGTCCGCCGGCCGAGAAACGCGATCCTATCCGTTACGCCCAATCGCTCCGCCTGCGCCTCCAGTTCATCCCGCAGCGGCCCGGCACCAATCACGACAGCCCGGACATCGGCCACCTCGCGGGCGACGGCGGCGACGACCTCGACGAACTGACCGGGTTGCTTGATGGCGCTGAGACGACCCACGAAGACCAGGTCATAGTCCCGCGCCGCGCCGCTCGGCCCGGCGGGATCGACGCTGCCGGTGATGATCGACACCTGTCCGTTGAGCCCGTGCTCGACCAACGCGGCCCTCGCCTGCGTGCCGCGCACGACCACGAGATCGAACTCCCGCGTCAGCGCCAGGGCCAGCCGCTCCACCCAGCGCGAGGGACGCCGCAGGCAGCGGCACAAAACGTTTTCGACCTGCCAGCCCCCGCCCAGGTACTCCAGCGGCCCGGCCGTCATCTGGTAACATGCCGGCCGTCCGAACAATCTCGCCGCCAGCAGCGCCGACACGGCGCCGGGAAACAGGTGATAGCCCATGAACAGATCCGGGCGGTATCGGCGGCCGACGGCGATCAGTTTGAGCATCTTGGCGCCCGCGCGGGTGCACATCCTGCGCAGCCAGCGCGGCGGACAGGCGAAGCGCACGTTCACCAGCGGCCGCAGCGGCTCGTCGGTCACTAACAGCACCTCCCGTCCGCTTCCGGCCAGCGGGCCGACATGCGAGAGGTACCAGTTGGGGTTGTGGAACGTCCCGGTCACCGCGATCCGCCCCGTCGCGGTCCAGGGCGCACGGCCGAATCGCTTGAGCGCACGACTGACCAACAGCGTGCCGCCATAGACGATCGTGAGGCAGACTCTGGCAAACAAGGCGCGCATCACGTCCCTCTCGGTGTTCATCGTCCGGCCGCACGCCGGTAGACCTCGACGGTACGGCGGGCGATTCGGTCGGGGTGCCAGCGCTGCAGCGCCGTCTGCCGGGCGGCCCGGGCCATGCTCGTGCGGAGCTCGCCGTCGGTCAGGATGCGCCGGAGACGGTCGGCGATCATGGCCGTGTCTTCAGGATCGACCAGAAAGCCCGTGCGGCCCTCATCGACCATGTAGGGCATCCCGCAGCGGTCCGCGGCAATGACCGGCACACCGACGGCCATTGCCTCGGCGATCGCCATCGGCGAGTTCTCCTGACGACTCGGCAGAAGAAAGACCTCCGCCCGGGCCAACTCGGCCGGCAGGGCCGCGTGGCTGAGGTAGCCGAGGAACGTGACGCGGTCGTCCAGTCCCGCTTCGGCAATCGCCTGCTCGACCCGCCGGCGATAGGCCGCGTCCTGCTCGATGCCCGCCAGAACCAACTCCGCGTGCCCAACCGTTTCGGCGACCGCCGCCAGGGCCTTGACCGAGCCAAGCGTGTTCTTGCGTTCGTTGATCCAGCCGACGCAGAGGATTCGCCCGGCTTCCGGCCGCGGCTCCGGCTCGAAGAAGCACGGATCGACCGGGTTCTCGATATCATGGATGAGCGCCCGGGTCCGCCCTTCGATCATTCGGCGCACATAGGGGGTGATGGAGATCACGTGCTGTTGACGCCGCAACCCCCATCGCTCCACGCAGCGCCACAGCCGGCGGCGCAGCCGCCAGTGCGGGGCCAGATCGGCCGCCACGTTGGCGTGGTCGAAGCCGTGCACGGTGAACACGTGCGGCAAATCCCGCCCGCCCATGGCCAGGCCGTACGTTTCGTGACAGTGCAGCAGGTCGGGCTTCAACTCCCGCAGGTAGCGCAGCAGGCGCCGGCGGCCGGGTCCGAGGAGGACATCGGTGATCTGCGGCCACCGCGAGCCGGGCAGGCGATGGATCGTCACCGCCCCGTCGGATTGGACGGCCGGGACGGCCCGCCCGGCTTCCAGCGTCACGACGTGCAGGTCGAGGTCCTTCCGCTGGGCCAGCGCCCGGGCGAGCACCACCGTCACCGCTTCCACCCCACCGCTGGGGCGGTCGGGATCCGCGGGGTAGCGGCTCATCATCGCCACACGCAGCGGCTGTGCCGCCGGCGGTGGGACCGGGGTCGGAAGATCGGAAAGGACGGTCGCCTGGCTGGTCATATTAACTCACAACCTCGTCGAAGTGCCGCCGGTATGCCCGCGAGGCCGCCTGGACCGTATGCGTGGCTTCGTAATGCTGCAACGCCCGCGCCGAGCAGGCACGCCACTGCGCCGGCTCAGCCAGCAACGCGCGAACCTTGTCGGCCAGATCGTCAGCGTCGGCGGCCACCAAGCCCAGCTGGTGGCGGATGATGCTGCCGTCGGGATCCACCGTAGCCACCACTGGGATTCCGCGGCTCCAGGCCTCGATGAACGTCACGGGGAACCCTTCGACCGCCGAGGTCGAGATCAACACCGCGGCATCGCGAAAGATTGTCTCCATGCGGGCGGCAGGGACCTTGCCGTGCAGGACGACCGACGGGCAGGCGGCGGCGCGGCGGCGGAACTCGCGGGCGCAGGCGTTGTCGGCATTGGCGTCGCCGACGACGTCGATGGCGACGTTCGGCAGCCGCTCGGTGACTCGCAGCAGCAGTTCGGGGCGTTTTTCAGGGGCGATCCGCCCGACCCACAGCAGTCGCGGGATAGTGCCGTTGGGTTCTCCCGTCCAGCGGGTCCGCCCGCCCGCGGGCGGAGCCGCGAAGCCGCGGACGACCGACGCGGCGGTGGCGAAGTGCTCTTCGAGCATGATCTGTTGCGTTTCCGTCTGGCAGATCACCCGATCGGCGCGGCGAAGGCCCATGCGATAGAACCACCGCTCGCGACGGCCCGCTAGCAGGGGCAGGTCCCGCATGCAGTCGCTGTCGGAGGCGGTCGCGAAAATGAACCGCCGGCGGTGCCGGCGGCACCACAGAGCGATCTGGCCGGTCTCCAGCCCGGCGCCCATTTGCCAGTAGACATCCGCATCAGCCCGTCGCATCGCCCGGGCCAGGTGCGTCCAGCGGGGATAGAAGAACCGCGTCACCGGAAACCCGGCCTCGGGGCGGTATGCCTTGACCACAGTCACGCCGTCGATGACAACGCGGTCGGCCTGGCCGTGATCGTAGGTGATCAGCGACACATCGCAGCCGTCGGCCGCCAGGGCGCGGGTCAGTAGGACCAGTTGCGTCTCGATCCCGCCGATGTAGCGCGGGGTCTCGGCGCCAGCGAACAAGTCATAACACTTAAGCCCAACGGCACAGATATTGGGGCGCTCCGTCATGCCTCTCCGCTCCACGCAAGCATGTCTTCCAGCGACCGGCTCAGCGAGACGGCCGGGCGCCAGCCCAGTTCCGACCGGAGACGACCTGCGTCGCCGACCACGCACGGCGGATCGTTGGGGCGGATCCGATCCGAGTCGCTTCGCACCGTCAGTGTCCGGCCCAGCAGCGCGGCAGCCTGGTCGACGAGCTCGCCGATCGACACTGCGCGCCCCGAGCAAACGTTGTACACGGCCCCCGCACGGCCGTCCCGGACGATCGCCCAGTAGGCGGCGACGGCGTCACGGACGTCGATGAAGTCCCGCGCCGAGGCTACGTTGCCCAGGACCAACTCGCCGGCGGCGTCCGGAGCGGCAAGCTGCCTGCAGATTGCGCCGATGACGTGGCGCTCGGGCAGCCCCGGGCCGATCAGATTGAACGGCCGTGCAACCATCGCCTGCAGCGGCGGCACCGTCGCGTGGGCCAGGACGAGGCTGGACTGCACCCACTTGGTCCGCCCATACGCCGAGGCGGGGATCGTCGGGCACATTTCGTCGATCGGGGCGCCTCCGTCCAGGCGGTACTCCGCCGCTGAGCCGATCGACAGGAGGCGCACGTGGTCCAGGTCCGCACGCATCAGGCCCGTCAGCAGTCCGGCGGCGGCGCCAACGTTGCCCTGCCACAAGGCCGCGTCCGACGCCGGCGGCATGGCGCCGGCCAGGTGCACCACCCAGCGCGGCGGCTGGAAGCCGGCCAAATCGGCCACGCGCTCGGCATCATTGAGATCGACGGCGAAATACGCGTCCGCCCCGGCGGGTCCCTCGTCGGCCAAGTCGAGCGCCACAATCCGCGGACGATCCGCCAGCGCGGCCAAGTGGCCGATCATGCAACGGCCCGAAAAGCCGCATGCCCCGGTGATCCAAACAGTGTCCCTCACGCGGGGGCCCCCAGGAAAAGGTCCTGGTTCTCGGCGAAGTGCTCCTGGGCGGTGGCGTAGTCTTCCATCCGACCGATGTCCAGCCAGTAACAGTCCTCGCGGTAGCAGCGGACGAGCCCGCCGGCCTCGTGGGTCCGTGTGATCAGGTCGGGCATATCGGCGTGGTCGCCCGGGCGGATGTGAGCCAGGACCGAACGATTCAGGACGTTGACGCCCATGGAAACCTCGAAGCGGTACTCGGGCTTTTCGTGGTAACGGACGAAACCGCCGTCCCCGTCGCCGTCGATCACGCCGAAGTCGATCTTCACCTCTCGACGGTAGACGGCGATCGTCGCGTCGGCGTTGTGCTCGGCGTGGTCGGCGAGCATCCGGCGGAAGTCCAGCGTGGTCAGCAGGTCGCCGTTCATGACCATGAAGGTGTCGGTCAAGTCCTCCAGCAGCGCCAGCGGACCGGCGGTGCCGAGGGGAGCCTCCTCATGGTTGTAGCGGATCTCGAGCCCGTACTTCCCGCCATCGCCAAGTACCGCCCGCAGCAGTTCCTCGAGGTAGCCGGTGCAGAGGGTGATCCGTCGGAATCCCATGCGCGACAGGCGGGTCAGCAGGATGTCCAGCACGGGTCGTTCGCCGATCGGCACCAGCGGCTTGGGGAAGACGGCCGTCAGCGGCCGCAAGCGCGTGCCCTTGCCGCCGGCGAGGATGATGACGTCGATGTCCTGGGGGTCGGTGCGGTTGGCCATGACAGTGCGCTGCCTCTTACACGTTGTAACAGTCCGGTTTGTAATCCTGCAGGTGGGCGACCATGTAGTCGATGGTCCGTCGGAGCCCATCGTCAAGGTCGACCTGCGGGCTCCAGCCCAGCAGGCGCCGGGCCTTGGCGTTGTTGCTGATCAGGCGCATCACCTCGCTGGCGCCGGGGCGGACCCGGCGCTCGTCGGTGACGACGCGGAGAGCCTTGCCCATCAACTTGCCGACACGCTCGACGAGATCCCCAATGGTGACGCCCCCGCCGACGCCGAGGTTGATCGTTTCGCCCGCGACGCCCTCGGCCGTCACGGCCGCGACGAACGCGGCGGCGGTATCTTCGACATAGGTCAGGTCACGAACGGGATCGAGGCTGCCCAGGTGAAGCTGATCGCCGGTGAGGGCCTGGGTGATGATCGTGGGGATGACGGCGCGGGCGCTCTGCCGCGGGCCGAACGTGTTGAACGGCCGAATCGTCACGACGGGCAGTTCAAAACTGCGGAAAAAGCTTTCGGCGAGCTTGTCGGCGCCGATCTTCGTCGCCGAGTACGGCGACTGGCCGACGACGGGGTGCTTCTCGTCGATTGGCACGTATTGTGCGGTGCCGTACACCTCGCTGGTGGACGTGTGCACCACCCGCCGCGTGCCGTGCTTACGGCAGGCCTGCAGAACGTTGAGCGTCCCGATGACGTTGGTGTTCACGTAGGCCGCCGGAGCCGTGTAGGAGTAGGGAATGCCGATCAGCGCCGCCAGGTGCAGCACCGCGTCGCAGCCCCGCACCGCCTCGTCGACAGCGAACGGGTCGGCGATGTCGCCGGCGACGACCTCGACCGACGCCAGCGCCTCGGCCGGCAGAGCTTCGAGATGGTGCCACTGGCCGGCAGCGTTATAGTGCACAAAGGCCCGAACGACGTAGCCGTCCGCCACGAGCTTCTCCACGAGGTGGCTGCCGATGAAGCCGGCGGCGCCGGTGAC
>CAZHRW010000134.1:0-11491 GCA_964535025.1 uncultured Planctomycetales bacterium
TCGACGCCTTGCGAACTCCCTGTGAACCGCCGTGTACGGACCCGTACGCACGGTGGTGTGGGAGGTGGGGGTGAGCAATCACCCCCGCCTACCCGATCGGACAGCGGCGCAGGCAAACGGGGCGGCCGCGATGACCGCCCCGTGGGGTGTGGTGCGATGGTCGCCGCCGTTACGGCAGGGCGATGCGGTACAGGTGGACGTCGTAGGGCTCGAAGTGGTCGGCGAACTCGCCGCCGCGGGCCGTGAGGGTCCGCTGTTCGTCGAGGACCTCGACCTCCGCCCGCCGCGGCAGGCCGCGAACCAGGAACGTCGCGTCGGTGGGGGCGTTCCGCATGCAGACGGCGAAGACGTACAGGGCCCCGTCGTGACGCTTGACCATGATGTCGACCGGGACCTCGGGGTCGGTGCTGATCGCCTCGGCGACACCGGTGTGGGTGGGGCTGTTGAGCACCGGCGCGAGGCCGAGCACCTGATGGTTGGCCTGGGCGACGGCCTCCATCATCTCCGGGTCGCTCAGCAGGGCCGCGGCGTCGCGGTGGTCGGGTCGGAAGTCGTGGACGAACCAGCACAGGCCCGTCGATCCGTGGATCAGCGACATCCACACCTCGGCGCGCAACTGGTGGGGCGTGACCTTGTGGCCGTCCGGGTGGCTGATCGCGGTGCACTCCAGGACGTTCCAGACCGGCTTGCTCCCGCCGGTCCACCGGGCCAGGCGGTCGATCCCGCGGGCGACATACCACAGGTAGTCGGCCCCGTCGTCGCGCATGTCCGTGGAACGGCTGCCGTCGGCGGCGACGGCACTGTACTTGAGGTTCGCCACCGGGTAGACGTCGTACGAGACGATGTCGGCGGCGTGGGCGTACAGCGGGTAGCGATCGTAGTCCAGGGCGCGGCCGCGGAAGTCCTCATTGGCGACCCCCTGGCCGAAGTTCACCACCACCGGGCGGGTGCGATCGGCGGTGATCATCTTGACGTAATCGGCCAGCAGCGGCTCCAGCGGGACCGGGCCGTCGTGGCTGGGCTTGTGGTTGTCCGGCTCGTCGCCGTGCATCCAGGCGAGGATCGTCGGGTCGTCCAGGTGGGCCAGCCCCACCTCGTTCTGGGCGCAGATGGCGTACATCCCGTGCTCGCGGAGTTGGGCGAGCTGCGCGTCGGTCGGCCCCTGCCAGAGGGCCATGTAGGTATTGACGCCCAAGGCCTTGTACTGCGGCGCCAGGGCCGGGTCCTGCGCCCAGACCATGATCGGGAAGAAGTCCGGGTCGCTCAGCGGCCCGCGGTCCCACACGACGGACGGCGGCCTGACCTCCTGATCGGCCGCGGTCGTGACGGCCTGGCTCGCACATCCCACCATCGCCCCCGCCACGATCCCCCAGACAGGCAGTATCCATCGCGCATCCATAGTGTGTCTCCTTACCGTTGGGATTCCGATTCGGCCGCCCATCGTACGGCCAACCCCGCCGTAAGTCCAGCGATCGGCTGTGGGCCCGGCTCAATAGAAGGGGAAGAAGTGATCCGACAGCTTCGCTTCGAGGGGCTCGCCGGCCGTCCGCTTGGGCGCGTTGGACTCGGCGGCCGTCTCGTCGCCGCGGGCGTCGAGGGCCTTGGCGCGGCGGTAGGCGTCGATGAGCTTGCCGGACCCGGCGCCGCAACTGATGATCGAGCGCATGGTCTCCTCGACGGGCACGTCGATGATGTGGACGCAGTGGCCGGGCACGTGGTAGATGTTCCCGCTGGTGGGGTTGGGCCCGGTGGGCACGAACACGGTGCACGAGCCGTCGGGATGGGTGTCGTCGGTGACGAAGGCCGTTACGAGCGTGTCGTTGCTGAACAGCCGCACCAGGGCCACCCGCGAAAACGGCGACCTGGCCCCGCCGAGCAGTTGGGCGACGGTCTCCTTGACCAGGGAATAGCCGGGGATCCGCTTGAGGCCGTGGCGCTCGATCGACGCGAACAGCCAGCCGCCCATGCGGGTGCGGACGACCAGCCCGAGGAGGAAACACCCCGCCAGCAGGCCCGCCACGGTGATCGCCACGGCCAGCGCCTCGTGGATCCGGGCGTGCCGGGTCAACGGCTCGGTCGCCACCGACAGCCACCCGGCCACCAGGCCGGCGGCCCAGTGGATCAGGAAGAGCATCACCACCGCCGGCAGGACCACCACCACGCCGCCCAGCACGGTCGTGTAGATGAAGGTTCGCAGCTTCGCCATGGGCTCTCTCCTGTGCGCAGCGAAAAGCCCGCGACGGTCGCGGGCTCGCCTACGGGTGGCTGAGGGGATTCGAACCCCCGACCCCCTGGACCACAACCAGGTGCTCTGACCAGCTGAGCTACAGCCACCATGTCGCGCGACGCGGCTCGTCCCGTCACGCGGCGACACACTGTACGCCCGGCCGACGGGCCTGTCAAGCGATTCGTGAAGGGCAGCCTTGCGGCGCGCCTGTCGGTTCGCCGACCCTCACCGCTGCAGGCTCTCGCCGAGCGTGAGATAGAACTCGAGCATCCGCTCGTTCCGGAAGTACGCGGGGATCTCCTCGTGGCCCTTGCCCTCGATCACGATCAACTCGCCGGGGCCCCCGAGCGAGCGGTAGCGGTCGATGAGGGCCCTGGAGTTGGTCGCCAGGGGGACGGCTTCGTCCCGGTCGCCGTGAATGTGGAGGATGGGGACCTTCCGCTCGGCCAGCGGGTCGACACGGTCGATCGGGTTGTGATCGGCCGCCTCGGCGAGCAACTGCTCGTCCGTCAGGCCGTACGCGGCGGCCACCTTGGCCAGGCGAACGGCGCGGGTGACGTCGCAGACCGGGTAGATCGCCCCGATGCAGCGGACGCAGTCGGGGTGCTCGGCGGCCCAGTTGTAGTGCATGAGCCCCCCGCGGCTCTGGGGCATCAGGCACGCGCGGCGGTCGAGGCCGAACCGGTCGGTGACCAGCGCGTGGAAGCGGGCATAGACGGCCCGGCCGGCGGGACTGCCCCAGGACTCGCCCACGTCGACGCCCGCCACGGCGATGCCGGACTCGAGCACCGGCTGGAGGTACCATGCGTGGAGGTCCTTCGGCAGCGGGTAGGGCTCCCGCATGAACGACGGGGCGTACCACAGCCACGGGGCGCCGGAGCTTTTGCCCTGGGCGGGCAGGATGATGAAGCCCTCGACGTCGCCGGCGCGGAGGTTGATCCGCGTACGGCCGTACTGGGTCGTTTCGGTGGTCTCGATGTCGACCATCGCGGTCTCCCTTCGCGCTACGCGGTGTAGATCTGTTGTCCTTCTGCCCAGACGGCCACGGGGTAGCGGGTGATGTCGAACGGGTCGCCGTTGAAGGCGACGAAGGACGCCCATCGCCCCCGCTTCAGCGTGCCGAGGCGGTCGTCGATGCCGAGGATCTCCGCGTTGCGTCGGGTGATCAGCTCGATCGCCTGCTGCTTGCTCAGGCCGGCCCGCGTGAACCATCGGGTCTGCAGCAGCAGGTGGCGCGACAGGGTGACGGGGTGATCGCTCATCAGGCCGAACGCGACGCCGGCGTCGATCAGCAGGCGGATGTTCCGCCACGAGGCGTGGCGCAGCTCGACCTTGTAGGGGAACGAATCGACCGGCCCGTAGATGACGGGGATGCCCCGGCGCTTGAGCTCGGCGAAGATGGCCCCGTCGTGGACGTCGGCGGCGTGTTCGATGGTGACGGCGAGCTTGAACTCGTCGACGACCCGCAGGAGGGCGGCGATGTCGTCGATCTTGTGGACGTGGCAGCGCAGCCGGCGGCGGCCCCGCAGGATGTCGCGGAGAATCGTCTCGGCGGCAGTGAAGGTGATGTCCTGTCTGGCCTTGCCGGTGGTGCGGCGGTGTTTGGCCATCTTGAGGCGGACCTCGTCGAGCCTGGCCCGCAGCAGGGCGGCGGCGCCCATGCGGGTGCTGGGGCGGGTGCCCTTCCAGCCGCCGGTGCTCATGGGGTTGTAGCCGAAGGCGCACTTGACGCCGGCGCGGGCGACCAGGGCGTCGGTGGTGGTGGGCGCGTGGTGGCGGATCACCGCCGCCAGGCCGCCGAGGATGTTGCCGCTGCCGGGTACGACGCAGGAGTACAGCACGCCCATCTCGATCGACTCGCCGAACGCCGCGTCGTCCATCTGGACCGAGTCCAGCGCGTCGGGCAGCGTCAGCAGGGGGTCCATCTTCTCGTTGGCCTCCGACTCGGCGGCCGGTTCGGCGGCGCGGTGCATCCCGATGTGGCAGTGCGGGTCGATGAAGGCCGGGGTGATGACCTCGTACTCCCCGAGCACCTCCCCCCGCGGGCGGACGCCCACACCGGTGATCGTCGAGCCGTTGAACGCGACGAAGCCGTCCGTGACGACGGAGGTTCCTGTGTAAATCGTTTTTCCCCGAATGCAGGACATGGCCGTTTCTCCAAAGAGGCGACGGATTGTGATCTTGCGCGAGCCAACACTCTAACAGATTCTCCCCTCGAAAGATACGGCGTGGACCCCCGTGGGGCTCCCGCGGACGTATTGCCATAACAGTAGCAAAGAAAAGAGGTTGTCAAATCCGCCCCCCTGCGGTATAGTAAGGGGGCGCGCGGAGGCCGCGCGGTGGATGCCCCTGGACCCGAGGAGGACCCATTCGATGAAACGTCACGCCACGCTCGTTGTCCTGTTTGCCCTGGCCGTCGCCGTCCTGCTGTCGGCGCCGGCCCAGGGCGGCTATACCGGCCACTACTATGAGGCCAGCAACGGTTACAACGCCACCGGCACGCCACCCGGGTTGCCCTACTGGATTTACGTGCCCGACGGCTACGACCCGGCCACGTCCGACCCGCTGCCGCTGTTCATCTACCTGCACAGCTCGGGCAACTGCGGCACCGACAACAGCGGCCCGTCCGGCCACCCCAACGCCTCGGCGCTGAGGGCCGTCGTCAGCAGCGCCGAGACGCCCGGATTCCTCATCGTGCCCCAGACGACCGGCAGTTGGGACTGGGGCTACTCGGCCACGGACGCGCTGTGGGAGCTGATCGAGGACGAGCTGATCGGCAACCGGGGCTACGAGATCGACCTGGACCGCATCTATGTCACCGGCTGGAGCCTCGGCGCCGTCGGCATCTTCAGTTGGGCCAGCGACGCGCCCGACCGCATCACCGCCGGCTGCCCCTTCGCCGGGTCGCTGTACTGGAACCAGGACAGCGTCCAGAGGGCGACCCACCGCGCCAGCGTGGCGATGTGGGCCTTCTGCGGCGCCAACGACAGCCCGTCGCTGAGCACGGCGACGTACGAAGATCTCCAGGCTCAGGCGGCCTACGGCGGCGATCCGCTGATCACCACGTATGCCGGCGTCGGTCATGACACCGGCGCGAGCGTCCGCGCATCCGAACCGGCGATCTACTGGTGGATGCTCGCCCAGCGCAAGGGCCAGCCCAACGACATGAGCATGTTCGTCGCCTGGGAGACCAACACCGCTGAGACGAAGGTCCTCGACGGGCCGGCCGAGTCGGTCACCCGCAGCGATCCGATATTCGTCGGCTACTACGGCAACGGCACGCTGGAGATCCGCAACGGCGCCGTCATGACCTGTCGCAACGGCTACATGGGCACCCACAAGTATGGCCGCGGGAACCTCATCGTCGACGGCGACGGCTCGCGGTTCGACAGCCAGCGCGAGATCTATGTCGGCAAGGAGGGCGTCGGCGCCCTGCACGTGGCCAACGGCGGCGTCGTCCAGGGTTCCATGACCGACGTCAGCATGATCAGCTACCTGTCCGGCAACGGCCTCCTGGTCGGCGACGTCCGCATGCGCGGCCAGCTCCATCCCGGCGACGTGCCCCAGACGCTGACCTCGCCGCCCCCCGTCTCCGGGATCCTCGGCGGCCGTCGCCCGACGCCCGAGCCGCTGGGCGGCCTGGACAATGAGCCCGTCGCCGGCGCCGGGGAACCCGATTCGCCCACCGGCAAGCTCACCGTCGCGGGCGACTACTTCCTGTACCCCTCCTCGATCATGGAGATCGAACTGGGCGGCACCGGCGACGGCGAGTTCGACGCCGTCGAGGTGGCCGGCCGCGTGGTCCTGGGCGGCGACCTGAACATTTCCGTTGTCGATGGCTATCAGCCCGCCGCCGGGGACGTCTTCCCGATCATCACCGCCCAGGAGGTCACCCACGAGTTCGCCGAGATCACCGGGCTGAGCGTGGGCGGCGGGGTGATCCTGGAAGTGGATCAGACGGAGTTCGGCGTCACACTGCGAGCCGTCCGCACCATCCCGGGCGACGCCGACGGCAACGGGGCGGTCACCTGGGGCGACTTCGGGCTCCTGAAGAACAACTTCGGGATCTCCGACGGGGCCACCTGGGAGCAGGGCGATTTCGACGGCGACGGGGACGTCGACCTCGACGACTTCGCCATCCTGAAACTGAACTTCGAAGGGATGTTCTAGGACCAACGTCCCGCCCACAGCACAGCACCGCCGTGCGACCTCCAGGCCGCACGGCGGTGCTTTTTTCGGACGTCGAACCGGTCTAGGAAAGTGTCGCCTCCATCGCCTTGGCCGCGGCGGCGACGAGGGGCTTCTCGATGGTCTCGCTGATGGCGTTGCGGGGCTCGTAGCCGCCCTCGGCGAAGGCCTTGTCGGTGAACAGGTAGCCGAGGTAGTCGTTGCCCTGGCTGATGACGATCGGCAGGGGCAGGCCGCAGGCCTGTTCCATCTGCAGCCCGATCTCGCTGAACAGCTCACCGGGGGCCGTCACGAACACGCAATCGCCCAGGCGGAGGGCCTGGACCTCGGTGGTGAGCGTCTTGCCGTCGGTGGTGTCGACGGCCCGGTTGGAGTAGTTGGCCCGGGCGTTGGGGCCGAGCTTCAACTCCAGCACCGACGAGGCCGACCGGATCGGCGACGCCGGGGCCGCCGAGCTGTCGTCCATCGCCGCCAGGACGGCCTGGCTGAGCGCCTCGCCCACTTCCTGGGCGCCCGTGTGGTCGTCCCGCAGGGCGCTGCGGGGGTTGATGTCGGCGCCGGCGCCGGTCACGTGGATCACCACCGGCGCGCCGGTCGCGGCCTCCAGGGCGCGGACGAAGTAGCCCGGGTAGTCCGGGCTGGTCAGCGTGCTGCCGGGCCCGCGGGTGACCGGGTGACAGCCGTACGAGACGATCATCCCGGCCGCGGCGCCCGTTTCGGCGTCGGTGAACACGACGAAGGGGACGGCGGGATTCGTGTAGCCACTGTGCGTGCGGTTGGGGTCGAGCCATTCATTGGTGGCCTTGCCCTCGGCGTCGACGACCCGGCGGTTGTGGTGCAGATCCGGCGCCTGGCCGCGCCCGAGGCGGAGGCGTACCGTCTTGCGTGCGTTCCACGCGGCCGCCGCGGCACGGGCGGAGGCGTCGACGATCTGGGCGATGTAGTCGGCGTTCACCTCGGGTGCCTTGCCGGGGGTCTTGCCGCCGAAGGCCCGGAGGCTGGGCGCCGAATGCGTGTGCGTCGCCGCGACCAGGATCGACGCCACCGGCAGGCCGTCGACGGCCTCGGCGACGGCGCCGCGGATCCGGGCGACCACGTCGGGGCCCGCCCCGAGATTGTCCAGGACGACCATCGCCGCCGCCGGCGTCTCTGGCGCCGCCTCGGCGAAGACGGCGACGCGGGTGCACAGGTCCAGTTCCCCGCCGGTGTTTTCCCGGCTGCCGGGGAAGCCCGCCAGCGGGACGCCCCGCGGGGGGTTGATGGTCTCGCAGCCCATCCCCATCACGATTGTCTCGTTGGCCGCACCGGAACTCATGGCATTGCTCCTGTCCTCTTACGTCGGAAACGGCAGTATCTCGTCGGTCTTTCGCACCCGGTCGCCCAGGGCCTCGCCGATCGGATCGTCGTGGGGGTAGCCGCCGCCGAGGTGCTGGATGAACCCCTCGCCGGCGTCGAACCCCACGCGGGCGCCCATCGCCGCGCTCCGCGCGTGCAGCGCGGCGACATAGTCGTCCGTGCGGTGATGGTCGCGGATCCAGTCGCGCTGGCTGGCGTGGCGGACGAGCATTTGCTCCTTGAGCTGCCGCTTGTCGCTGATGTCCACGACGAACGACACGGGGAACGGACGGCCGTACCAGTCGGTCTCGGCGCCCATGTAGTACAGGCGGGGCACCCGGGCGATCGGCTCGAGGGACTGCTCAGGGTAGTTGGGGATCGGCGCGAAGAAACACCCCGCCCGCACGAGCGTGGACGTCTCGGTGTGATCGGTGTGGTAATCGCCGGGCGGCAGGGTGATCACGACGTCCGGGCGGACCTGCCGCAGGGCGTGGACGACCTTGACCCGCAGCTCGTGGCGGAAGTCCACGTCCATGTCGATCCCGCCGGCGTAGACGTACGCGGCGCCGATCAGCTCGGCCGCCGCCTGGGCCTCGGCCAGGCGGATCCGCCGGATCGCCTCGGCGGGCTGTTCCATCGACCCGCCGCCCCCGCCGGTGACGGTGGCGATGGCCACCTCCCACCCGCGGTCGGCCAGCAGGGCCAGCGTACCCGAGCAGCGGAACTCCACGTCATCGGGGTGTGCCCCGAACGCCAGGACCTTCATCGTTCGCCTCCCAACGGCCCGCCGGCGGCTAGGTCTTCAACTCGCCGATGTTGGCCTTCACCTTCGCGATGGCCTCGATCATCTTGCCCAGCACGTCACGATCCTGCAGCAGCAACTGGTGGGCGAGCGTGCAAATCCGGTTGGCGCAGGCGTCCTCGGAGACGGGCATCTTGACGTTGGCGTACTGCGACAGCTTGTACTCGGCGGGCATCTCCAGGTTGCGGAACAGCGGGTACTCGTTGATCGACCGGCCGTACGCCTTGCCGACGGGCACGCCCTCGGCGGCCACGGCCTCGCGGAACGTTTCGCGGGGCACCCCGCCGAACTGCGCGGCGTCGTACTTGAAAATATAGTAGTAGAACCCGCGCCGGGTGATCCGCTCGTCGGCGGGCAGCGGGTCGACCCCGCCGATCTTGCGCAGCTCGGCCGAGAGGAACGCGGCGGCCTTCATCCGCCGTTCCATCTGCTGGGGGAACTTCTCCAGTTGCGAGTTGAGCAGAGCGCCCTGCAGGTCGGTCATTCGCAGGTTGCTCGACAGCAGCTCGAAGTCGTAGAACCCCTGGCTCTCCAGGCGGCCGAGGTTGTGGTAGCGGTAGGCCCGCCGGCGGTGGTCGAGCGTCTTGCAGAGGATGATCCCGCCCTCGCCGCTGGTAATCGACTTGGACTGCTGGAAGCTGAACGTGCCGTAGTCGCCATACGTGCCGACGCCCCGGCCCCGCCACTGCGTGCCGTGCGCGTGGGCGGAATCCTCGACGAGCGGCAGGTTGTGCTTCTCGGCGATGGCGGTGATGCGGTCGAGGTCGGCCGGGTAGCCGCCGAAGTGGACGATGACGATCGCCTTCGTCCGTGGTGTGATCGCGGCCTCGATGGCGTCGGGATCGCTCTGGAGGGTCTCCGGGTCGGCGTCGGCGAAGACCGGCACCGCCGCCAGCGGCAGCGCCGCCGAGGCCGACACGACGAACGACAGCGCCGGCACGATCACCTCGTCGCCCGGCCCCACCCCGCACGCCCGCAGGGCGCACTCGACGGCGACGGTGCCGTTGAACACCGCCAGGGCGTGCTCGGCGCCGTGCAGCGCCGCGAACGACCGCTCGAACTGCCCGCACGCGCTGAGCTCCTGGCTCTCGACCGTCCCGCCCCGCCACCAGTTGCCGCTGCGGAAGACCTGCAGCAGCGAGTCCTCATCCCGCTGATCGAACTCGGGCCACTTGGCCCGGATGGGCTCGTCAAATACCTTGGATCCGCCGTTGATCGCCAGTACCGCCATGGAACCTCGCTCCCGCGGCCACCGGCCGCCGTGAAAGATCATCTAAGGGGTATACGCAAACGCAACAGGCCTTCTTACAACGATCATGCCCGGTTGCAAGCCGTTCGGGAAGAAAAAAATGCGAACGACACGCCGGAGGCTCCAGGCACGGACGTCCCCCGGGAGCACGCCCCATGCGTGAGCATGAGCCCGAAGGCGCCCCGCGGCCTCGTCACCCGCGCATGACAGCGGGCTCTATACCGTCCCCATAAGCCGCTCGGCGTTCGTGCGGTACAGCTTGACGAGCACATCCTCCGGCAGCGCCAGCCCGCGAAGGTGCGGGCCGTCGGCCGGTGCATCGGGGTCGCGGATCATCGAGCGGGTGCGGCAGCCGGTTTCCCACATCATCCGCTGGACGTGGAACCGGCTGGTGTAGTAGGTGGCGTCCAGCCCGTCGCGGACCACCAGGTCCGAGCCGAAGCAGATGCGATCGGCGTAGTGGCAGAAGACCGCCCGAGCCGCGTCCGGCTTGGCCGACAGCTCCCGCACCACCCACTTGGTGGCCGAGGTGTCGACGTGGTAGCCCCCGTAAGTATCCATCAATCGGGCGAGGTACTCCAGGTGCTCGGGGCTGCTGCCCATGTGGACCGACAGCACCTTCAGCGTCGGGTGGTGGATCATAACCCGCTCGAGCTGGTCGAGGTAGGCCTGCTTAGGCCCGCAGACCGCCGGGTCGTACCGGCTCGGCCACCAGCAGTCCGGCTGGGCGGCGTGGACCTGGACGAGGATGCCGCCGGCGGCGCAGCGGTCCAGCAGCGGGGCGATCCGCTCGTCGTCGAGCCATAGCCCCCCGGCCGCCCCTTCCGGCGGGACGAACTTGAATTTGAAGTAGCGGACCCCCGCGTCCAGCAGGCGGTCGAACGCGTCGATCCAGGTGCTGTGGAAGTGGTCCCAGTCGATCGCGTCGGCGGATGTCTTGTCGAGTCGCGGCCAGGCGCAGGGCAGAAAGAACTCCCCGAAGCGATCGGCCATCGCCTCCGATACGCCCCCCAGCGGCAGGTTGCACGCCCGATCGACGCCGTACAGGCGGGCGGCCCGGACGTAATCGGCCGTCGCCGCCGGCGTGCCGGAGTGCATATGGATGTCGAAGATCGGCACCGGCGGCGGACCGAGCGGCTCGGCCAGCGCCGCGGCGAGGGTCGGGTCGAGGCTTTCATGCATGGGGCGACTCACTCATCGGATGGTAGGGGACATTGTAGCGTCCGATCGGCCGTCCTCGCCACCGAGTCGTAACGTTCATCTGCCCTGGGTTTTTCGTTTCCCTTGGTCGGGGAATCTTCTTGGCGCAACTGGGGAGCAGGCAGTACAATACGTAGCGATTTAATACACGTCAGAATTCGGAGGAGGAAGTCATGACACGCGTTCACGCATGGAGCGTCGCCCTCATCCTGGTTGCCTTGGCGGTCTGCGGGCAGGCCGCGGTCACTCCGCTGGATCTCTCCGGCGGCTATAATCACGATTTGTATATCTCCCAGGCCGAAGCGACCGAGGCGGCGTCGTACACGCCTAAAGAGGACTGGGGGCTCAGCAAGAGGATGGTCATCAACGCGTTCGGGGAAAACAGCCTGGGCAACGGTCGCACCTACGCGTTCCAGGACCAGGTCACCGGCGGCACGGCCCTGCCGGCCGATGGCGTGATCAGCTACAACGGTTGGCAGTACCAGTTGAG
>CAZHRW010000135.1:0-3494 GCA_964535025.1 uncultured Planctomycetales bacterium
CTTCCATGACTCCGCTGCGTCGGAATGCCGTGGTGGCTCTTCTCGACGCGGCGTTGCCCAATCATGCCAGACTACCCATCATGGCGCAATCGCCCTGCAGTTCCGGGGGCGGCACGTCGGACTACGACCTCGACAACATTCGCCTTTACGCCGTCGACCTACTGCCGCGCCTGCCGAACCCGGCCATCATCGGCCGCGGCAGCGAGCACAACCTCAACTACGCGGCCGAGAACGTGTTCGACGGCGACTACAGCGGGGCCTTCGGCAGCGAGTATTCCTCGGCCCGCGGGGGCACGTCATTCATCGATTTTGACTTCGGTTTCCCGGTGAGCCTGTTCGGCTTCGAGTTCGCGCAGCGCGGCAACAACAACGACGCGCTATTCGGCTTTTCGCTCACCTTCAGCGACAACCCCGCGTTCGACGGCGGCGACGCCACCTTCTATTTCTCTCCGACCAACTTCGCTGACGGTCCCGGCTCGACGCTGGAGACGTTTGTGTTTCCGGAGCAGGTTGCCCGGTATGTGCGTTGGGAGGCCCAAGGTGGAGACAGTGCGTATCGCGGCGCCGCCGAAATGGGGTTTTTCGGCGTGCCGGAGCCGTCGTCGTTCGTGTTGGCGTGCCTCGGGTTGGCGTTGCTGGGATGGCGGAGGCGGCGCAAGGGGCCGGCGCGCTAGAAATCGAACCGGCCGGCGCTCCGGCGCCCAGGCTGCGTGTTCGCCGAATCCGATATCGACGTGCTGCGTGAAGACGAGTCAAGTGCGGGAGCCATTGCCCGCGTTGCAGGAAAGAACTGTCATGGACAACGCTGCTTACGGATCCACGCGAGGCCGGCCCCTACACGGTTTGACCTTGGTGGAACTCCTGGTGGTCATCACGATCATCGGCATTCTCATCGCGCTTCTGCTGCCTGCCGTCCAGAGCGCGCGGGAGGCGGCCCGACGGCTACAGTGCGCGAACAACCTGAAGCAAATCGGGCTGGCCGCGCACCAGCACCACGAGGCGCACGAGCATTTTCCGACCAGCGGGTTCGGCTGGGCCTGGATGGGCGATCCCGACCTGGGCTTCGGCCAGCGACAGCCCGGCAGTTGGGCCTACAACCTCCTGCCGTACCTGGAGCAGCAGGCCCTGCGCGACCGCGGCCTGGGCAAGACCGACGCCGAAAAGCTCGTCCTCCTGGCCGAGGTGAGCAGTACGCCGGTGGCCGCTTTCTACTGCCCCACCCGGCGAAGGGCGCAGGCCACCCGAAAGCGATCGTATACCCTGTCCGATTACGGCCTGGGTTCGTCGAGCCTCCAGTGTCACAACGCGAACAACGTGGAAAGGCACGCGCGGAGCGACTACGTGGGCAACGGGGGCGACGTCATCGTCGGCTGGGGCTCCGGCCCGACCCCGGCCCAGGCCGCCGTCGGGACCGGCTTCGCGTCCATGTCGGCCAATACGGGTATATTCTACCAGCGCAGCGCCATTACCGTTGCCCACATTCGCGACGGCACCAGCAACACGTACCTGATCGGCGAGAAGTACCTCAACCCCGACCGGTACCTGGACGGCGAAGACTTCAGCGACGATCAGAGCTGCTGGGCCGCCGACGACTGGGACATGCACGCCTGGACCAGGCTCGACCTGCCGCCGAGGCAGGATCAGGCGGCGTTCAGTTGCTCCTGGCGTTTCGGCAGCGCCCATGCAAGCGGCTGGAATGTTGCGATGGCCGACGGTTCCGTCCGCCACATTTCATACAGTATCGATCCCGAAACGCACCGCCGGCTCGGCAATCGCCGCTCGGGCCTGCCCATCGACGCCTCGGCCTTCTGACGGAAAGGACCCTACCGTGGCAAAACGCTACCTCCTTGCCCACGACCTCGGCACCAGCGGCAACAAGGCCACGCTGTTCGACGTTGACGGCAAGTTGATCGACAGCCGGACGTCAGCCTACCAGACGCGGTATTTCAACGCCAATTGGGCCGAGCAGCAGCCCGGCGATTGGTGGCAGGCCGTGTGCCGTTCCTCGCGGGAGCTGCTCGCCGGCCGCGACCCGCGCGAAATCGGCGCCGTGGCGCTGAGCGGGCAGATGATGGGCTGCCTGTGCGTCGACGGCCAGGGCCGCCCGTTGCGGCCGTCGATCATCTACGCCGACCAGCGGGCCGCCGAGCAGACCGACCGCATCCTCCAGCGCGTCGAACCGGCCGAGTTCTACCGCATCACCGGCCACCGCGCCAGCCCCTCGTATTCCATCGAGAAACTCGCCTGGCTGAAGGACCATGAGCCCGAGGTGTACCGCGCCACCCACAAGATGCTCAACGCCAAGGACTACGTCAATTTCCTCCTGACCGGCGTCCTCGCCACCGACTACTCCGATGCCTCCGGCACGAACGCTTTCGATCTGAACACCTATCGGTGGTCGGAACGGGTGATTGACGCGGCGGGCGTCGACGGGGCCATGCTTCCCGAACTGAAGCCGTCGACCGACGTGCTGGGCGCCGTCACGCGCGAGGCGGCCGAGGCCACCGGCCTGCGCGAGGGTACGCCCGTGGCCGTCGGCGGAGGCGACGGCGTGTGCGCCGGCGTGGGCGTGGGCTGCGTGAAGCCGGGCATCGCGTACAACTACCTGGGCTCCTCCTCTTGGATCGCCCTGGCCGTCGAAAAGCCCGTCTACGACGAGTCCATGCGAACCATGACCTGGGCACACGCCGTACCGGGCCTGTTCCAGCCGTCGGGCACCATGCAAACCGCCGGGGCGGCGCTGGCCTGGGTGAAGAACGAAGTATGCACCCTGGAGGCCCGGCTGGCCGAGGAACAGGGTATAAGCCCCTATGAGTTGATCAACCGGCAGATCGAGGAGTCGCCGCCGGGGGCCCGCGGCCTGCTGTTCCTCCCCTACCTGCTGGGTGAGCGTTCGCCGCGTTGGAACCCCGACGCCAAGGGCGCCTTCATAGGCCTGACGCTTACCCACAAGCGGGCCGACCTGCTGCGCGCGGTGCTCGAAGGCATCACCTACAACCTGGAGATCATCCTGGGCATCTTGCGCCAAAGCACGACGTTCGACGGCATGACCGTGGTGGGCGGCGGGGCCCAGTCGTCCGTCTGGCGCCAAATGATGGCCGACGTGTACAACCTCGAAATCCGCAAGCCGAACTACCTGGAGGAGGCCACGTCGATGGGTGCCGCCGTGCTGGGGGGCATTGCGTCGGGCCTGTTCCCCGATTTCGACGTGATCGACCGGTTCCTCAAAGTCGAGTGCGCGCACCGCCCCAACCCGGAAGCCCGGCAGCGCTAACTGCCGATGATGGTCCTGTTCGACGAGTGTTACGGCGCGCTGAGCGGCATTTATACGCGCCTGGCCGAACTGCCCCAATCGTAAACCCCAACGGCATGAACGGAACGAACTAAAGGGACATCTTCTACAACCAGCGGCGGCGGGCCGTTCGGGCGGCCGAGCCCGACGCGGCCCACAGAGCCCTGGTGGATCTCGAACGGGCCTGCGACGTCAGGATCAT
>CAZHRW010000136.1:0-7597 GCA_964535025.1 uncultured Planctomycetales bacterium
GTCAGGGCCGAATGGCCGAACCCCCCGGACGCCGAGAGGTCCAGCGTGACGATCCGATGGTCGGCGGCGCCCAGATGCCGGGCCACCCGCTCGGCCGCCGCCAGCTCGAACCGGTGCCGCTGGCCGTAATCGAAGCTCAACGCATGACAGCGGTAACCGCCTGCGGTCGCGATGGCCAACGTCGTGGCCGAGTCGAGGCCACCGGACACCAGGACCACAGCGTCGGGGGGAAGGTCGCTCACGCCGGTATCATAGCGGCCACGGCCGGCGGCGACAAACCGCCGCCGTGGAAAACGACCCGCCCCGGTGGTACCCTGAGCGGTCGCGGCATACGGACCTGTTCCTCCAGGAGATCGGCGATGGCCAGGCACGAACGACGGGCGCTGCTCGAAACCTTCCCCAACCCGCATCCCAAACGGGCGTACCGGATCGAGCACGTCCAGCCGGAATACACCAGCGTCTGCCCGGTGACGGGCCAGCCCGACTACGGCGAAATCACCGTCATTTACGTCCCCGGCAGCCGCTGCGTCGAACTGAAGAGCCTGAAGATCTACTTCCAGAGCTTTCGCAACGAGGGGGTGTTCTACGAGGATGTGGTCAATCAGATCCTCGACGATCTCGTGGCCGTAGTAAAGCCGCGTGAGATGGTGGTGACCGGACGGTTCAGCCCCCGGGGCGGCATGCACAGTACGGTGACGGCCGACTACCACGCCCCGCGGCGCCGCAACTAGTTGGAGCCAGCGAATGACCGGCAAAGCGATGGACCGATTGCGCCTGGCGCTCGGGTTGGTGGTCGTGGTGACCGGCGTCGTGGCGCTGGTCCAGCGCGCTCGCCGGCAGCCGCCGCCGCGGTGGCAGTTGACGTGGAACTCGCCGGCCGAGCTGGAGATGACCGGCACCACGATGGGGCCGATCCCCTTCAAGATCCTCATCGTCCCCGGCGACGCCACCGACGCCGAGGCCGAGCGGGCGGCCCGGGACGGCTACGCGGCGCTGGAGCGGATCAACCGGCACATGAGCGCGTACCGGCCCGACAGCGACGTCGGCCGTCTCAACCGCGCCGGCGCCGGCGAAGCGGTGGAACTGGATGAGGAGCTGTTCGACTTGCTGGCGGTCTCGCGGGCGTACACCCAGCGGACCGACGGGGCCTTCGACCCCACCGCACGGCGGGTCTTCCAACTCTGGACCGCCGCCGGGAGAGCCGACACGCTGCCCACGGATGAGCAGATCGCCGAGGCCCTGGCGACGGCGGGCTGGCAGCGCCTCGCGCTGGAGGAGGCCACGCGGACGGCCACCAAGGCGGTCGACGGGCTGGAGGTCGACCTGGGGGCCATCGCCAAGGGCTACGCCGTGGACCGGGTGATCGACATCCTCCGCGACGCGGGCATGGCCGCGGGCCTGGTGGAGGTCGGCGGCGAGGTCCGCGTCTTCGGGCCCGGACCCCGCCAGGGCGCCTGGCGGCTCGGCATCACCCACCCCTTCGCGACAACGCCGCTGCAGACCCGCACCGCCGGCACGCTGGCCGTGACCGACAAGGCCGTGGCCACCAGTGGCAACTATCAGCGCTTCAGCGTGATCGACGGCCGTCATTACAGCCACATCATCGACCCGCGGACCGGACGGCCGGTCGATACGGCCCCCTCCGTCACGGTCATCGCCGACGACTGCACGACCGCCGACGTCTGGGCAACGGCGCTGAGCGTGCTGGGGCCCGAGGGCCTGGCGACCCTCGAGACGCTGGGGGGCGTCGAGGCGATGATGGTCGTCGGCGACAAGGACGACGCCCGCGTACTCCAGACGCCGGGCTTCGCCGCGTACCTCCGCGGCCAGCTCGACCTGTCGGCCGAGTGACGGCCGGCGGGGTCAGCCGCGCCAGTCGGCCTTGTCGGCGGTGGTCTCGAACTGGTCGGTCACGACGGCCGGCAGATGCTCGCCGGCGACGGCGGCCTTGTCTTCGTCGGTGGGCTTGCCGACGTAGAGCATGGCGCCGGCCGGGCACTTGTTCATCACCTCGGAGAAGTCCGTGTCCTTTTCGTACTTGTCGTAATTCAGCGTGGCGAGGTTGTCCTCGATGGCGAAGACGTCCATCATCCGCTTGCACGCGCCGCAGCCGATTCAGCCGACCTTGCACACCTGGCGGACCTGGCGGGCCGGATCGTGGTTCGAGCAGGCGACGACCAGCATCCGGTCGGCCTTGAAGGGCACCATGGAAATGATGTGCCGCGGGCAGGCGCGCTCGCAGGCGCCGCAGCCGACGCACTTCTCGTAGTCGACCACCGCCAGGCCGTTGACGATGTGGATGGCGTCGTAGTCGCACGCCCGCACGCAGTCGCCGAAGCCCAGGCAGCCGTAGGCGCAGCCCTGCACGTCGCCGATGACGTTGGCGGCCGCGCAGGTCGGCTCGCCGCGGTAGTCGGCCCGCTGCAGGCGGTTGTCGTAATCGGCGGCGCAGTGGACGACCGGGCGGTACGGCGCCGAGTCGTCGACGCTGATGCCCAGGATCTCGGCGATGGCCTGCGCGGTGTCGGCCCCGCCGACCGGGCAGCCGTCCGGGGCCGCTTCCCCGGCGACGACGGCGCGGGCGAACTCCGCGCAGCCCGCGTAGCCGCACCCGCCGCAGTTGGCACCGGGCAGGGCGGCTTCCACCTGGTCGATCCTCGGGTCCTGCACGACGCGGAATCGCACGTTCGCCCAGCCCAGCACCAGCGAAAAGGCCAGGGCCAGCAGGATCATCGTCGCGGCTGCCAGTATGATCATCATCGTCATGGCGTCGTCATCCTATCTCCAAAGCCGTAACCGCCTCTACGCCTGCACCATGCCGCCGAAGCCCATGAACGCCAGGGCCAGGATGCCCGCGACGATCAGCGTGATCCCCGCGCCCTTGAGCGGCTCGGGCACGTCGGCATAGTCCAACTCCTCGCGAATGCCCGCCATGATGCTGATGGCGATGGTGAAGCCCAGCCCGCCGGCGATGGCGAAGGCGAGGGTCTCCACGAAGCCCTTGCCCTTCATCATGATCTGCAGGCAGGCGAACAGGATCGCGCAGTTGGTCGTGATCAGCGGCAGGTACACCCCGAACGCCTTGTACAGCGGCGGGAAGAACTTCCGCACGTACATTTCTACGAACTGGACCGCCCCGGCGATCACCAGAATGAACACCACGTAATTCAGGAAGCTCAGGTCCACGCCCGTCAGCACGCCGACGGCGCCGCCCTCGACGTTGGCGTTGCCGGTAACGAAGTAGGTGATCGTCTTGGTCAGGATCGCCGCGATCGACATGACGAACGTCACCGCCATGCCCATGCCGAAGGCGGTGTCCAGTCGTCGCGACACGCCGATGAACGGGCAGATCCCCACGAAGTAGTGCAGCACGAAGTTGTTGATCAACGCCGTGGAAATGATCACCAGGAGGATCTTCGATACGGTGATGTCGGCGGCAAGCTGTCCCATCATCTCACTGTCCTCCTCAGGCGGCCTCGGCGGCGGTGCCGGCCGCGACGCGGCGCCGGGCCACGGCCCGTGTGATCCAATTGGCGACCCCCAGCAGGATCCCCAGCGTGAAGAACGCCCCGGGCGGCAACACCATGAGGTTCCAGGTGGGGAAGCTCTCCGGCAGAATCCGCCACCCGTCGGTGCCGATCCACCCCTGGCCGATCGTGCCGTAGCCGAGGATCTCGCGGATGATCGAGATGCTCAGCAGCGCCGCGAGAAAGCCCGTGCCCTGGCCGACCGCGTCGAAGAAGGCCACGCCGACGCCCTGCTTGCTCCCGACGACCTCGCAGCGGGCGATGATCATGCAGTTGACGATGATCAGCGGGACATACGGGCCGAGATTCGCGCTCATCTCCGGCAGGAACGCCGCGAGGGCCCGGTCGGCGATCGTCACGAACGCGGCGATCGTGACGGTGAACACCAGGATCCGCAGGTGCGGCTGCAGGAGGGTCCGCAGCATCGACGTGATGACGTTCGCGCAGACGAGCACGAACGCCGTCGCGCCGGCCATGGTGATCGCCTGGGGCACGGTGGAGGTGATCGCCAGCGTCGGGCACATCGCCAGCAACTGGCGGTACACGGGGTTCTCCGGCAGGATGCCGTTGATCAATCGTTCCGTCGCTGTGGGGGGGGGTGTAGCCATGGTGGTGATCAGTCCTCCCGGGCGGGCTGCGAGGCGGAGGTCATGCCGTCCGGCTGCGGGGCGGACGGGACGCCGCCGGCCTGCCGGCGCAGTTCGTTCAGCAGGTCCGTCTCGTTCAACTGTGCGTAGATGATGTCGGCGACCGCCTGAGAGGAGATCGTCGCGCCGGTGAGGGCCTGGACCTCATCGTCCTCCTTCGGCTCCTGGACGGCCTGGAGATGGGCGGAGGCGTCCTTGTTCTCGAAGCGGCGGGTAAACGCCTCACCGGTGATCTTGTTGCCCAGCCCCGGCGTCTCCTGGTTATAGATCACGCGAAAGCCCGTCAGGCGCGTGGCATCGGCATTGACGCCCACGATCAGGCGGATCGTGTCGGCATAGCCCTGCCCGCTGGCGGGGATGCCCCAGCCGACCAGTCGGCCGCCGTCGCCGGTGACGCGATACACCGCCGTGCCGTCGTCCATCGTGACCTGCTCGGCCTGCTCGCCGCCGGGCACCACGGCGACCGCCGCGGCCTGGCGGGCCTGGCGCTGGTTCTCGTCGATCCTGGGACTCAGCCAGGCGTTCACGCCCGCCAGGGCCACGCCGAACAGCAGCCCCAGCAGCAACACCAGCCAGCCTTGTCGAATGTAACCGATCATCTTCAGGTTTCTCCCGACCCGTGGACCCTCACGCCGCCGCCTGGGTCTTGCCCCCGACCGGCACGGGGATCGTGTAGCGGTTGATGATGGGCACGATGCTGTTCATGATCAGCACGGAGAACATCACGCCCTCCGGGTAGCCGGCGAACAGGCGGATCAGCATCACCAGCACGCCGAGGCCCACGCCGAAGATCCACCGCCCTTTCACCGACACCGGCGACGAGACCGGATCGGTGGCGATGAAGAACGCCCCGAAGACCAGCCCGCCGCCGAGCATGTGCGTGACCGGCCCGATCGTTGCCTCGGGGTGAACGCCCCACTGGATCATCGCCACCACCAGCGCCCCGCCGAGCACGCCGACGGGGATCTGCCAGGCGGCCGTCCGCCGCAGGCACAGGTACAGCCCGCCCAGCAGCAGCGCCAACGCGCTGGTCTCCCCGAGGCAGCCGCCGACGTTGCCCAGCAGCAGCGGCAGCCACGGGTAGGCGGCCTTGCCGGCCAGCGCCGTCGCGCCGGTCATGCCCTCCACGACGACCGCGTTGGGCGGCGTGCCCCAGGCGGTCATCTCGGTGGTGAAGGCGAGCATCACGAACGCACGGCCGACCATGGCGGGGTTGAACAGGTTGTTGCCCAGCCCGCCGAAGACCATCTTGCCGATCGCGATGGCCACGGCCCCGGCGATGACGGCCATCCACCAGGGGCTCGTCCAGGGCATCGACAGCGCCAGGATCAGCCCCGTCACCACCGCCGAGCCGTCCAGCAACGTCACGGGACGACGGCGGAGGGTCAGGAAGACCCACTCGGTGGCCACGCACGCACCGATGGTGATGGCGATCACGCGGAGCGCATCGAGGCCGAACACGTAGGTGCCCACGACCACCGCCGGCAGCAGGGCGAGAACCACATCGTACATCATCCAGCGGGTCGAGCGCCCGGTGGTGCCGAAGTGGGGGCTCGGCGCCACGTGCAGGGCCGGCGCCGCCGCGGCCGCGTCGTCGGGGGGTGTTGTCGCGTCTTGGGCCATAGGTTGTTCCGTGGGCGGCGTGGGTCGCCCGTTCTCCTGCGGTTACTCGCGGGGCATCGAGGCCTTGCCGGCCCGGATGAGCTGCACCAGGGGGATGCTCGCCGGGCAGGCAAAGCCGCAGCAGCCGCACTCCATGCAGGCGGTGATGTGATACCGCCGCGCCAGATCCCAATCCTTGTAGCGCGACGCCTGGGCCAGCTTGGTCGGCACCAGGTGCAGCGGGCAGACGTCCACGCATCGCCCGCACCGCACGCAGGCCGTCTCCTCGGCGGCCCGGATGTCCTCGTCGATCAGCACCGTGATACCACTGGTGCCCTTGGTGATCGGCGTGTCGAGCGTATTGATCGCAAAGCCCATCATCGGCCCGCCCGACACGACGCGAACGGCCCGGTCGGTCAGCCCGCCGGCGGCCTCGATCAGGGCGCCGTGGCTGATGCCGACCGGCGCCAGCAGGTTGCACGGCCGCTGGACGCCGCGACCGCTGACGGTGACGACACGGTGCGTCAGCGGTTTCTCGCGGAGGACCGCTCGTGCAATCGCGGCGGCGGTGCCGACATTGACGACCACCACACCGCAATCGAGCGGCAGCCCGCCGGTGGGGACCTCGCGGCCCAGCGTGGCGATGATCAACTGCTTCTCGCCGCCCATGGGGTACTTGGTGCTCGTCGCGACCACCTCGATGCCGGTCCCGTCGGCGGCCTGGCGGATGCGGGCGACGGCCTCGGGCTTGTTGTCCTCGATGCTCACGACGATCCGCTCGGCGCCGGCGGCCCGCGCCGCCAGCAGGCTGCCGGTGATGATCGGCGCGGGCGCCTCCACCATCAGCCGGTAGTCGGCGGTGAGGTACGGCTCGCACTCGCTGCCGTTGACCAGCAGCGTATCGACGGGCTTGTCGGGATTGGCCTTGAGCTTCACGTGCGTCGGGAAGCCCGCCCCGCCCATGCCGACCAGTCCGCCGGCGCGGATGCGGGTGATGATCGTGTCGGCGTCGAGCCCGTCGAACCCGTCGGTGGGCCAGTCGCCGCCGAACAGATCGTCCCACAGGGCCTGATCGCTCACCTGGTCGCCGGCGGCCTTGACGGGCACCGCGTCCACGTGGCGGCCGTTGGGCAGCGTCACCCGGACGCCCGCGGCCGTCTTGCCGGCGATGGGCGTGTGGACCGGGGCGCTGACGAAGGCGTCGTTGTCGCCGACGCCCTCGCCGGCCGCCACATCCTGGCGGGGTTTGACCGTCGGCTGGTTGGGCGCGCCGATGTGTTGGACCAGCGGGATCGTCACCTCCGCCGGCGCCGCGAGGATCTCGATGGCGGCTTCGGCCGCCAGTTCCTTCCAGTCATGAGGATGGATGCCCCGTGCGAAGGTGCCTGTGGGGCGGTGGCGCATTGTCGCTCGACTCATGGTCACTCCTCGGCCGGCCGGCGGGTCCGGCCCATCAGACGGCTGGCGACCACGCCGACCGCCGTGCCGGCGATCAACCCGATGATCAGCCCGAAGAACCGGCGGATCTCGCCCGTCCCGGCCGCCATCGCGCCGGCCAGGGCGCCGGCGACCGGCAGGCCGAACGCGGCGGCCCCGTGGGCCACCGACGCCCACCCCTGCGGGGCTTCGGCCGCGGCCACCTGGTGGGCGCGCTGCCACCCGCGGAGACCTTCATCGCTGGTTTCGCCAGCGAGGGGGCAGGTGGGGCACTTGCCGGAACAACCATTTGACTGTGTCTGGGCCATGGGATCAACCGGGGCGCTAAGTATATGAAAACGGAGCACTATAGCGAGACGATTCCGGGAGTTCAACGGCAACGTT
>CAZHRW010000137.1:0-2841 GCA_964535025.1 uncultured Planctomycetales bacterium
TCGTCCCGGCCCGTGCGGGACTGCCGCCACGCTCGCGCCGCACCGGAGGAAATCCGAGCTCCGGAGACGTCGTATACAATCCGCCGCCGCACCGCAGAACGGCCCCGCTGATAAGCGCAGGCGATGGCCGGACGACGTTCGCAGGGCCCGGCGCGTTCAAACACGTCCCCATGCTTACGCATGGGGCTTCCTTTCGTTCCAAATCCGGGGACGTCGCATACAATCCGCCGCCGCACCGCAGAAAGGCCCCGCTGATAAGCGCAGGCGATGGAGGGACGACATTCGCAGGGCCCGGTGCCTTCGAAGACGTCCCCATGCTCACGCATGGGGCTTCCTTTCGTCGCGCCCCGTGCGACAGTCCCACGGTTGCGCCGCACTGGAAAGATCAATTTGAATGTCCGCACCCGCCGGCGCCATCGGCCCACGCAAGATTGCGTGGGCGTCGTTCGAACACGTCCCTCCCGCGTCCGTCCGGTCTCTGCTCTTCGTGCCCTTTGTGGCAAAGCCGTTGCCGTTCCTCAAGCCTCGGGTCTCAAGCCTCAAGCCGGCCGTTTGCGCCGTTGCGGCGGGGTCGGATCACTGGCCGAAGTTCGTCTTGAGGATGGCGAAGTCGTCGAGGTCGACGTCGCCGTCGGCGTCGAAATCGCCTGTCGCGGGCGTGGCGCCGCTGGGGGTGCCGAAGTTCTGCTTGAGGACGGCGAAGTCGTCGAGATCAACGTCGCCGTCCCCGTCGGCGTCGCCGTGCGGGCCGTCGGCCCGCACGCGGAAGCCGATGTGCTGGGCCTGGTAGCCGATGACCATCCAGTCGATCCCTTCGGGGCTGGTGCCCTCGTTCATCGTGGCCACCGCGAGAAAGGCGTCCATGCCCGTGTCGGCCGGCAGCGGCCCCGGCGCACAGGATGTGGCCGTCGGCGGGAGCATCTGCTCGAACCACCACGACTCGCCGTCCGACTCCAGCTCGAGATGAAGGATGTCCACCAGGGGATCGGTCACGGCGTCCCAGGTGATCGACGCGTCGGCGGCGACGTCCAGGGCCCCATCGAGGGGGTGCGTGATGGCGGGAATCTGCGTGGGGGTCTGAAGGTCGCTGTGGAGGACCACGCTGCGGGTCTGCCCGGACGGGCCGACCAGCGTGATCGTGTAGTCGCCGGCCACGACGCCCAGCGCGCTCAGGTCGGCAAGCGACGACGCTTCAAGGTCGAAGCCGAAGCCGCTGCCGTCGGACTCGCCCGCCACGGGCCAGGTGCGGCCGGTGGGGGTGGTGATCGATCCGGCGACGATGTTGTGGCCGCCGGCGTCGATGGTGAGGCTGGGCCCGATGAGGGTGCCGCCGCCGTCATAGGTGTTGCCGAAGATCAGGTCGACCGAGTCGGCGACGAAGGGCTCGCCGTCGAGGGCGACCGACAGGGTGTCCATGCCGACGTGCCGCGAGTCCGACATCACGTCGCGCTGCCAGGTGACGTTCTCGGCGACCTGGAACGTGCAGGTCGCCGAGAGGGGGTGAACGATGACGGTCGAGGTGCCGGTGTGGTCGGGCGGGCAGTACAGATTCTGGTACCCCACGAAGGTGCGGGGCTTGTGGTAGACATCGCGTCCGGCGAAGCTCGTATCCTTGGTGCAGAGAATCTGCGCCTGGAAGTGGTAGTCCACGCCGACGCTGATCGCCGTCGCGCTCCACGCCGCCTCGCCCCACTGGCTGTCGGAGCAGATCGTCCAGCCGGCCACGGTGTTCTGAGCCACCACGATCTCTTGGATCATCCCCTGGTCCCAGTCGGGGGTCCCGATGCCGACATAGAAGTTGTCGACGCCGGCGGGCACCGGCTCGGTGAACCGGACGGTAAAGTCGATCGTCTGCAGAACGCTGTCGCCGTCCAGCAGCGGCGTGTCGACGCTGCGCACGACCGTCAGGCCGGGATGGGCGACCGCCGGCGGCGCGTCGGCGATGATGAACAACGGCGTGCCGCCGTCCGCCAGCGACTGTTGGGGGTAATCCCAGATGTACACCGGGCCCGGCTCGATCGACGTCGGGATCGGATCGAGTTCCTCGAACACGCCCGGGGCCTCCAGGGCCACCCGTGGGGCCGTCACCGCCTCGCCGGCCCGCACATCCATCGTCGCCTGCCACTGCGAGCGGATGGGGAAGTTTTCGTCGGCGATCTGATCGCCCTGGGCCATGATCGTGGAAGACTCTCCCAGGCGGGCGAAGACCGTCGACCCGGCCCGGGCCGTGGGAACGCCGGCCAGGCAGAGCACCAGGAGCAGATGAAACACACCGCGCGACCCATGGATCCGAACCATCGGCACATCCTCGCTTGTGAGAAGGATTCCGGCGCTGCCCTGGGAGTGCCCGACAGCACAAAGCCGCCCACCAGGCACGCCCGGCTGCAGCGAGACCGGATACGTCAGACCGACGTCTTCATGCTGAAAGGTACACTCCATTCGGCGCCGAAGCAAACGTTCCTCAAGCCCCGGGTCTCGGGGTGTGCCGTTCGTCGCCCTGGCCGTCCCCAAAGCCTATAGCCCAAAGCCTCACGCCTGCCGTTCACGGTCGGCGGCGAAGGGAACAAACAGTGAGGTCTCCGCGGATGGATTGCCCGCCGGAGTCGGTGGTCCCTGCGTTGATCGGCGGACGGATCGTCCCCGGCTTGACGCGGGGGCTTCCTCCCGGCGCGGTGCGGACGGTCCGGCGCCGTCGGTCCGGCGACGTTGTGTCCGTTTGCACGGCGTCGCAGGCCGCTCGCCTGGTGCCGCGGTCCTCTGACCTGCACCCGCGCGGCCTGCCCTGTCGTTGTTGTTTCTCTGGGCTTTGTGCCCTTTGTGTCCTCCGTGGCGTCCGCCGCA